>NZ_JQNL01000001.1:4170000-4470000 GCF_000745235.1 Luteibacter mycovicinus
ATGCGCGTGCATTGTGGGTTGGATATCGATGATGGTGATCGTGGTTCCTCGTGTCTTCAATGCGTCAACCATCGTTTTGCAGGATGAAGGAATCTCGGGGATGTTCCTGTATCTGAAGGGCGCATGGATGGTGCGTAAGCCGCTTTCTTGGAAAGGCATCGTTCGCGCAGAGTTTGCTCGAGGTGGATTCACCATTTGGGACGACAGCGGCCGCTGGAGCATCCTGCCTATGATGTTCGACAGGCCTCAGGATGCCACTGACTTTGTCATTTCGAACATTCCCGAAGGCGTGGCGTTGCAAATCTCGTGAGCCTAAAAAGGAGGGGCTTTGGTTGGCGATTTTGGTGGTCAAACTGCGAGCGCTTGCGGTAGCGATAAATGACTAGGCGACGAGTCGAACCTTCGGTCAGACTTTTTTCTTATAGGATCGATGATGAAGCGCCGCTGCATATGCGTGTTGATGAAGGGAGCGTTGCTCTTTGTCAACACGACCGGCCTCATTGCCTACTCGAGTGTCTAACGAAATTTTGGTTTGCTACCGGGGTTGGTTTGCGGTGTTGTGTTTTTGTCGATGCTTTATCTATGGGTGACGAAGGTGAGGAGCGCGGAGTTCGTTTTTTTTTGACGCGTATATTCAACAGGGGATTGAAGTTGTCGTTTATCAATCATGCACGGACGTTGACCGTTAACTTCTTTGAAATGCCAGTAGCACTCAGATTCCTCACGGGGATGTCGCTCCTGTATCTGTTTTTCATCGGCGCCTCTATCGTGCCGGGCACTGTCAATGTTCACGGGAAAATAGTGACCACGGCCGAATGGTGGGCAAATAAGAGCGGTTTCATCCTTTTGTTCGCATCAATACCTCTGATCACATCGGGATTTCTACTCCTTCGTCGGGCCGCCCATGCAAGACCTCTCTACATCGTGGGGTGGGTTGCCGTCGATATTGCGGCTATCTGGATTCCTGCGGTCAATGATGTTCCGTTGTCTCGCAGCAATGTCATCGTCTACGGAGTGCTTAGTGCAGTGTCAATTATTGCCTTCGCGACTTACTTGTACTTGAGCGGGGCCGTAAAAACGTACTTGAACGACACCCTTCCAGCATCAACGGAACAAGGTCGGTGACAGGCGGGCGCCTGGTCGCTTCGTGCATAGCGATCGTGCGTCAAACTGTTAGTCTGAAGCAGCGGCCCGCCCCAGCTTAGCTAGAGCTCCTGCCTTTCGGGAAAATCGAGCTTCCCTTCAACGGGCACGGCGATGATGTTCTGATGAACCATTCCCGGGAAAAGGTTAACGGCATCGCCCGCATGGTTCGCGCGATTGAACAGATAGGGCGTGTGTGACCAGACGCGATAGCCCAACATCTTGATCGCTTCGACTTCAGGTTGCGCTTGATCGACGCCTGACAAACGCGCGTAGATCAGCGGGCGATGCGCCTTCACCGTCTCAGCGCCGCCCGCGAGTAGATCGACGATGGCGTTGGGCTCGTTGATCTTGAGAAGATCAAGTGCGTCGAGCTCGAGACTGTCCAGCGTCGTGCTGCGGACGCTCTCGCCCGGCCCGTCGTCGGTAACGAGGATACGTGGGCCGGAGGAGCGCCCAAGCCACACCGCATGGGCGAACACGTTATTCAGGCCGTTGAGAGCGATGGTCGCGCACGATTGCTGGAACCGGAGGCGCCGCGGCTCGACTAGGTGTAGCTGTCCCTGGGCGCCGACCGCACGTGCCATCCACAACGCATGCGCGGCGTATTCAGCGCCGAACTCGAGCACGACATGCCTTTCGTCGACGAGCGAGCTGAGCAGGTCTGTCTCCTGTTCGGCCCATTCCCCGTAGGTTTGCAGTGATCGAGCGATGATGTTGTCCGTGGTGACGGCCGCGGCGATGCCGTAGCGCGTGGTCCAGTAAGGCAGCGAAGGATCCTGAGGGTAAGTTGTAGCGCTCATGAAGAAGGCTCGGCAGGCGGTGGCAAAGTGGCTTGGGAAAGACGCTCGTAGAGCGCCGTGATCTCGTGCCTGCACGCGGCGGCCTGCTCGGCGAGCGAAGGCTCCTGCTCCGCGACGAAGGCGTGCAACAGTGCTGCGGAACAGGCGTCCCTGGCATCCTCGCCCGATAGCAGGCGTGCGCGTGCGAGGGTCGCTCGCGCGATAAGTAAGGCAGTCTTTGCGTCGGGCCCGAGCGAGTACAGGGCGGCGCACAACCGCTCGACCTCGGCCAGGCGGGCGTTAACGGCGTCGCCGCGTACCCAGGACGCCCAGGCGAGGTGCACATCGATCAGGGCATGGATGCCAGCTCGGTCACGAGGTTCGTTCTCGCCCGAGTACCGCGCGACGAGCTCACGTACGGCGAAGAGACGCCTCGCGCCGGTCAGGCATTCGACGTCGCCGAGTGCGCTGCGTATGGCGAACGAGATGGCGATGTCAGGCGACGGCAGCGGCAACAGGTCGACCGATTCCGGCACCATGTACAGCAGCGGCGTTTCGAAAGGGGATGTGCGGTAGACCCACGTCGGATGCGAGGGGATGCCCTGTGCGTCGGTCCTGCGCACGATGGGGCTGTCGCTGAAATGCGCGGAGATGGACAGCGGTTGTGACAGTGGACGGAGGCGTCGCTTGCGTCGCCATCGTCGGATCGCGATCGCGGCGACGCCGGAACCGAACGTGGCAAGGCATGAGACGATCCACGAAGCGGGAGCGTCGGTTCGCCCGCTTGTCTCTGCTGAGGGACGCGAGGCCGGTGCGCCCGGTGCCGGCGTGCGGGTGGCGTCGACAGGTCGCCTCGCGTTTTCCTGCGTCTCCATCGCATCGAGCATGCGCGAGACGTCGCGCATCTGGCGTGCGCGCCGCGCGCGCAGCTCATCGCGGTCGTCGGTTTCCGTGCAGGCCACGAGCACGCAGGCGAGCAGGGAAAGCACGCCCGGCGAAAGGCGGGGAAGTGTGGGAATGAGCAGCATCGCGAATTCGACATCCGTGGTCGCCGACGCCCGGATGGGCGAGGGGACTGCGATCTTAGGTGGCGATGCCGGTCGAAATCGATGGAATTATTCTGAGTTTTCGGTCGGATTTGCGTCGCGCTGGTCGTGCCTTGACAAGAATAGTCGACGAAGCGATGGTGCACGCGCGACTCGGGACGAGTCGGCAAGGATGAAGTGACGATGCGTTGGAAAACCGTGGGATGGGTCGCCCTGTCGGCCTTATTGGTTGTCGTGTGGTTGGTTGCTCTTCGCTTGTCGGGCGCGGTGTTGCTTGCCTGGCTCGGTCTGAGGGAGCGCGTTGCACTCAGCGGCGATACGTACGGACAGTACTGGACTGCGCGCATGCTTCCTGACGTCGCGCCTTACGTCTGGCGGATATGGCTGTCCGGTGCCGCGGGTTTTTTGCCGCCGCTCGTGGCATGGGGAACGGCTCTTTGGCTTTACGTTCGGTGGCTGGCGGCGCGTCGTGTGGCATTTCCCACGCGTTTCGCGACGCGCTCCGAGCTGCGTGACGCGGGTATGCTCGATGCCCATCACGGTGTGGCTGTCGGTATGCGGGGCGGTCGGGCACTTCGCTGGGCAGGGCCAGGGCATCTCGCGTTGTGCGTTCCGGACGAAGCCCGGGCGGAAGCTCAGTTGGTGTCATCTCTGCTGGATACGCCCGGCAGCGTTGTCGTCCTGGATTGCGAGAGCCGCTTGTGGCGCGCAACCTCAGGCTATCGAGCGACACTGGGGACCGTTAGGCTCATCCGTCCGTTCGCGTCCGACGGCATCTCGACTCACTGGAACCCATTGGGCCGCCTTTCCCCGGAAGCTGATCGGCGCCGCGAGGAGCTGTCGGCGATCGCCAGCATGCTGTACGACGAGCGCAGCTATGGCGCAAGGCCGATGCGTGAAGCGAAGGATGCCTTCACCGCTTTCGCCGGATACGTTTACGATGACGCGGTGGCCCGACGAGCTCTTGGCGGATCGGAGAGCGATGCATCGGCTACGTTCAGGATGATCCATCAGGTCGTGTCCCGGGCACGTGCCGACGGCAAGTCGGCGATAAAGAAAATGCTCGGCAAGGGTTTCGTCGCCGGCGACACCCGTGCTGGGCTTGATTCGTTGCTTCGCCTGCCGAACCGCGTGCTCAGGGAGCGCCTTGCGTCGGTCGAGGGTCCACTGCCGGCCTTTAGTACGGCATTCGCGGGCAGTGTCATGTCCGGCCCGGATACCTGCGCAGCGATACAGCATGGGGCTGCCGTCTCGATTTACCTGTCGGTTGGCGACGATCTGTCCCCGGACCAGCGCCGGGTGGCTGCGATTCTGCTCTGGGACCTGATCCGACTGGGACTCGGGCGCCGCTCCGGCGCCGCGGAGTTCACCTGTCTGATCAATGGCATCGAGCGGGTTGGACTGGTCGAGAATCTGTCTCGTGTCCTTCATGAAACGGCTCAGGACGGACCACGGTTTGTACTTCGTACCGCTCAGCCCGCCCGTTGGCGCGAGGTCTATGGTTCCCGTGCCGAGGTCGAGGCGATGAGCGCGATGGCTTGCCGGGTCGTCCAGGCACCGTCACGCCGCGCGGATGAGAACGACTTCATGGATGTGTTGGGCTTCGCTAACGAGGTCGGCCGACAGCGTCCGCTTCACTTCGACCCATCGCGGGCCACTCAATTACGTCGCGATCTTGCCCGGCTAGTGCCGGGCCAGCAGATAGTGGTGGCCGAGAGCCTCGCTGGCCCTGTTATCTGCACCACGCGTTCGCCGCTGCGCGACCGGCATCTCGCCCCACGCCTCCTTCCTCCTGTTACGGTCGATCCCCTGGATCCCGGAGACCCCTGCATGCCCCCACGAACCCTTCGCGCGATTGGCGCCACAGCCGCCCTGGCTCTTGCAGCCACGGCGTGCTCGCAGGACAAGCCGGCATCGTCCGAGCAGGCTGTCGCCGCGCAGGCGAAGAAGGACGGTCTGACGGTCGACCAGGAGCGCTTCCTCCAGGAGGCGGTTGGGAAGCGTGATCCCAATTACAAATGGGAGGGGTACAGCGAGAAGCTGGTGCCGACGAAGCTGGGGCCAAACACTTTCTTGTTTCCGATGAATCTTTATGAGCATCAGACGGGACCGGATTTCCAAGGGTCGGTAGGGCTCACGCTGCGGTGGCCTACGCTCGAGGCATTTCCGGCAGGTGCTGTCCGAGACCGTGCATATGCAGGCGCCTATCTTGACGAGGCAATAAACGTTCGTCCGAGATATGTGGATAAGGTGCCGATCGAGGACGTCGTAAGAATCTCTATTTCGCCGCACCCATGGAACCAACCGGACGACCCGATTTATCACCTCTCGCTTCGGACTAAGGGAGGGGCTGTCGATGGTCTTGTGCCGTATTACATCGATATGACGAAACTGAAGGCATACCTCTTGAGAAGAGGCGCGCCTGTTGATGATGAAAACCTCACAGGACTAGGCAAAGATTGGTTTGTTTCATACTCAGCGGGTGGTAAGCCGCTTACATTCATATCTTGCAGCCCGCGAGAAATTCGTGGCGCAAATTTAGTCAACGAACGGTTAGAGGATACTGCGGCGGGTATCGATCGCGGTACGTGTAATCAGGAGTTCGTGATTGAAGAGTTCCAGATTGCGGTGGATGTCACCTATCTTCGCGCTTACATGAAGGACTGGAAACGTATCGAGACGAGGATCAGGTCGCTATTCGACCAAGCCCTGCAAAGTGCGGCAAACGGAGCCGGACGATGAATGGCCTTAACAACAAGGATATGGAGATTCTTCAGGCCTATGCAGAGGCGGGGAATCGTGAGCGCTACTGGAACTATCTCGCCAATCATGCGGGCGCAGACGGTTACGGCCTTCTCGCGCTGGGTGTTGTAAGGAACGACAACATGCCAGGCGCTGTCGCAAACAGCTACGCGCAGTCGTATGCGAAAGACCACGACCATGTGGTTCTCGACGAACGCGGCTGGGAGGCTTTTGGCAGGGATCTTGTCCGTAACGATTTCCAGCGACGCGCTCTTCACATGGCCCAGAATGAGCCGCAGTTGGCATTGAATCTTCCGGTAGCGGACATTCAAGATGCCCATGCTCAGTCATTCGGAAAGGCGTCGATCGGGGCTGATGCCTGGACACCGAATATACTTCTCAACGCGGCGCGCGCTGGCGGAGGTGAGCCAGCTGTAGAGAAGGTCTGGCACACCATGCTCGATAGCCGTTTCATCGGTGTACCTCGCCTCGGCGATACCACTTATGGTGTCCTTGGAAAATACGGGGATTACGTCGCCGATAAAGGTGAATACATGGGTGCTCTCATCCGAGCGGAGCGCACGGCGGCATTTTCCTCCTCGTATGTCGATCCTAATCACATCAATCGTGACATCAACCACTACGAATACGACGCTCGCTCAAAAGGCTGGACGTCCTATGTCAATACCGATGTTGCGGAGTTCGGCTATCGCAGCCCTTCTGAGCGCGTCACCGATCCGGCCTTGATTCGAGACCTCAATGATGCGCGTGAGGTTCGACTTGAGCGTCAGCACATGGCGGCAAAGGTACACCCGGATGACCCGTATCGCGAAATTGCGCAGAGCCCGCATACGGTTGCCGACACGACCGCTCCAAAGTCGCCGTCGGTTGACTCGACCGTCCTTGCGCGCTTTGTGGATCCGGCCCTTTACGATGACCTCCGAGCGAGGCTGCCGGAGGGTACCTCGCCGGATCGACTTGCCCAGGTGACGCTTGCCGCGCGGCAGGCCGACATACGGGGCGGCGACATTCAGGGTGTTTCGTTGCAGAACAATTCGACGTTGCTTGTGCACGGACGTCACCCGGGTGACCGTGCTGTTGTCGATATCGCTACGCCGCCGCCCACCGTCGAGCAGACGGTCGCGCATGCCAATGCTTATGCAGGGCAGCAAACGCAGCAGTGGGCCCAGTTTCATTCCGAGCAGCAAGAGATCGAAGCGCAGGCCCAACAGCAGGCACAGACTCAGACACAGTCGCAGTCTGGTCCGGCTATGTCTGGACCTCGAATGGGCTGAAGCTCGCCCACGTCCGTCATCACGTCATTACGCTCGAACTCCCGGCTAACAGAGATCTGTGCATGAATCGTTCAGCCAGCGGCGTGCTCCCCACCGATCCAGCTCGCACGCAGCAGGTCACCGCCAATCCAGTAACAAAGCTCCGGCAAATGCCGCACGCTCCACGCCGCCAGATCGGCACGCTTGCCAACCTCCAGCGTGCCACGGTCGACCAGCCCGAGTGCACGCGCGCTGTTAACCGTGGCCCCGCGAAGCGCTTCTTCCGGCGTCAGGCGGAACAGCGTGCAGGCCATGCTCATCGCCAGGCGTAGCGAAAGCAGGGGCGAGGTGCCGGGGTTCAGATCGGTGGCGACCGCCATGGCCACGCCGTGTTCGCGGAAGCGATCGATGGGCGGCGGCCGCGTGTCGCGCAGCGCGTAGTACGCGCCCGGAAGCAGCACCGCGACCGTGCCGGCCGCCGCCATGGCCCGGACGCCTTCCTCGCTGGTCCATTCGAGATGGTCGGCGGACAGGCCTCCATACTGCGCGACGAGTGCCGCGCCGCCGAGGTCGGAGAGTTGTTCGGCGTGCAGCTTCACCGGCAGGCCAAGTGCGGTCGCTTTCGCGAACAGCCGGTCCGTCTCCGCATGCGTAAAGCCGATGCCTTCGCAGAAGGCGTCCACCGCGTCGACCAGACCTTCGTCCGCGAGCGACGGGAGCATGGTGTCGCAGACCAGCGTGACGTACTCCTCGCGCCGTCCGGCATATTCAGGAGGCAGGGCATGCATGCCGAGAAACGTGGTGCGTACATCGACGCCCAGCGTTTCCCCGATGCGTCGTGCGACGCGCAGCATGCGCCGCTCGGCATCCGGCTCCAGGCCGTAGCCGGATTTGATCTCCAGCGTGGTGACGCCATCCGCGAGCAGGGCCCGCGCACGGGGCAGTGACTGGCGCAGCAGTTCGTCCTCGCTGGCTGCCCGCGTGGCGCGCACGCTGGATACGATGCCGCCACCGGCGCGGGCGATCTCCTCGTACGTGGCGCCTTCCAGTCTTTGCTCGAACTCCTGCGCGCGATCGCCGCCAAAGACCAGATGCGTGTGGCAGTCGACCAGACCTGGGGTGATCCAGCAACCCGGCAGCGACTCGACACGATGGGCGAGCGCGTGCGGATCGCTGGGCAGCTCGGCGCGAGGTCCGACAAAGGCAATGACGCCGTCCCGCCAGCCGATGGCGCCTTGCTCGATCGCACCGTAAGCCTTGCCGTTGTCGGTCAGCGTGGCCAGCCCGACATCGAGGAGGAGGTGGTCCCAGCGGGTATCGGCGGTCATGGCGAGGGGCTCGGCTCGGGAGTGGGAGGCGTTTCGCGACGCGCGCGTTCGGCCTCGTACTGCACGATCAGTACGTCGGCCAGAGCCTTGTACACCGGAACGCGGCAGACCAGAGCCGACGCGCCGCGCGCGAGCAGGCAGGCGGCCATGATCGGCAGGGCCATCATGTGGTTGGCCGTCAGTTCCAGCGAGATCACCGTGGCGGTGAGTGGTGCCTGGGTGACGCCGGACAGATACGCCGCCATGCCCAGCAGCACCACGGCGGAGGTGTCCGCGCCGGGCAGGAGCTGAGCGATGTTGCCACCGAGGCCCGCGCCCACCGCCAGTGCGGGCGAGAAAATGCCACCGGGAATACCTGCCCACGCCGACGCGATGTTGCCCAGAAACTTGAGCACGCCGAACAGGGGGCCGGTGTCGCTATGTCCCTGCAGGATGTCCTGTGCCTGCGCATAACCGGTGCCATACAGACCGTTGGCGCTGAGCAGGCTGAGCAGCACCAGGGCCAGACCGCAGGCCGCGGCGAAGACGATCGGCTGACGCGCGCGCAGACGGCCCATCGCACCGCGCAGTCCCAGCGTGGACGGAATGATCAGCCGGGCGAACAGGCCGCCGGCCAGACCGCCGACGAGCCCGGTGAGCAGCACGGCGATCCACGCGCGACCGAGGGGCAGGGTGGCGGTGATGTCGCCGAAGTAGGCGTAGTTGCCGACGATGCCCAGGGAGACCACGCCGGCGACGAACACGGCGGTGAGCAGTGTGCCGCTCATGCGGTGCTCGAAAGTGCCGGACATTTCCTCGATGGCGAACACGATGCCCGCCAGCGGGGTATTGAACGCCGCCGCCAGACCGGCCGCCGAACCGGCAAGAATGAAACGGCCCGCCGCGGCAGGGTCGTCGAAGCCGAAGCGCCGGCCCATCGAATACAGCAGCCCCGCACCGACGTGCACGGTGGGGCCTTCGCGGCCGACCGAGGCGCCGCCGAGCAGCGCGGCAAGGGTCAGAGCCATCTTGCCGAGCGCAACCTTCAGCGCCAGCAGGCGGGAACGAAAACCCTCGTCCTCGACCTTCAGTGCCGCGATGCCCTGCGGAATACCCGAGCCCCGCGTCGCTTTCAGCGCCCCCTGTGTCAGCCAGCAGAGCAGCGCGAACATCGGCGGAGTGATGAACAACGGTACCCACCAGCCATGCGACGCCACGCTGTGAAACAGCTCGAAGGCGTAATCCGCGGCCTTGGCGAAGAAGACGGCGGACAGGCCGACGACGATGGCGCCCGTCCAGAACAGGATGCGTCGACGCCACTGCCTGGGCGACAACCATTCGTGCCGGCGCAACTCACGCAGGCGGGCCATGCGCGATGGATGCCCCGGTGCGGGTTCGGCGCCCGGCGTCGGGTCGATGTCGGGAGGGAGTTCGTTCATTTGCCCTCCAGATGTCGTGCCCAGCGTACCTGGTAGAGGTCGAAACGACGGTCCTTAAGGTTCTGCACGGCGCCGGCATTGCGTGCGCGCGCAATGCTTTCCAGCCGCAGATCGGCGAACAGCACCGTCTCGATATTCGGGGTGGAATCCGCGGCGATACCGTCGCGCGCGAACGGGAAATCGCTCGGCGTCAGGATGCAGCTCTGGCCGTACTGGATATCGAAGTTGTTCACGCCGGGCAGGTTGCCCACGTTGCCAGAAAGCACCACGTAGCACTGGTTTTCGATGGCGCGTGCCTGCGAGCAGTAACGCACACGCAGGTAGCCCTCGCGCACGTCGGTGCAGAACGGGACGAACAGAATCAGCGCCCCCTGGTCGGTGAGGTGACGGGCCACCTCGGGGAACTCGGAGTCGTAGCAGATCATCACACCGATCGGACCGCAGTCGGTCTGGATCGTCGCCGCGCTGTCGCCGCCGGTGATGTTCCAGACGTTTTTCTCGCTGGGCGTCGGATGCAGCTTCTCGCGCTCGTGGATCGAGCCGTCGCGCAGGCAGACGTAGCAGACATTGTGGATGTCGCCGTTGGGCTGCCGGGTCGGGTGCGAGCCACCGATGATGTTGATGTTGTAGTGCACGGCCAGGCGATGGAACAACGCCTTGACCTCGTCGGTGTACTCGGAGAGGCGACGGATCGAATCCACCGGCGACAGCTCGGCGTTTTCGATCGACAACAGCTGCAGCGTGATCAGCTCGGGGAAGACGACGAAGTCGGCGTCGTAATCGGCGGCGATGTCGACGAAGTATTCCACCTGGGTGGCGAACTCGGCGAACGAAGCGATGCGCCGCTGCTGGTACTGCACGGATGCCACGCGCACCGAGTCGGGCAGTCGATGCGACTGCGACACCTTCGGCGTGTCCGGATGGTTGAGCAACTGCGGGTTGCGCCAGACCAGATGCGCCGCATAGCCGAGCGATTCGTGGTCGGACGGCACGTACTCGCGCAGCAGCCCGATGACCTCGAAGCCGTTACGCAACTGAAAGCTCAGCGTCGCGTCGCGGCGGCTGCCGTCGACGATGGCCTGGACGTAAGCCTCGGCGCTGCCATAGCGGCCGATGGCTTTGGAGAGGCCCGGCAGGCGACCGCCGAATACGATGCCGCGCAGCTTGAGCTCGGTGCACAGACGTTTGCGGGCCATGTACAGCCGCTGGCCGATGCGCATGCCGCGGTAGTCGGGGTGCACCACGACTTCCATGCCGTAGAGCCAGTCGCCTTTGGGATCGTGGCGCGAGGCGAAACCGCCGCCGGTGATCTGCATCCACGTATGCGGCGCCAGGGCCAGCGCCTCGTTGATCCGGAAGGTGGCGCAGAAACCCACGATCTTCCCCTCGTACTCGACCACGAACTGGCCTTCGGGGAAGTGGGTCTGCTGGCCTTGCAGCATCTCGGCGGAATGACCCCACTCGGCCGTGTAGACACGGGCGGTGAGGGCGACGAGTTCGGGCACGTCGGCGAGGCGTGCAAGCCGAAGGGTGAGCTTCGGCGCCTGAGCGGAGTTGATCTCGGTCATCCCCCCATTATGCGCCCGCGCGGTGAAATCGCCGACAGATCCGCGATAGCCTGCCGTCCCCATGCAGGAGCGGGCCCCGCACGCGATACCATGTCGAGATACCCCCAAGGACATCTCCCATGTCACATCAGAAGCTCGCCGCCGACTATCTCTGGCACGACCGCGGATGGCGCTCGGGGGAGGGTGGTATCGCGGTGGCCGCCGGTCGCTTCGCCGATGCCTCACCGGCCCGGGAAGAGCGCATCGGCCGCTTCGTGCTGCCGGGCATGCCCAACCTCCACTCGCATGCGTTCCAGCGCGCCATGGCCGGCATGGCCGAGCGTCGCGGTCCGGGCGAGGACAGTTTCTGGACCTGGCGCGAGACGATGTACGCCTTCGCGGAGGCGATCGACCCCGACGACATGAAGGCCATCGCGACCCAGCTCTACATCGAGATGGTCAAGGCCGGCTACACACAGGTCTGCGAGTTCCACTACCTGCACCACGGTCCCCGGGGCGTACCCTACGCCGATCCGGCCGCGATGTCGCTGGCGCTGATCGAGGCGGCCAGGGAAGCCGGGATCGGCCTCACGCTGCTCCCCGTCCTGTACATGACGGGCGGATTCGACGGCCGGGCACTGAACGAGCGCCAGCAGCGGTTCCGCAACGACGTGGGCCAGTATGTCGCGTTGCTGGAGCGCCTGGCGCCCCTGCAGAACGACATGCTGCGTCTGGGTGTGGCCCTGCATTCGCTGCGCGCCGTTCCCGAGGAGGCGATGCGTGCGCTGCTCGCCACGGGCGTCTGCCGTGACCTGCCGATCCACATTCATATCGCCGAGCAGATCGGCGAAGTGCAGGATTGCCTCGCCGCGCGTGGCGCGCGTCCGGTGGAATGGTTGCTCGACCACGCGGACGTCGACGCGCGCTGGACGCTGGTCCATGCCACCCACCTGACGCCGCACGAAACCGACCGGCTCGCGAAGACCGGTGCCGTCGCCGGGCTATGTCCGACGACGGAAGCGAACCTGGGGGACGGCCTGTTCCCGCTGGCGGCCTATATCGACGCGGGCGGCAAGCTCGGTATCGGCTCCGATTCGCACATTTCGGTGTCGCCGGTGGAGGAGTTGCGCTGGCTCGAATACGGCCAGCGCCTGCTGACCCGGCATCGCAATGTGGCGGCGCGTCGGCCGGAAGAAAGCGTGGGTACGGTCCTGTGGCAGCGCGCGCTGGACGGCGGCGCGCAGTCGGCCGGCGTCAACGTGGCACGTCTTGCGCCCGGCTCACGGGCGGACATGCTCGTCCTCGACGATCGCTCGCCGTTGCTGGCGGCGCGCGGCGAAGCGGACGTGATCGACAGCTTCCTGTTCGCCGGCAACACGCCGCTGGTGCGTGACGTGATGGTGGGCGGCACGTGGCGTGTGCGCGATTTCGCGCACGCCGCCGAAACGCGTGCCGCCGAGGCTTATCGCGGTGTGGTCGAAAGGTTGGTCGCCGCCTGAGCCGCCGGGCCCGACGGGCATTTCGACTTGCCGTAGAGGCCTTCCGCGGCGGGCTCGTTCCTGGCCAGCGCATCGGGCGACGCGTAGATAGATACGGCGAGGTCGCACCGGTTGTCGCGCAGCGTGAAGCGCACGGTGTCGATGCGGGTCGGCCGCTCATCGTCGAGCCTGCAGGCAGTGTTCTTTGCAAGACGGATCGTGAGCGTGTTGTCCTTCGCGTCGACGACATCGAAGTGCGCGTTCTGGCAGCCGTGCCAGGTGAGCGAGTCCTTGCCGACGGTGAGGATGCGCAGACCGGTGAAGGCGTTGCTGTAAGGATCCCAGTCGCCGGCGATCCATGCCGGCGCGGTCTGGGCCGTGGAGAGAAGAGCGAGCGCGAGGAGGGGAGTCATGGGATGCCTCGGTTCCGGAAGTCGTGTAGGAGCGAGCCCCACTCGCGATGCTTTTTTTGCGGAGTGCCGCCCCCGCAACGTGACATCGCGCACAGGGTGCGCTCCTACAGAGTAGCAATCGCGGGGGAGGGTGTTGCATTGCAGCGATCTTCATGCTCTATTCGACTCATGACCCGCCTCGCCGCCAATAACGCCAATACCAATAATGCCCGTAACCTCGGGAGGGTCGGCGTGTAGGCGGTTGCGAGACAAACCACCAGACACCAAAGGCCCGCCCTCACCAGGCGGGCCTTTTTCTTTGCGCGTTTCCCCATTGATAGCCAGGAGCAAGACCATGTGTTCGATCTTCGGGATGTTCGGCCTCGCGGCCGGTGATGACCTGGTCGCATTGCGCCGTGAGGCGATGTCGCTTTCGCAGCGGCAGCGCCATCGCGGGCCGGACTGGAGCGGTGTCTACGTCGACGACGGCGCGATCCTCGTCCACGAACGCCTCGCCATCGTCGACCCCGCCAGTGGCGCCCAGCCGCTGCGTTCCCCAGAAGGCGACCTGGCCCTGGCCGTCAACGGCGAGATCTACAACCACCGTGAGATTCGCGCCGCCAGCAGCTATCCGTTCACCACGGGCTCCGACTGCGAGGTGATCAACGCGCTGTACCGCGAGCACGGGGCGGATTTCCTCGGTCAGCTCAACGGTATCTTCGCTTTCGCGCTCTGGGACGCGGGCCGCCAGCGTTACATCATCGCCCGCGATCCGGTCGGCGTCTGCCCGCTGTACTGGGGCCACGATCGCGAAGGCCGCCTCTGCGTCGCGTCGGAAATGAAGTCGCTGGTCGGTGTCTGCGCGGACGTGGCGCCCTTCCCGCCGGGCCATGTCTACGACAGCCAGACCGGTGAGGCCGTGCGTTACTGGACGCCTGAGTGGCGCGACTACGATGCGACCGTCGGCAAGACCATCGACCCGAAAGATCTCCGTACCGCGTTCGAAGCCGCCGTGCATCGCCAGATGATGACGGATGTGCCGTATGGCGTGCTCCTGTCGGGCGGCCTGGATTCGTCGCTGGTCGCCGCGGTCGCCGCGGGGTATGCGCGCCGCCGTATCGAAGAAGACGACCGTGGCGAAGCCTGGTGGCCGCGCCTTCATTCATTCGCCATCGGCCTCGAAGGGTCGCCCGACCTGAAAGCCGCCGAGATCGCCGCCGAGGCGCTGGGTACCGTCCATCACGGCTTCCGCTACACCTTCGAGGAAGGCCTCGACGCGCTGCCCGAAGTCATCCGCCACATCGAGACCTACGACGTCACCACCATCCGCGCATCCACGCCGATGTTCCTGCTGGCGCGACGGATCAAGGCGATGGGCGTGAAGATGGTGCTCTCGGGCGAGGGTTCCGACGAGGTCTTCGGTGGTTACCTGTACTTCCACAAGGCGCCGTCGGCCCGCGCTTTCCACGAGGAAACCGTGCGCAAGCTGGACGCGCTGCATTATTACGACTGCCTGCGTGCCAACAAGTCGATGTCGGCCTGGGGTGTCGAAGCCCGCGTGCCCTTCCTCGATACGGAATTTCTCGAAACGGCCATGTCGATCGACGCCGAGGCCAAGATGGTCGCCCGCAAGGGTATCGAGAAGGGCCTGCTGCGCGAGGCCTTCGAAGGCGCCCTACCGGATTCGATTCTCTGGCGCCAGAAGGAGCAGTTCAGCGATGGCGTGGGTTATGGCTGGATCGACGGCCTGAAGGCGCATGCCGAGACGATGGTTTCCGATCGTGAGTTCGCGGCCGCCGCGGCCCGCTTCCCGGTGAACACCCCGGCGACCAAGGAGGCATACTTCTACCGTACCGTCTTCGAGACCCATTTCCCGGGAGAGGCCTGTGCGGCCACGGTGCCCGGCGGCAAGTCCATCGCCTGCTCGTCCCCGGCGGCGCTGGCGTGGGACCCGGCCTTCGCGGCCGCCGCCGACCCGTCGGGCCGGGCGGTGCGAGGGGTTCACCAAGAGGCGCTGCCGGCGTGAGGGCAGCCGCTCGTCTGTAGGAGCCCGCCCTGCGGGCGATGGGGTCTTGCCGCAGTCCCATCGCCCGCAGGGCGGGCTCCTACAGGAGCGGCCTCCACCCGCCATGCGGCCAACCCCAGGATTTGTTAAGATCGGCCGCTTGAGTCGGCGCCTTCCGCGCCGCGTCATCAGGCCAGACACACCATGATCGAGACCAATCCGATCCTTGCGCAGATTGCGGACCTCAAGGGCCGCGTCGAGTCGCTTAGGGGGTATCTTTGACTACGCCGTCAAGAAAGAACGCCTAGAAGAAGTCAATCGCGAGCTGGAAAGTCCCACCGTATGGGATGACCCCAAGCGCGCACAGGAGCTCGGCCGCGAACGCGCCCAGCTCGACGGCATCGTCACCGGCATCGACGAGATGTCCGGCACGCTCGACGACTCCGGTGAACTGCTCGAGATGGCCGCCGCCGACGGCGACGACGCCACCGTTCAGTCCATCGTCGACGACCTGGAAAAGGTCGACGCCCGCGTCGGCAAGCTCGAATTCCAGCGCATGTTCTCCGGCGAGCTCGACTCGGCGGCGGCCTTCGTCGACGTCCAGGCAGGTGCCGGCGGTACCGAGGCTCAGGACTGGGCGGAAATCCTCCTGCGCATGTATCTGCGCTGGGCGGAGTCGCGCGGCTGGAAGACGGAAATGATGGAAGTCAGCGCGGGCGAAGTCGCGGGCATCAAGTCCGCCACGTTCCGCGTCGAAGGCGACTACGCCTACGGCTGGCTCAAGACCGAGATCGGCGTGCACCGCCTGGTCCGCAAGAGCCCGTTCGACTCCGACAACCGCCGGCACACCAGCTTTACCTCGGTGTTCGTTTCGCCGGAAGTCGACGACAACATCGAGATCGACATCAATCCGGCCGACCTGCGTACGGACGTCTACCGTTCGTCCGGCGCCGGCGGTCAGCACGTCAACAAGACCGAATCGGCGGTGCGTATCACCCACGTGCCCACCAACACGGTCGTGGCCTGCCAGACCGAGCGCAGCCAGCATGCCAACCGCGACCGCGCGATGAAGATGCTGAAAGCGAAGCTGTACGAGCTGGAAGTCCAGAAGCGCAATGCCGAGAAGGACGCCCTCGAGGCGACCAAGTCGGACATCGGCTGGGGCAGCCAGATCCGCAACTACGTGCTCGACCAGTCCCGCATCAAGGATCTGCGCACGGGCCTCGAACGCTCCGATACGCAGAAAGTGCTCGACGGCGATCTCGACGAATTCGTCGAGGCCAGCCTGAAGTCCGGCCTCGAAGCCGGTTCCAAGCGCGTCGACGCGTGACAGCGGTAGGAGCGCGCCCTGTGCGCGATTGGAGAGCATCGCGCACAGGGCGCGCTCCTACTTTCATCCATCAAACATGTTGCCCTTTCCATGACTGACGATACCCGCGATGCCACGCCCGCCACCGCCGCCGACGAGAACCGCCTCATCGCCGAGCGTCGCGAGAAACTGAAAGCGCTGCGCGCGCAGGGCATCGCCTATCCCAACGACTTCAAGGTCGACAGTTTTGCGGGCGACCTGCAGGACGAGTTTGCGGACAAGGACACCTGGACGGCCGAGGCCATCGAGGGTGCGCCGCGGCGCGTGACCGTGGCCGGCCGCATCATCCTGATGCGCGGGCAGGGCAAGGTCAGCTTCGTGCAGATGCAGGACGGTACCGGCCGCATCCAGCTGTTCGTTCACCAGGGCACGCTGGGCGAAGCGTCCTACGATGCCTTCAGGCGCTGGGACCTCGGCGATATCGTGGGTGCCGAAGGCCTGTTGATGCGCACGAAGACCGGCGAGCTGTCGATCAAGGTCGACGCCATCCGTCTGCTGACCAAGTCCCTGCGCGGCCTGCCGGACAAGCACCACGGCCTGGCCGACGTCGAACAGCGCTACCGCCAGCGCTACGTCGACCTGATCGTCACCGAGGAGTCGCGCCGCACCTTCGCGCTCCGTTCGAAGATCATCAGCCACGTCCGTCGCTGGCTCGAAGCCGAGCCGCGCCGCTTCATGGAAGTGGAAACGCCGATGATGCACGTGATCCCGGGCGGCGCCACCGCGCGTCCGTTCACCACGCATCACAATGCGCTCGATATCCCGCTGTTCCTGCGCGTGGCGCCGGAGTTGTATCTCAAGCGCCTGGTCGTGGGCGGCTTCGATCGCGTCTACGAAATCAATCGCAACTTCCGTAACGAGGGCGTGTCCACGCGACACAATCCCGAGTTCACCATGCTCGAGCTGTACCAGGCGTACGCTACCTACCACGAGATCATGGACATCACCGAGGGCATGATTCGCTCCTCGGCCGAGGCGGTCATCGGCCAGACGTCCATCGAGTGGGACGGCGCGACCGTCGACCTGGCTCCGGCGTTCCGTCGCTGGCGCATGGAAGACGCCGTGCTCGAACTCAATCCCGAGATCAAGCCGGCCGACCTGCGCAACCGTGACGTCATGGCCGCGCACGCCGCGCGGCTGAAGATCCAGGTCAAGCCGTCGTACGGCTGGGGCAAGCTGCTGCTGGAGATCTTCGAGGCGACGGTGGAGCACACGCTGATCCAGCCGACCTTCATCACCGATCACCCGGTGGAAGTCTCGCCGCTGGCGCGCGAGAGCGATACCGACAAGGGCATCACCGACCGCTTCGAGCTGTTCATCAACGGCAAGGAAATCGCCAACGGCTTCTCGGAGCTCAACGATTCCGAAGACCAGGCCGCGCGTTTCCAGGCCCAGGTGGACGCCAAGGATGCCGGCGACGACGAAGCCATGCACTACGACGCCGATTACATCCGTGCGCTCGAAGTGGGCCTGCCGCCGACCGGTGGACTCGGCGTCGGCATGGACCGCCTCGTCATGCTGCTGACCGGTTCGTCGTCCATCCGCGACGTGCTGCTGTTCCCGACCATGCGCCCCGAGGCCTGACCGGCCTCGCTACCGGAGACATCGATGTTCTACGCCATCGTCGCACTGGATCACCCGAATTCGCTGGAAAAGCGCCTTGCCGCGCGCCCGGCGCATCTGGCGCGCCTCAACGCCCTGAAAGACGAGGGCCGCCTGAAGCTGGCCGGCCCGTTCCCGGCCATCGATTCGAACGACCCGGGTGAGGCCGGATTCACCGGCAGCATGATCGTGGCCGAGTTCAGCGACCTGGCGGCCGCCGAAGCCTGGGCTGGCGCGGATCCTTATGTCGAAGCCGGCGTGTACCGCGACGTGACGGTCCGGCCGTTCCGCGCCGTGCTGCCGTGACGGCCGAGAAAGTCGAGCGCATCCGGGTCCTGCTGACCGGGGCCCTGGCCCCGGTCGAGCTGGACGTGATCGACGAGGGCCACAAGCACGCCGGGCATTCGGGCGAGGGCAGGGGGCATTTCTTCGCCCGTATCGTCAGTCCGGCCTTTGCCGGCAAGAACCCGATCCAGCGGCATCGCATGGTCTATGCTGCGCTGGCCGAGATGATGCCGGACGGCATCCACGCGCTGGCGATCGAGGCCAAGGCCCCCGGGGAATAAAGAAAACATGCGTCTGACCACGATCAAGCTGGCGGGATTCAAGTCGTTCGTCGACCCCACCACGCTGCACCTGCCCACCAATATGACCGGCGTCGTCGGTCCGAACGGCTGCGGCAAGTCGAACATCATCGACGCCATCCGTTGGGTCATGGGTGAATCCGCGGCCAGCCGTCTTCGCGGCGACTCCCTCACTGACGTCATCTTCTCCGGCTCCAGCGCGCGCAAGCCGGTGGGCCAGGCCACGGTCGAACTGATCTTCGACAACAGCGACGGCACCATCCAGGGCGAGTACGCCAGCTTCGCCGAGATCTCGGTCAAGCGCATCGTCAGTCGTGACGGCCAGTCCTCGTATCACCTCAACGGCGCGCGTTGCCGTCGCCGTGACATCACCGACCTGTTCCTTGGGACCGGCCTGGGCCCGCGTTCCTACTCGATCATCGAGCAGGGCATGATCAGCCAGATCATCGAGGCGGCGCCGGAAGAACTGCGCACCCATCTCGAAGAAGCCGCTGGCATCTCCAAGTACAAGGAGCGCCGCAAGGAAACCGAGAGCCGCATCAAGGCCACCCGCGAGAACCTCGACCGCGTGCGTGACGTGCGCGACGAGGTCGACAAACAGCTGGACCACCTGAATCGCCAGGCCCGTGCCGCCGAGCGCTGGAAGGCCTTCAAGGAAGAGCACACCCGCCGCGAAGCCGAGCTCCGCGCGCTGGAGTACCGTACGCTGCATCGCCGCCACGAAGGCGAAGGCTCCGGTCTGCGCGAGGCGGAACTCGAGATCGAGAAACACCTCGCCGGCCAGCGCCAGGTCGAGGCGCAGATGGAAAGCGTGCGCGAGCGCCACCAGGGCGCCAGCGAGCACCTCAATCAGGTTCAGGCCGAGGTTTACAAGGTCGGCTCCGAGATCGCCCGTGTCGAGCAGCAGGTGCGGCATAGCCGCGACCTCAGCGAGCGACTGACGCGCGCGCGTGGCGAAGCCGAGCGCGAATTCGAAGAACTGCAGGGTCACATCGGCGCCGACCGCGAGCAGGTGGAGACCCTGCGCATGGCGCTGGCCGAGGGCGAGCCCAGGCTCGAAGCCCTGCAGCAGATCCAGGACGAGACGGGCGACGTGGTCCGTGCCACCGAGTCGAAGCTGGCCGACTGGCAGCAGCGCTGGGATACCCATACCCGGGGTGCGTCGGAGTCCAGCCGCGCGGCCGAGGTCGAGCGGACAAAGCTGGCCTATCTCGACCGCCAGACGGTCGACCTGTCGCGTCGCAAAGAGGCGTTGGATGCCGAACAGAAGGCGACCGACATCGCCGCGCTCGACGCCGCCTCCGAACAACTCGATGTCGAGCACGATACCCAGCGCGAGAAGGTGGAGCAGCTGGGCGGCGTGCTCGACCAGCACAAGGTCGCGTACGAGCGCGTGCTCGACGAAGAGCGCCAGGTGCAGACCGCACTGAACGACGGGCGTCAGCAGTTGCAGACCGCGCGCGGCCGCCAGGCCTCGCTCGAAGCCCTGCAGAGTGCCGCGCTGGGCCAGGAAGAAACCGCGGCCAGTGGCTGGCTGTCGCGCCTTGGACTCGACCGCTCGCGTCGCCTGGGCGAATCGCTGCAGGTCGACGCCGGCTACGAGTCGCCGGTGGAAACCGTGCTCGCCGGCGTCCTCGACGGGGTGCTGGTCGATTCGATCGACGCCTTGCTGCCCGAATTCGAAGCGCTCGGTCAGGCCGATGTCGCGCTGTTCGCCAGGGAGCAGGGCGGCCCCGGCGCCCCCGGTACCCTCGCCGAGCACGTGCGTGGACCGGTGGCCGCCGTCGCGCTGCTGAGCAACGTCTTTGTCGCGGAGTCGGTGGAAGCCGCCGCCGCACGTCTCGCTTCACTGCAGCCGCACCAGTCCGTCATCACGCGCGATGGCGCATGGATGGGTCCGGGCTGGGCCCGTGTGCTGCGGGCGCAGGGCAATCAGGTCGGCGTGCTCGCCCGCGAACGCGAGATCCGCCAGCTCGCCGGGCAGATCGAAACCCTCGAAGCCACTCTCGAAGAACGTACCGAACAGCTGGAAGCCCTGCGTACCAGCAAGTTCGAGACCGAGCGTCAGCGTGACGACGCCCAGCGCGATCTCTACGCCGCGCATCGCCGTCTGTCCGAGCTCGCCGGTCAGTTGCAGAGCCATCGCGGCAAGATGGAGACGGCGCGCGCCCGAGCCGAGAAGGTCGGCGGCGAAATCTCCGTCATCGTCGATCAGCTCGACGAACTGCAGGGCCAGACCCGTGATGCCCGCGCGCGCCTCGATGAGGCCGTCGGCCACATGGGCGATCGCGAGGACGAGCGCCGTGGTCTCGAAAACGAGCGTCGCGAGTTGCTCGAAGCGCGCGAAGAAGCCCGTATCAATGCGCGCGAAGCGGCTGACCAGTCGCACCAGCTCGCACTGAGCATGGAGTCCAAGCGCTCGGCGCTGGGGTCGCTCGAACAGGCTCTTGCGCGTCTGGATACCCAGCTGCGCCAGGTGACCGCTCGCCGCGATGAGATCGATCAGCAGCTGGCTGCCGGTTCCGATCCCATTGCGGAACTCGAAGCCGAGCGGCAGACCTACCTCGACCAGCGTCTGCTGGTCGACAAGCAGCTGGTCGACGCACGTCGTGCGCTCGAAGACTGCGACGCCGAGTTCCGCCGGCTCGAGCAGGAGCGCCAGCGCGTCGAGCACGTGCTCAATCAGGTGCGTGAAAACGTGTCCGAAAAGCGTCTCGCCGCGCAGGCCTTGCAGCTGCGTGCCGAACAGCTGGCCCAGGCCATCGTGGCGTCGGGTCTCGAACTCGAAGCATTGCTCACCGAACTGCCCGAAGACGCCGAGCCGGAGCGCTGGCAGCAGCAGCTGGTCGACCTTTCCGGCAAGATCGCCCGTCTGGAGCCGGTCAACCTGGCCGCTATCCAGGAGCACGCCGAGCAGTCGCAGCGCAAGGAATACCTCGATGCGCAGCTGCTCGACCTGACGAGCGCGATGGAAACGCTGGAGGGCGCGATCAAGAAGATCGATCGCGAGACCCGTCAGCGTTTCAAGGAGACCTTCGACCGCGTCAATGCGGGTGTGCAGGAGTTGTTCCCACGGCTGTTCGGCGGCGGCCACGCCTACCTCGAGCTCACCGGCGAAGACCTCCTCGACACCGGTGTGTCGATCATGGCCCGGCCACCCGGCAAGCGCGTCTCCAACATCACGCTGCTGTCCGGCGGTGAGAAGGCGCTCACGGCAGTCTCACTCGTCTTCGCGATATTTGGCCTCAACCCGGCGCCGTTCTGCCTGCTCGACGAGGTGGACGCACCGCTGGACGAAGCCAACGTGGGCCGTTTCTCGGCCATGGTCCGCGAGATGAGTGAGAAGGTGCAGTTCATCTTCGTCAGCCATAACAAGGCCACGATGGAGGCCGCCCATCAGCTCTGCGGCGTTACCATGCGCGAGCCGGGCGTGTCGCGCCTCGTCCAGGTCGATCTGGCCGAAGCGTCCAAGCTCGTCGGCGCCGCCTAAGTACCGTTCTTGAAGGAAATCGAACCATGAATCCCGCCATCGGCCTCGCCTGGAATCCCGCAGTGGGCATCCCGATGCTCTTCGTCGGCATCGTCGTGATGGTGCTGCTCTGGCTGTTCGGTCAGCCGCGCAAGGAGCAGGGTCGCCGCAAGCCGGTGCCGGAGCAGCCCGAGCGTGCCCGCGAGCGCCGCGAACCGGTCTTCAGCGACGAGGACGGTGGCGTCGATGCGCGCGAGGCATACGACGAGCGGGACAACGTGTCCTTCAGTGCCCGCGACGAGCTGCGCGAGGACGACGCCAACGACCCGCTGTTCAATCCGCGGCCGAAACAGGCCGAGCTCGATGTGGACCTGAGGGCGGAGCTGGAGCGCCTCGGCGCGTCGCTGGCCGGTGAGCGGACGGCGTCCGCCGCGCCCGTGACGCCGGCGGCACCGGCGCCGGCGGCATCCGCGCCCGTGACGCGTCCCGCCCAGCGCACCGAGCCACGTTTCGATCTGGACCTGCCGTTCAATCTCGACGACGAGCCGCGCGTTGCCGCGCCTGCGCCGGTCCCGGCCCCCGCGCCGGTGCCGGTGCGCCCCCCTGCGCAAGCTCCCGCACCGGTGGCGAAGACCCCTCCGCGCTCGGATCTCGGCCGCCGCCCGCCGCACGCGCCGGTCGAGCGTATCGTCAGTCTGTACGTCGTCGCCCGCGAAGGCACCCGGTTCAACGGTTCCGATCTCGTCGTGGCCGCTGAAAAGGCCGGCCTGGAGTTCGGCGACATGGGGATTTACCACCGGCTCGTCGACGGCCATCCGGAACAGGGCCCGATTTTCAGCGTCGCCAACCTGACCAAGCCCGGCAACTTCGACATGGCGCGCATCGCCACCTTGCAGACCTCGGGTCTGTCGTTCTTCATGGCGCTGCCGGGTCCCGTGCCCGCGCTGGACGCCTGGGACGCGATGCTGCCCACCGCGCAGCGCCTGGGCGAGTTGCTCGACGGCCTGGTCCTGGACGAGGAGCGCAACGCGCTCGGCCGCCAGCGCATCGCACACATCCGCGACGAGCTGCGTGGCTGGGACCGCGGGCACGAAGGCGAAGAGATCAAGTTCGGCCAGTAACGTGTACACGCCCCGAGCCTTCGCCGAAGATCGTCTGCCCGTCCTGCACGAGGCGATCCGGCGCCATCCGTTCGGCACGTTGGTGACGGCCGGCGAGGGCGGCATCGAAGCGAGTCACGTTCCTTTCGTGCTGGCGCCGGACGAGGGGCCCTACGGCACGCTCTACTGCCATGTGGCGCGCGGCAACGACCATGTGACACGTCACGTCGGGGAGGCGCTGTCGATCTTCGCGGGTCCGCACGCCTACATCTCACCCAACGGGTATCCCGGCAAGGCTGAACACCACCGCGAAGTCCCGACCTGGAACTACATCGCGGTGCACGTCTATGGGCACCCGGAGACGTTCACGGAGCCGACCTTGCTCCGTGCCTTGCTGGAGCGTCTGACCGCCCAGTCCGAAAAGGATGCTGCGCAGCCCTTGCCGTGGCAGGTAGGCGATGCCCCGGCCGAGTATCTGGCCGCCATGTACCGCGGCATCGTCGGTATCCGCATCGCCATCGACCGCATCGAGGGCAAGTGGAAGCTGGGCCAGAATCGTACGGACGCCGATCGCACAGGAGCGGCGACGCTGCTTGCCGAGCGCCCCGGTGACAACGAACAGGCCATCGCGGCGGCGATGCTCGCCGCTCGAAACGTGTGAATTAACGGCACCATATTCACGCTGCCGCAACACCCCTCTGCGTCACTGTGAAGCCTTCGCGTGTCCGGGTATTGGCACGATGCATACATCCTGCCCGGCATGCTTGTGTCCTTCCCCCAGAGGAATGCGATTCACATGTCGGAAAGCACGCGAGCGCCTTTCAGAATCTACTATCTGCATCCGCTGCTCGCCGGGCCGATGACCGCCTGGAATGCGTGGATCGAACACGCGGCATCGCTGGGTTTCCGGCAGCTGCTGGTGGCACCCCCTTTCGATGCTTCGGGTACCGGTGACGTTTTCGTTACGCGCGATTTCGACCGGCTGAACAGAGCGGTGGCGGAGGACGGCGATGCGGTCACCCGCCTGGCGCAGATCGCGAAGGCCTGCCGCAATCACCGCATGGAGCTGTGGCTGGACCTTTCTCTGGACGAGGTCGCCTCGGATGCGCCGGTTCGCCAGGAGCATCCGGAATGGTTTCGCGCGGTTGCCGCGCAGCACGGCACGCCAGATCCACGCTGGACCCCCGCGGAGAGCGACAGCGTCCGCTGGCGCCTCAACGACCCCGAGGTTGCCGAAGCGGCCACGCAATGGTGGGTCGATCGTCTGCATCGCTGGACCGCCGCGGGCGTCGAAGGCTTTCGCGTCGTGCACCCGCAGCGGCTGCGCGCGTCGCGCTGGAAGAGCCTGATCGATGCGGTGCGCAACACGCACGCCGATGCGTCGCAGGCCGCGTTCCTCGCCTGGACGCCCGGGCTTTCCGCTGACGATCTCGCCAACCTGAAAGGTGCCGGATTTGACGCGGTCGTTTCGTCGGCCAACTGGTGGGACTTTCGTGCGCCGTGGTTCGCTGAAGAAGCCGCGCGTCTCGCCACCGTCGCGCCGGCGCTGGCTTGCGTGGAGGAGCCCTTCGCGAAGCGGCTCGGCGATGAACTGGGCGAGGAGAACCAGCTCGAGCACGCCTATCAGCGGGCGATCGCGTTCGCGGCGACATCGCCCGGGGGCTGGATGATGCCGGTCGGTTTCGAGTTTGCCCAGCACGATGCGCTGGATCCGCGACGTGGCCTTGCGGTGACGCCCGCCGCGCTCGCCACAAATGCCGCCCTCGACCTGACGGCGACGATCCGTGCCGCCAACGCGGCCGTGGGTGACGATGTGCCGGCGGCCCCCCTGATCACGACGGGCCGCGACGTCGCCGTGTTCCTGACGGTCGATGGACCCGACGCGCGAAAGGCCTCCAGTGCCACCCTGACCCTGGTCAACGCGTCGCTGGACCGTGACGCACCGGTCGGTGCCGCGCAGGCGCTGGCGGGCGCGGCCGCGCACTTCGCTCCCTGGGTCACGCCGGACGGACGCAAGGTGTTCGACCAGGGCGACGGGATGCTTCTGGCACCCGGCGCCGTCCTGACCCTCACCGGTGTGCCGTCCACGCCAGCTAAACGAAAGATGGGAGCGAGTGTGCAGAAGGAATTTCTACAGGCGGCCTCGCGTGCGCCTCGCGTCATGATCGAAGCCGTGCAGCCAACGGTGGACGCGGGCCGCTTTCCGGCCAAACGCGTCGTCGGTCAATCGGTGGAGGTGACGGCGGACATCTTCATGGACGGCCACGAGGTGCTGGCCGCACGCCTGCGTTACCGCGCACAGGACGAGCGGACATGGCGCGAAGTCGTCATGGAACCGGTGAACAACGACATTCATTCGGCGAGCTTCGTACCGACGCGTGTCGGCCGCTATGAGTTCCAGGTCGAAGCCTGGCATGACCGCTTCGCCAGCTATCACCACGAGATCGAGGTGAAGCACGCCGCCGGTGTCTCCCTTGCGCTGGAACTGGAAGAGGGACGCCTGCTCGTCGAAGCCCGGGCCAAAGATGCCGCTGGTCCCAGGGCGAAGGCCTTGCGTAACCTGGCGGCGGCACTCGGCAAGGCCGATGACGCACAGCGACTCGAGTTGCTGCTCGATGAGACGACGGTGGCGCTCATGGCGGCGACCGATCCCCGGATCCGCTCCAGCGTCACCGACACGTATCTGCTCGAGGTGGATCGTCGCGAAGCGGTCTTCGCCAGCTGGTACGAACTGTTTCCGCGTTCGATGACCGATGACAAAGCCAGGCACGGGACCTTCCGCAATACCATCGCGCGGCTGCCGGCGATCCGCGACATGGGTTTCGACGTGCTCTACTTCCCGCCGATTCACCCGATCGGCACCGCGTTCCGCAAAGGTCCCAACAACACGCTGACGCCCGGTCCCGATGACCCGGGCAGTCCGTATGCGATCGGCTCGCCGGACGGCGGCCATAACGCCATCCATCCGCAACTGGGCACCCTCGAGGACTTCCGCGCGCTGCGTGATGCCGCGCACGAACACGGGCTCGAGCTGGCACTGGACTTCGCCATCCAGTGCTCGCAGGACCACCCCTGGCTGAAGGAACATCCGGAGTGGTTCGACTGGCGTCCGGACGGCAGCATCAAATACGCCGAGAACCCGCCCAAGAAATACCAGGACATCGTCAATGTCGATTTCTATGCCGACGGCGCGATCCCCTCGCTCTGGCAGGCGTTGTGCGACTCCGTCCTGTTCTGGGCCGCGGAAGGCGTGCGCACCTTCCGTGTCGATAACCCCCATACCAAGCCTTTCCCGTTCTGGGAATGGATGATCGCCCGCGTGCGGGCAAAGTACCCGGATACGCTGTTCCTTTCGGAGGCATTCACCCGACCCAAGCCGATGTATCGCCTGGCCAAGGTCGGCTTCAGCCAGTCGTACACGTATTTCACCTGGCGCAACTCGAAGCAGGAGTTCATCGACTACCTGACCGAGTTGACGACGACGGCACCGAAAGACTTCTTCCGGCCCAACTTTTTCGTCAATACACCGGACATCAACCCGTACTTCCTGCAGACCTCGGGGCGCCCGGGTTTCCTGATCCGCGCCGCGCTGGCGACGACGCTGTCCGGCCTCTGGGGTATGTACTCGGGCTTCGAGATCTGCGAGTCCGCGCCGATGCCCGGCAAGGAGGAGTACCTCGATTCCGAGAAGTACGAGATCCGCATCCGCGATTTCAACGCCCCCGGAAACATCGTTGCGGAAATCACACAGCTCAACCACATCCGGCGCGCGCACCCGGCGCTGCAGTCCCACCTCGGACTGCGCTTCCTGCCGGCCAGCAACGATCAGGTCCTTTTCTTCGAGAAGCGTTCCGGTGACGATCTCGTGCTTGTCGCGATAAGCATGGACCCGCACAACGCCCAGTCCGCGGACCTCACGCTGCCGCTCGGCGACTGGGGCCTGAGCGACGACGCCGCGATCGACGTACACGACCTTCTGCATACCCAACCCATCGCCTGGCGCGGTGCCCGTCAGAACGTATGGCTCGGCCTCGGCCAGCCCTACGCGATCTGGCACGTCCGTCTCCCTGGAGTCTGATCCATGGCAACACGCGGTAAGGGAAAGAAACACACGATCGCTCCCGATTTTTCGAGCGATCCGCTCTGGTACAAGGATGCGATCATTTATCAGGTCCATCTGAAGTCGTACTTCGACGCCAATGACGACGGCGTGGGTGATTTCGAAGGCCTGATCCAGAAGCTTGACTACATCGCCGAGCTGGGCGTCAACACGTTGTGGTTACTGCCGTTCTATCCGAGTCCGCGGCGCGACGATGGCTACGACATCGCCGAATACAAGTCGGTACATCCCGACTACGGCAAGCTCGCCGATGCGAAACGGTTCATCGCGGAGGCCCACAAGCGCGGCCTGCGCGTGATCACCGAGCTGGTCATCAACCACACCTCCGACCAGCACCCGTGGTTTCAGCGGGCGAGAGAGGCGAAGAAAGGTTCCGCAGCGCGCAACTTCTACGTCTGGTCCGATACCGACCAGGCCTACGATGGCACCCGCATCATCTTTCTCGACACCGAAAAGTCCAACTGGACCTGGGATCCGGTCGCCGGGCAGTACTTCTGGCACCGGTTCTTCTCGCATCAGCCGGATCTGAACTTCGATAACCCCGCGGTGATCAAAGCGGTGCTCGAAGTCATGCGCTTCTGGCTCGACCTTGGCGTCGACGGCCTGCGACTGGACGCCGTGCCCTATCTGATCGAGCGCGAAGGCACCAACAACGAGAACCTTCCCGAGACGCACGACATCCTCAAGCTGATGCGTGCGGAGATCGACCAGCATTACCCGGATCGCATGCTGCTCGCGGAAGCGAACCAGTGGCCGGAGGATACGCAGGACTACTTCGGCAACGGCGACGAATGCCACATGGCGTTCCATTTTCCGCTGATGCCGCGCATGTACATGGCGATCGCACGCGAAGACCGTTTCCCGATCACCGACATCATGCGGCAGACGCCGGCGATCCCCGAGAACTGCCAGTGGGCGATCTTCCTGCGTAACCACGACGAGCTCACGCTCGAGATGGTGACCGACAACGAACGCGACTACCTGTGGCAGACCTACGCGGCAGACCGCCGCGCCCGTATCAACCTGGGTATTCGTCGGCGTCTCGCCCCCTTGCTCGAGCGCGACCGTCGTCGCATCGAACTGATGAATGCCTTGCTGCTATCGATGCCGGGCACGCCGGTGCTGTATTACGGCGATGAGATCGGCATGGGCGACAACATCCACCTGGGCGATCGTGACGGCGTACGCACGCCTATGCAATGGTCCGTCGACCGCAACGGCGGATTCTCGCGGGCCGATCCGGCCAGCCTGGTGCTGCCGCCGATCATGGATCCTCTTTATGGCTTTCAGGCCATCAACGTCGAGGCGCAGGGGCGCGATCCGCACTCGCTGCTCAACTGGACGCGCCGCATGCTGGCTGTGCGAAAGCGTTACAAGGCCTTCGGTCGCGGCACGCTGAAGTTTCTCTATCCGGGTAACCGCAAGGTGCTGGCGTATCTGCGCGAGTTCGAGGGTGAACACCTGCTCTGCGTCGCGAACATGTCCCGTTCGCTGCAGGCGGTCGAGCTCGACGTGGCCGCGTTCGACGGGCAGGTTCCCATCGAGATCATGGGCGGCTCGTCATTTCCGCCGATCGGTCAGCTCCCCTATCTGCTGACGCTGCCCGCATACGGTTTCTACGCCTTCCAGATCTGCCCCAACGCGCAGATGCCGGAGTGGCACGAAGTGCCCGCCGAACCGCTGCCCGATTACGAGACGCTGGTGCTACGCGGCGCGCTGGTCGAAGGGCCGGTCATGGCGCATCACCGTGGCGTGATCGAGAAGCAGGTTCTGCCCGGCTACCTCGGAGTGCGTCGCTGGTTCGCCTCGAAGGATCGTGGCATCGAGAGCTCGAAGATTCTCTATGCCGTGCCGTGGCCGGACCACGGCGACGATCTCGTCTTCACCGAGGTCGAAGCGACGCTTGCCGACGGCGGTACCGAGCGCTACAGCCTGCCCGTCGGCATCGTCTGGGAAGACGAAAGCCCGACAGCGCGTGCCCAGCAACTTGCGTTGGCACGCGTGCGTCGCGGTCGTCGCATCGGCTTGCTCACCGACGGATTCGCGCTGGACGCCTTTGCCTCCGGCCTCCTGATCGGGCTGCGTCAGGGAACCGAGTTGCCGGTGAACCATGGCGTCGTGCGTTTCGAGACGACCGATGCGTTCGCCGGCGTCACCTTCGACCCGGCCATCGAAAGCCGGTGGCTGACCGCTGAGCAATCCAACAGCTCGATGATCATGCACGACGCCGGTGTGGTGAAGCTGTTCCGACGCACCTCCGTCGGCATCAATCCGGAAGTCGAGATGGGTCGCTTCCTCACCGAACACGGCTACGCCAACACCTCGCCGTTGCTCGGTGAGGTGGTCCGCATGGGCGAAAATGGCGAACGCACCACGCTGGCCGTGTTGCAGGGCTTTCTGCGCAATCAGGGCGATGCCTGGCGGTGGACGCTGGACTTCCTTCGTCGCAGCTACGACGAATACAGTCATTCCGACGAGGAAGAGCGCAAGGCGGAGATCGAGGCGGGGTACGACGCGTTCGCGACCGCCGTGGGCACGCGTCTGGGCGAGTTGCACGCCTTGCTTGCGCAGCCGTCCGAGATTCCCGCGTTCTCGCCCGAAAAGGCGAGCGCCGCCGACGTCGACGCGGTACGCGACAGCGTTCGTGCGCAGATCGGCCGTGCGCTGAAGTCGATCGACCAGCTTGCCGATCTGTCGGAGACAGTGGCTGCCGACGTCGAGGCGCTCAAAGGTCTCGTGGGCACGCTGGACGAGCGCGTGGGCAAGCTGGCGAAGGCGGGCGTATCCGCCCTCAAAACCCGGGTGCATGGCGACTTCCACCTCGGCCAGATCCTTGTGGTCCAGGACGACGCGTACATCATCGACTTCGAAGGCGAACCCGCTCGTTCGCTGGACGAGCGCCGGGCGAAGGGCTCCCCGTTGCGAGATGTCGCCGGTTTCCTGCGTTCGCTCGACTATGCGGCCGCCATGGCGCGCCGGGGTGAAGACGGCCTTGCTCCGATCGAGGACGAAGGCTTCGGCGATTACCTGTCCCGATTCCGCGAGCGTTCGTCGCGCGTCTTCCTGGCGGCCTATCGCGCCGTCCTGGACGCGGCACCGGTACGCTGGGTCGATGGCGAGACGCTGGCACCCATCCTGGAGCTGTTCGTCATCGAGAAGGCGGCGTACGAAGTGAACTATGAAGCGGCGAACCGGCCCGGCTGGGTCGATGTGCCGGTGCGCGGGCTGCTGCACGCCTCGCGCGGCGAGACATCCCGAGAATTGAAGGAAGAGACGTGACCGATCCCCGTACCTATGGCCTGACCGATGCCGCTGCCGTCGACGCACTTGTCGACGGACGGCACGGCGATCCCTTTGCTCTGCTCGGCCCGCATCTTGTCGAGGGGAGGCGGGTCGTGCGCAGTCTGCAGCCGGGCGCACAGGGTGTGGAATTGATCGATGCGACCGGCCGGTCGCTGGGCGAGCTGAAGCGGGTACACGACGGCGGCTTGTTCGCCGGTTTCCCGGAGTCCGACGACGACTACCGCTTGCGTGTTCACTGGCCTGCGGCCGCCCACGACACGCACGATCCGTATCGTTTCGGTAACCTCCTCACTGACGACGACCTGCAACGCCTATCCGCGGGAACGCATACGGAGCTGTTTCTCTGCCTTGGCGCGCATCCGGTCACGGTCGACAGCGTGAACGGCGTACGCTTTGCCGTCTGGGCGCCGAATGCGCAGCGGGTCAGCGTCGTGGGCGACTTCAACAGCTGGGACGGTCGTCGCTTGCCCATGCGCAAACGCGTGCCGGCGGGTGTCTGGGAACTCTTCGTGCCCGGCTTGCTGCCCGGCGCACGCTATAAGTACGAGATCTGGGGTGCCGACGGATCGCTGACCCAGCGCGCCGATCCGGTCGCCCTCGCGGCCGAGCTGCCGCCGTCAACGGCGTCGATCGTGGCCGACCCGACCGCGTTCCGCTGGACGGACGACGAATGGATGCGTCACCGCGGTTCGTTGCATCACGCGGGCTCCCCGCTGTCGATTTATGAGCTGCATGCCGGGTCGTGGCTGCGCGGTCCCGATGGGCGCGAGCTGCACTGGGATGAACTGGGCGAACGCCTGATCCCGTATGTGGCCGGAATGGGTTTCAGCCATATCGAACTGCTGCCGGTGTCGGAGCACCCCTTCGGCGGATCCTGGGGTTATCAGCCACTGGGCCAGTTCGCCCCGACGTCGCGGTTCGGTACGCCCGAGGCATTCGCGCGCTTCGTCGACCGCTGCCACGAGGCGGGCGTCGGCGTCATTGTCGACTGGGTGCCCGCGCATTTCCCCACGGACATCCACGGTCTGGCGCACTTCGACGGCACGCCGCTCTACGAACATGCCGATCCGCGCGAGGGTTTCCATCAGGACTGGAACACGCTGATCTTCAATCTCGGCCGGAACGAGGTATCCGCGTTCCTGGTCGCCAGCGCGCTGGCCTGGCTCGAGCGCTTCCACGTCGACGGCCTGCGTGTGGACGCCGTGGCGTCGATGTTGTATCGCGACTACTCGCGCAAGCACGGCGAGTGGGTGCCGAACCAGTACGGCGGCCGCGAAAACCTCGAGTCGATCGCCTTCCTGCGCCGGGTAAACCAGCTCGTCGCGGAACGGCATCCGGACTGCATGACCATCGCCGAGGAATCGACGGCGTGGCCGGGCGTGACCCAGCCGGTGGAGCAGGGCGGCCTCGGCTTCGACTTCAAGTGGAACATGGGCTGGATGCACGATTCGCTCGAGTACATGTCGCGCGATCCGTTGTACCGCCAGTTTCATCATGGCGAAATGACCTTCAGCATGGTCTATGCCTATTCCGAGAAGTTCGTGCTGCCGCTGTCACACGACGAAGTCGTGCACGGCAAACGGTCGTTGCTGGGACGCATGCCCGGCGATGAGTGGCAGCGTTTTGCCAACCTGCGTGCCTACTACGGTTTCATGTGGGGTCATCCGGGCAAGAAACTGCTGTTCACGGGTGGCGAAATCGCGCAGCCACACGAGTGGAACCACGATGCGCAGATCGCCTGGGAGTTGCTGGACAACCCGCTGCACCTCGGTGTGCAGAAGACCGTGCGCGACCTCAACCGGCTCTATGCGTCGACGCCGGCCCTGCACGCATGGGATACCGATCCGCGCGGCTTCCGCTGGGTGATCGGGGACGATGCGTCGCAGAGCATCTTTGCCTGGCTTCGCTTCGCGGAGAATGGACGGCCGGCCCTGGTCGTCAGCAACATGACGCCCACGCCGCGTCACGGCTTCCGCCTAGGCGTGCCCGACGGCGGCCGCTGGAAGGAAGCGTTCAACTCGGATGCTTCCGATTACGGCGGCTCCGGCGTCGGCAACGAAGGCGAGCGGCATGCGCAGGATGTGCCATCGCATGGCTTCGATCGTTCGCTGGTGCTGAGCCTGCCACCCCTTTCCACGGTCATCTTCGTGGCCGACTGACGAGGAATCCGATGCCCGCACTTCCCGAGCGCATGCAGTCCGGTACGCCGCATCCCCTTGGCGCCACCTGCGACGGCATGGGAACGAATTTCGCGGTGTTCTCCGCCCATGCGGAGCGCATCGAACTGTGTCTCTTCGATCCGTCCGGTAAACGCGAGATCGCGCGATACGACCTCCCCGAATGCACCGATGAGGTGTTTCATGGCTACCTGCCACGTGTACGTGGCGGGACGCTTTACGGTTTCCGGGCTTATGGGCCGTACGAGCCGGAAGAGGGACACCGGTTCAATCCGAACAAGCTATTGCTGGATCCTTACGCCCGTCTGCTCCACGGACAGGTTCGCTGGTCCGATGCGCTTCACGGCTACCGTGTGTCCTCGCCACGTGCGGACCTTTCGTTCGATCGTCGCGACAGCGCCGCGGCGATGCCCAAGGCGGTCGTGGTCGACGAACCGATGCACTGGACGCAGAACAACCGTCCGCATACCCCCTGGAATGAGACGGTCATTTACGAGACCCATCTCAAGGGGATAACGCGAACGCTCAAGCGTATCCGGCCGCACGAGCGAGGCACCTTCATCGCGCTGGCCGATCCTTACGTCATCGACTATCTGGTCAAGCTGGGGATCACGGCCGTCGAACTGCTGCCCGTGCATGCGTTTCTCCAGGACCGGCGCCTCGCCGAGATGAAACTGCGCAATTACTGGGGCTACAACACGCTGTCGTTCTTCGCTCCGGAACCGGCGTATCTTGCTGAAGGTGCGCTCAACGAGATCCGTGCCGCGGTGCAGGCGTTGCATGCGGCGGGCATCGAAGTGATCCTGGATGTGGTCTACAACCACACCTGCGAGGGCAGCGAACTGGGCACCACCATGTCCTTCCGGGGCCTGGACAACAAGAGCTACTACCGGCTGATGGCGGACAACCCGCGTTACTGCATCAACGACACCGGTACCGGCAATACGGTCAATACGGCACACCCGCGCGTGCTGCAGATGGTGATGGATTCACTGCGCTACTGGGTCCAGACCTTTCATGTGGACGGCTTCCGCTTCGATCTCGGCGTCAGTCTCGGACGCGAAGAGCATGGGTTCGACCCCTGTTGCGGCCTGTTCGATGCCATGCGGCAGGATCCGGTGCTGGCCAACGTCAAACTTATTTCAGAGCCGTGGGACATCGGTCCAGGCGGTTACCAGCTGGGCAATCATCCGCCGGGATTTGCCGAGTGGAACGGCAAGTTCCGTGACGATATCCGGAAGTTCTGGAAAGGCGACTCGAACATGCGCGGTGCGCTTGCGGGTCGGCTTCAGGCGTCCGGCGAGCTCTTCGACCACCAGAAGCGCAAGCCGTGGGCATCGGTCAATTTCATCACGGCGCACGACGGTTTCACGCTGGAAGACCTGGTCAGTTACAACGACAAGCACAACGATGCCAACGGCGAAGAAAACCGTGACGGTGGCAACGACAACGAAAGCTACAACCACGGTGTCGAAGGGCCGAGCGACGATCCCGCCATCCGCGCCCAGCGCGACCGGCAAAAGCGCGCGATGCTGGCGACGATGTTCTTCTCGCACGGCACGCCGATGCTGCTCGGTGGCGACGAGTTCGGTCGCACGCAGAGCGGCAACAACAATGCCTATTGCCAGGACAACGAGTTGTCCTGGTACGACTGGAAGCTGGCCAGCTCGGATCCGGGTCGCGAGTTGTCCGAATTCGTTTCCCGCCTGATACGCCTGCGCGAACAACACCCCACCTTGCGGGCCGCGCACTTCCTGCGGGGCGACAAGGAGGTCGCGCCCGGCATGCGCGAGGTGGTGTGGTTCGACGAGAGCGGTGCCGAAATGACACTGGAGACCTGGGGTTATACCGAAGGGCGCCTGCTGGCCCTGCGGCGCGCCCAGGCGTACGGAGAGAAACGAGCCGACGTGACGCTGATTCTGATCAATGCCACGCCTGAGACGCATGTCTTCCACCTTCCGCAGCCCGCCGCCAACTGGCGCCTGCGTTGCAACACTGCCGCGCCCCTGGCGCCGGAGCTACCGTGGACCGAGCCGACGATCGAAGTGGAGGGACGGAGCGTCCTGTTGCTGGCAGCGACAGTGCGGACCGAACCCGCGTGAGCGCGCGTTACGTACATGCCATGCCTTATGGCGTGAAGCCGTTGGGCGAGGGCAAGGCGCGCTTCCGTCTGTGGGCACCCGATGTCGACAGCGTGTCGATCGAGTGCGATACCGGGCACACGTCGACGATGCGTGCGCTGGACGATGGCTGGTTCGAATGCATCTGCCCCGCGGAGATTGGATCGGGCTACCGCTTTCGTCTGCCGGATGGCACAGCGGTACCCGACCCCGCGTCGCGCCGGCAGCGAGGCGGCGATGTGCACGGCTTCAGTGTAGTGACCGATCCGCAGGCCTTCGAGTGGCGGAACGGCGCCTGGCAGGGGCGTCCCTGGCAGGACACCGTGATCTACGAATTGCATGTCGGTGCGCTGGGCGGCTATCACGGTGTGGAAATGGTGCTGCCGCATCTCGCCTCGCTGGGCATCACCGCCGTGGAGCTCATGCCGATCGCCGAATTCCCCGGTGAGCGGAACTGGGGATACGACGGCGTCCTCCCGTATGCCCCGACGGACGCGTTCGGCTCACCCGAAGACCTCAAGTCGCTGATCGACACAGCGCACGGCCTCGGCCTGATGGTGTTTCTCGATGTCGTCTACAACCATTTCGGTCCCGACGGCAATTATCTGGGCGCCTACGCATCACCGTTTTTCGATGGCTCCGTACATACTCCCTGGGGCGCGGCGATCGGCGTATCCACGCCGCAGGTCGGCGACTTCTTCGTGCACAATGCGCTTTACTGGCTCGAGGAATTCCGCTTCGACGGCTTGCGCTTCGACGCGGTGCACGCGATAGGCAATCCCGGTTGGCTGGGCTCGCTCGCGGCGCGCGTGCACGGCGCCATGGGACCGGACCGTCATGTGCACCTGATTCTGGAGAACGAGGCGAACCAGGCCAGCCTTCTCGGCAGGGGACGCTTCGATGCGCAATGGAACGACGACTTTCACAATGCCCTGCACGTGCTGCTGACGGGTGAGGCCGAGGGTTACTACGCGCACTACGAAGCGCCGATGCCCAAGCTTCTGCGCAGCCTGCAGGAGGGTTTCGTTTTTCAGGGCGAGCCGATGGGCGGCAAGCGTCGCGGCGAATCGAGCGCTCATCTGCCGCCGTCGCGCTTCGTCAACTTCCTGCAGAATCACGACCAGGTGGGCAACCGTGCGTTCGGCGACCGCCTGACGACGCTGATTGACGCCGAGACGATGGAGGCCGCGCTGGCCCTCCTGCTGCTTGCGCCTTTCGTCCCTATGCTGTTCATGGGAGAGGAGTGGGCCAGCCGCACGCCGTTTCTCTTCTTCACCGATTTCCAGGATGAGGACCTTCGCAAGGCGGTGCGCGACGGTCGGCGTCGCGAGTTCGAGGCATTCACGAGCTTCGGCGGCGAGGAGATTCCCGATCCGAATGACTACGACACGTTCACCGCGTCCATTCCCAGCCGTGAGGAAGGAGCGGGTGAAGCGCGCCGACAACTGGTTCGCGAACTGATCGCCCAGCGGCACAAGCACGTCGCTCCGCACATAGGCGATGCCAGGGCGGCGGGAGCGGAGGCAGTCGGCGACCGCGCCTTTACCGCCGCATGGAAACTGGGACCGGCGACGCTTACCTTGTACGTCAACCTCGGCGACGCCGACGTCACGATCCAGCGGCCACCATCGGCGTCCGCGGCATGGCTCCATGGCGATGCCGCGGATATCGCTTCCGTTTCGCGCGGCCTGCTTCCCGCTCGCCGTACCGTCGCCTGCCTGGAGTCCTGAGCCGTGAACGCCCCCCTCGACGATCGTCTCGCTTTGCTTGCCGAACAGGCTGGCATCGATGTCGACTGGCGCGACGCGCTGGACCGCCCGCAGACCACGCCGGCCAGCACGCTTCGTGCCGTGCTTCGCGCGATCGGCCTGCCTGCGGACAACGCCGATGATGTTTCCTCGAGCCTGCATCTGCTCGAGCAGGAGCGCAGCGGCCGACGACCGCCGCGCATGATTACCGCCGATGCGGGCGCACAGGTAGCCATTCCGCCCGTACCGCGCGGTCGCGTGTGGAAGCTGCTGGACAGCGAAGGCGGCCAGGTGGCCGAGGGCGCGTTGCCGTCGGGCGAGGCTGGTATTGCGGCGCCCTCGACACCCGGCTATTACACGTTGATGCTCGACGACGACGAGGTGACGCTGGCGATCGCACCGCCGCGAACCTTTGGCGTCGGCGACGTCGCCGGTACGCGCCGACCCTGGGGCATGGCCGTGCAGATGTCCGCGCTCCGTCGCCCCGGCGATGGCGGCTTCGGCGATTTCACGGCGCTTGAGCTTTGTGCGCGCGCCGCGGCGGAAAAAGGCGCGGATGCGCTCGCGATCAGCCCGTTGCATGCATTGTTCGCCGCCGCTCCCGAGCGTTACAGCCCCTACGCGCCGTCGAGCCGCCTGTTTCTCAACGGTCTGTATGTCGACCCGGTGAAAACCAGTGGTGAGCAGACCGTTCGCGCGGTGATCGACACGCACAACCTGCGTCAGGAACTGGCCGAACTCGAATGGCTCGAGCTGATCGACTGGCCGCGCGCGGCCCGTGCGCGTATGACCATTCTGCGGTCGTTGTTCGAATGGGCGTCGGTGGATCTTGCCCACTCGGAGCGTTTCAGCGCTTTCAGGCGGGAGCAGGGCGAGCCGCTCGAGCGGCACGCACGTTTCGAGGCGCTGCATGGGCATTTCACCGCACATGGCCGGCCCGGTGGCTGGCAGGGCTGGCCCACGGAATTCCACGACCCGGCCGGCAACGAGGTCGCTTCGTTCGTGCGCGAGCATGGTCGCGAAGTGGCCTTTCACGCCTGGCTGCAGTGGCTGGCCGCGCAAGGGCTCGAAGGTGCGCAGAAAGCGGCGCGTGACGCAGGCATGGCGATCGGCCTCGTCGCCGACCTCGCCGTGGGAGCGGACTCGGGTGGCAGCCATGCGTGGGCGCACCAGGCGGAGATGCTGCGCGGCCTGTCGGTGGGGGCACCACCGGACGCGCTGAACCGGCTGGGACAGGACTGGGGTCTGACGACGTTCTCCCCGCGTGGCTTGCGCGAAACCGGTTTCCGTGGCTTCATCGGCATGTTGCGTGCGGCGCTCGCGCACTCGGGCGGTGTCCGCATCGATCACGTGCTCGGCCTGAAACGCCTGTGGCTGGTCCCGCACGGCGCCGGCGCCACCGAGGGGGCCTATCTGCGCTATCCGCTCACCGACATGCTGCGGCTGATCGCACTCGAGTCGCATCTGCACCGCGCCATCGTCATCGGCGAGGATCTGGGCACCGTACCCGCCGACTTCCGCCATGCCATCGCCGATAAGGGCGTGCTCGGTATTCGCGTGCTGTGGTTCGAGCGTGCATCGGACGGCGGTTTCGTGTCGCCACGCGAATGGTCGGACAATGCCATGGCGACGACGAGCACCCACGATGTCTCGACCGTGGCGGGATGGTGGAGCGGGCGCGATGTCGAATGGCGTAAGCGCACCGGCCTGGACGATCCCGCTGTCGACGAAGCGGCGCAGCGTGAGAAGGAACGCGGGGCGCTGTGGCGTGCGATGTGCGCGTCGGGCTCGGCCTGGAACGAGGACGCGCCACCCGCGACGGACGATATTTCTCCTGTTGTGGTCGCGGCGGCGCGCCACGTGTCTCAGGCGCCCGCACCGCTGGCGATCTTCCCCGTGGAGGATATCCTCGGCCTGCATGAGCAGCCGAATCTTCCGGGCCCCACCGATGCCATTCATCCGAACTGGCGGCGGCGCATGCCCGACTCGTCCACCCGCCTGTTCGATGGCCCGATTGCCAACGCGGTCTGCGCGGCGATCGACAAAACCCGGAACCGGACATGAGCCCGCCGCGCGCGCTGGCTCGCCTGCAGTTCCATGCGGGCTTCACTCTGGACGACGCGGTCGGCGTCGTCGGCTATTACGCCCGGCTGGGTGCGAGTCACCTCTACGCGTCGCCGATCCTTAAGGCACGTGCGGGTTCGACGCATGGCTATGACGTGGTCGACTGCCACGAGGTCAACCCGGAGATCGGCGGTGAGGACGCGTTGCGCCGCCTGGTCGTCGCTCTGCGCGAGCACGGCATGGGTCTCGTGGTCGACATCGTGCCGAACCACATGGGCGTCGGCACCGAGAACGCCTGGTGGATGGACGTGCTGCGGAACGGGCGTGAGAGCCGTTACGCGGGTTACTTCGATATCGAATGGACCGCCCCGGATCCGCTGATTCGCGGTCGCGTGCTCTTGCCGATCCTCGGTGCCGGTTACGAGGAAACCTTGCAGTCGGGGCATCTGCGCCTGCGCCGTCGCGGCGATACCTGGATGTTGGGCATCTACGACGATCGTCTTCCGCTGTCGCCAGCCTCCGTTGCCGGACTGGGCGATGACGCGGTCGACGAGCACGACCCATCGACGGAGACGGGCAGGGCGAAGCTGCATGCTCTGATCGAAAAGCAGCATTACCGGCTTGCGTTCTGGAAGCTGGCCAGCGACATGGTCAACTACCGTCGTTTCTTCGACATCAACGAACTGGCGGGTCTTCGCATCGAGCGAACGGCGGTGTTCGAGGATACGCATAAAACGATTTTCCGGCTTTACGCCGAAGGGCTGATCGATGGCGTGCGCTGCGACCATGTGGATGGCCTCGCCGATCCGCGTCGCTACTGCCGGCAGTTGCGCCATCGGCTGGAAACGCTGCGTACGCAACGGCCGCCCTCCGCGCCGCATGACGCCGCTTATCTCGTCGTCGAGAAGATCCTGGCCGAAGACGAAGATCTCCGGCTGGACTGGCGCACCGACGGCACCACGGGCTACGAGTTCATGGACCAGGTCTCGGCCGTCCTGCACTGCCAGCGCGGCGAAGCGCCACTGACCGAACTGTGGCGCAAGCTCACCGGTGAGTCGGCGGACTTCGGCACACAGGCGGTGCGGGCACGCCGGCAGATTCTGGTCGACAGCTTCGAATCCGAGCTCGATCGCACCGCACGAGCGCTGTTCACGGCCGCCCGCGCCAACGTCGCCACGCGCGACGTGTCGCTGGCCGCGGTACGCCGGGTGATCGTCGAGCTGCTGGTGCACTTCCCCGTCTACCGCACGTATGCGGGTGGCGCGGGGCGGGACGCCATCGACGAGGTCTTCTTCGCCCGAGCGGTTGAAGGCGCTTCACGGACCCTGCGGCTCGAAGACAGCGACCTGCTGCAACTGGTGTCGTCGTGGCTTGGCGGCGAAGCGCCCCGATCGCTGCCACCGGGTCCTGTACGTCGCGCACGTGAGCGCGCCATCGCGGTTTTCCAGCAGGCGACATCGCCGGTGGCCGCCAAGGCCGTCGAAGACACCGCCGGCTATCGGTACGGTCGGCTACTCTCGCGTAACGAGGTGGGTGTCGACGCCGGGCGTATGGCCATGTCGATCGAAGACTTCCATGCGCGCTGTGCCATGCGTGCCGATACCTTGCCGCACAACCTGCTGGCGACGGCGACGCACGACCACAAGCGTGGCGAAGACCTGCGCGCCCGGCTGGCGGTACTGTCGGAGGTAAGCGAACGCTGGGTCGTCACCGCGGAGCGCTGGCGTGTTCGCCACGCGGACTTCCGGCAACGGGCGGATGGGCGCATGGCGCCTTCGGCGGGCGATGAGCTGATGCTTTACCAGATGCTGGTCGGCGCCTGGCCTCTGCACCTGTCGCCCGACGATACCGACGGCGTCGAACGGTTCGCCTCGCGTATCGCCGCCTGGCAGCGCAAGGCACTGCGTGAGGCCAAGCGCTGGACGCGCTGGACGTCGCCCAACGAGCCTTACGAAGATGCCTGCGAAGACTTCCTGCGGGCGATCTTGTCCAGCGATGTCGCGGCGGAGTTCGCGGCTTTCGCCAATTACATCGCCACGCCTGGCGCGGCGAATGGTTTGGCCCAGACCGTCCTGCGACTGACGACGCCCGGCGTACCCGACCTTTACCAGGGTACGGATTACTGGGACTTCAGTCTGGTCGATCCCGACAACCGGCGACCGGTCGATTTCCTCGCGCGCGCCTCATCCCTCGAACTGGCGGAGACTCCCTTCGAGGCGTTGACGCACTGGCGCGACGGCGCGATCAAGCAGACGGTAATCGCCCGCCTCCTGGCGACGCGCCGCGAGCACCCGGAGCTGTTTGCCCGGGGCAGCTATCGCGCTCTGGCGGCGGAAGGCCCTGCCTCGGAGCATGTCCTTGCGTTCGTCCGGGAGCATCGCGGGCAGCGGCTGTTCATCGCCGTCGCCCGGCACACGGCGGAGTGGATTGCCGGCAGCGACGCGCCAGCGATCGGCGCCAATCACTGGGAGGGGACGTCGCTGACGCTTCCTGATGGGCGCTGGATGAGTGTTTTCGGAGAAGGGCGGGTCGACGGCGGGGCGATCGAGGTAGCCAGTCTGTTCGGCGAATTGCCGGTTGCGGCGTGGCTTGCGCAGCGCGCTTCATAGCAGTCACCGGCGTGCCCCGCCGAACCGCGCTATCCGGTGAACGCCGGTTCGGTGGGAACTTCCCTCGTCAGGGCGGCCCGGGGCCCCCTGAGACCGCCATCAGCCCGTCCCCTCGGCCCCTAACGACCTGACCAGCGCGACGTATTCCTCTTGCGCCTGCGCCTGTGGCATCCCCGTCAGCTTCACCCATGCCTCGTACTTGGCTGTGCCCACAAAATCGAAGAAACCCGGCTTCGGCCCGACGGCGTCACCCTCGGAGCCCTGTTTGTAGAGGGCATAGATCCGCAGCAGCGTGTCATTGTCCGGTCGGCGCCCCAGACGGGTGATGTCCAGGTAAGCCTGCTCGAACTGGCTCTGGAGGTCGTCGGACATGGAAAGGCGGCCTGGTCGATCGTTCGGGCGCTTGTAGCACGCAAGGGCGGTCGCGTCCATGCGCCGACTGCCGGGCGTCGACGCGATATCATGCCCGTTTCGCGAACGAGGTTTCCCCATGGCCCCATCGGCTGCTGCTCCTGTCCTGACCATCGACGGGCCCTCGGGCTCGGGCAAGGGCACCATCAGTCGCCTGGTGGCGGAGAAACTCGGCTGGCACCTGCTGGACTCCGGCGCCCTCTACCGGGCGGTGGGCTACGCGGCGGGCGAGGAGGGCATCGATCTGTCCGATGTCGACGCGGTGACGCGCTGCGCTCAGACCGTGAAGATCCGCTTCAAACCCAGTCCCAGTGGCGATGAGACCTACATTCTGGTCAACGGCCACAACGCCACGGACGAGCTGCGGACCGAGACGGCCGGGGCCGCGGCCTCGGCCATCGCGGTGATCCCCAGCGTCCGCCAGGCCCTGGTGGACATGCAGCACGGCTTCCGCAAGGCCCCGGGGCTGGTCGCCGACGGCCGGGATATGGGGACGGTGATTTTCCCGGATGCGGCGCATAAGTTCTTCCTCACGGCCAGTGCCGCCGAGCGCGCGAAAAGGCGCTATAAGCAGTTGAAGGATAAGGGGCTGAGCGTTACACTTGCCGTCCTTCAACGAGAGATCGAGGCTCGCGACGAGCGTGACGCGTCGCGGCTCGTGGCCCCGTTGAAGCCCGCCGAGGGCGCCGTGGTGATCGATACCACCGGCATGCCGATCGAGGTGGTGGTGGAAAGAGTATTCGCCGTGGTGCGTCCGTAAGGGCGCATCCGGCACGACCCCCGCGCAGTGTGCGCGGGATATTGGCAACGGCGCGGAGCGGCCCCATAACGGCCCTCTTATTGCGCCCACAACCGGTGGGTCCCCTGTCCGCACGCGTTCATTGATGTTACGCAGGCGCCGGGTACGACCTTTCATAACCCTGGAATCAACATGACTGAAAGTTTTGCCGAACTGTTTGAACAGAGCCAGCAGGCCATTTCGAAGCTGAAGCCCGGCTCCATCGTCACGGGTATCGTCGTGGAAATCCGCAACGACGTGGTGGTGATCAACGCCGGCCTGAAGAGCGAAGGCATCGTCCCCATCGAGCAGTTCAAGGACGAGAACGGCGCGCTCGAAGTGGAAGTGGGCGACGAAGTCAAGGTCGCGCTCGATGCGCTCGAGGACGGCTTCGGCGAGACCAAGCTCTCCCGTGAGAAGGCCAAGCGTTCGATGGTGTGGGACGACCTCGAGCAGGCGTTCGACAAGGAAGAGACCATCACCGGCAAGATCTCCGGCAAGGTCAAGGGCGGCTTCACGGTCGACATCAAGGACGTCCGCGCATTCCTGCCGGGCTCGCTGGTCGATGTGCGTCCGGTCCGTGACCCGGTTTACCTCGAGGGCAAGGATCTCGAGTTCAAGATCATCAAGCTCGACCGCAAGCGTAACAACGTCGTCGTCAGCCGCCGCGCGGTTGTCGAGACCGAGTTCTCGGAAGAGCGCGAGAAGCTCCTCGAGCGTCTGACCGAAGGTGCCGTCGTCAAGGGTGTGGTCAAGAACCTCACCGATTACGGCGCATTCGTCGACCTCGGCGGCATCGATGGCCTGCTCCACATCACCGATATGGCGTGGAAGCGCGTGCGTCACCCGTCGGAAGTGGTCAACGTCGGCGACGAGCTGGACGTCCGCGTCCTCAAGTACGACCGCGAGCGCAACCGCGTTTCGCTCGGCCTCAAGCAGCTCGGCGACGATCCGTGGGTCGCCATCGCCCGCCGTTACCCGGTCGGCAGCCGTCTGTTCGGCAAGGTCTCCAACGTCACCGATTACGGCTGCTTCGTCGAGATCGAGCCGGGCGTCGAAGGCCTGGTGCACGTCTCCGAAATGGACTGGACCAACAAGAACGTCAACCCGGCCAAGGTCGTGCAGGTCGGTGACGAGACGGAAGTCATGGTCCTCGACGTGGATGAAGAGCGTCGTCGTATCTCCCTCGGTATCAAGCAGACCCGCTCGAACCCGTGGGAAGCCTTCGCCGCCATGCACAAGAAGGGCGACAAGGTTTCCGGTCAGATCAAGTCGATCACCGATTTCGGTATCTTCATCGGTCTGGAAGGCGGCATCGACGGTCTCGTCCACCTGTCCGACATCTCGTGGCAGGCTTCGGGTGAAGACCTCGTTCGCAACTTCAAGAAGGGCGACGAAGTCGAAGCCGTGGTTCTGGCGGTCGATCCGGAACGTGAGCGCATCTCCCTCGGCATCAAGCAGATGGAGCAGGATCCGTTCGGTCAGTTCATGGCCACGAATCCGCGCGGCACCATTCTGAATGGCACCGTGAAGGAAGTGGACGCGAAGGGTGCGGTCATCGACCTCGGTGAAGGCGTCGAAGGCTACATCCGCGCCAACGACATCGCCAAGGAGCGCGTGGAAGATGCCACGACGCACCTGAAGGTCGGCGATGCCGTCGAGGCGAAGTTCACCGGTATGGATCGCAAGGGCCGTCAGCTCCAGCTGTCGATCCGCGCGAAGGACGAAGAGGACGTGGCTGACGCCATGGCCGATTACGCTTCGGCTGCCGGTGGTACGACCAAGCTCGGCGCTCTCCTCAAAGAGCAGATGAACAAGGCCGACTAACCGTCGGGCGAGGGGCGGTTCGCCGCCCCTCGCTGTTTGCTTGACAGGAACCAGGGGACCCATGACAAAGTCGGAACTGATCGAGGCGCTGGCGCGGCGCCAGACCCACCTTGCGTTCAGCGACGTGGAACTCGCCGTCAAGAGCGTGCTCGAACAGATGAGCCATGCCCTGTCCACGGGTGAGCGCATCGAGATCCGCGGCTTCGGCAGCTTCGCGCTGCACTTCCGTCCGCCGCGCATGGGGCGTAACCCCAAGACCGGCGAAGCGGTTGCCCTACCGGGTAAGCACGTGCCACATTTCAAGCCTGGCAAGGAATTGCGCGAACGCGTAAACCTCGTCGAGGAAACCAACGCCGCGCTCTGACGCGGCGTTTTTTTTGGTCGCGGGGAAGGGCGGCCTTCGTCGTGCCGCGTGGCATCCATCGGGGACGACATTCCCGTCCGGCCAACCTGTATGAAAGGCCAACTGCGCCGCACCATCGCGTTCACGATTCGGGTACAGTCCGGGAATGCGCCTTCTTGTCATACTTTTCCTATTGCTTTTCGTCGCCGTGGGCGTCGTGTTCGGTGCGCTGAACGCCGATCTCGTGACCTTCGATTTCGGCTTCGCCAGAGCCTCCCTGCCCAAGGGCGGCACGATCCTCGCCGCCGTGCTCGTGGGCTGGATTCTGGGCGGACTTACCGCCTGGCTCGGCACGTCGTTCGCCCATCGGCGCCTGCGCCGTCGCGAGCGCAAGGAACGCAAGGTAGGCAGCGCGACGACCGCATGAATCCGATCTGGTTGCTGGCGCTCGTTCCGCCCCTGGCCTTCGCCAGCGGCTGGTGGTTTGCCCGGCGTACTCATACGCGACGCTCCGGCGAGCGAGTCAATGAGCTTTCCTCCGATTACTTCCGGGGCCTGAACTACCTTCTCAACGAGGAGCAGGACAAGGCGCTGGAAGTGTTCCTGCGTCTGGCGGAGTACAACCGGGACACGGTCGAGACCCACCTCGCGCTGGGTAACCTGTTCCGCAAGCGCGGCGAGGTGGATCGGGCGATTCGTCTCCACCAGCACCTGGTATCCCGGCAGGGTCTTTCGGACGAAATGAAGACGGTGGCCTTGCTCGAGCTGGGTGAGGACTACATGCGGGCGGGCTTGCTGGATCGCGCTGAGACCCTGTTTTCCGATCTGGTCGCGATGGATGCGCTGGCACCCTCGGCCCTCCGGCATCTGATCGCGATCTATCAGCACGAGCGCGAATGGCATAAGGCCATCGACCACGCGCGTCGGCTCGAAACCATGACGAGCGAAGATGAGTCGGCGATGATCGCGCAGTTCTACTGCGAGCTGGCCGAACAGTCGCGACAGCATGGCGCCCGTACCGAAGCCCGCGAGTACATCCGCGAAGCGTTCGCCTGCCAGCAAGACTGCGTACGGGCACACATGATCGCGGGTCGTCTTTCGTCGGAAGACGACGATCTTCCGGGTGCCATCGGCTCCTACGAGGCCGCCATCGCCGCCGACATCGCGTTCGTTCCCGAGATTCTGCCGCCGCTGCTCAACTGCTACGCGCGTTCCCAGCAGATGGACCGCGCCGAGACCTTTCTGCGCGAGATCATGGAGCGCTATCACGGTATCTCACCGGTGCTGGCTCTCACCCGTTTGTACGAGGGAAGGGACGGCGAACGGACGGCCATCGACTTCCTGACCGGGCAGCTGCGCAAGCGTCCGTCGGTGCGTGGCCTGATGGCGCTGATCGACGCGACCATGGACAAGGTCTCCGGCGAGGCCCGCGAGAACTATCTTATCCTGCGCGACCTCACCCGCAAGCTGCTCGAGGGGCAGGCGATGTATCGCTGCAGCCGCTGCGGCTTCGGCGCCAAGGCCCATCACTGGCAGTGCCCGAGCTGCAAGAGCTGGGGTACGGTCCGGCCCATCCATGGCGTCGCCAACGAATGACGCCCGTCATCAGTATCGGTCCGACTCTCGTCGCCTGTGTCCTGGCCGCGTTCGTCGTCTCCTTCGCTTCGGTCCGCGCCACGATTGCCTATGCCCATCGACGCGGCATGCTCGACGAGCCGGGGCGCCGGCGCTCGCACAGCATCCCGACCCCTCGCGGGGGCGGCATCGGCATCGTGCTCGGCGCTCTGGCGGGCATGCCGGCAGGACTGCTTTTGTTGCCTGTCTCGCCAGGGGCTGCGACGGTTGGCGCCTTTTCCGTGGCGACGATCGCCATCGCCGGCATTGGCTGGCTGGACGATCACGGTTCACTGCCGATCAAGCCGCGCCTGTTGATTCAGCTGGCGGCGACCCTGCTGCTGTGCGTGGCCGTGGCATCGTCCACGGCAAGCCTGTGGTGGGCGCTTCCCCTGCTGCTGGCGGGCGTCTGGTGCGTCAACCTGCACAATTTCATGGACGGTATCGACGGTCTGGCCGCGCAGCAGGCCGTCTTCTTCGGTGCCGCCTCCGCCGCCCTTGCCTGGTCGGCCGGTAGCCCGGCCATTGCCGGTGCGGGGTTGGCCATGGCCGCGGCATCGCTGGGTTTCTGGTGGTTCAACCGGTCGCCGGCCCGTATTTTCATGGGGGACGTCGGCAGCGCCACCCTCGGCCTCATGGTCTTTGCCCTGTCGGCCATGCTCTGGGCCTGGCGCACGAACCTACTCTGGCCGGCGCTGATCTTCTCGTCGGCGTTCGTCATCGACGCGACTTTGACGCTGCTCGTGCGAATGCTGCGCGGTGCGCGCTGGTACACTCCGCACCGCGAACACCTCTACCAGTGGTTCGTGAGGCGGGGTTCGTCACATCGAAGGGTAGCCCTGGGCTACCTCGCATGGAACGTTCTCGTCTGCGTTCCCGTCGCATGGATCGCGTTCCGCTACCCGGCGGTGGCGCCCGTGTGTTTCGGGGCGACATACGTGTTGGGGGCAGCGGTCTGGCGTACTGGCAAGCGTTACGGCTTGCGTCGAAGGGAGCGACATGTTTCTGCGTAAGTTCATCGGCATCATTCATCCACGTACGGCGGTCGTCGCGCACGACCTGGCCATGGCGGCGCTCGCCTGGTGGATTGCAAAAACGCTGCGCTATGCGCTGATGCCGGATCTGGCACCGGTCTCGTACCTGCCGATGGAATTCCCCATCGTGTTGCTGGTACAGGGTGCGGTGTTCAACTGGACAGGCCTTTATAAAGGTGTCTGGCGCTTCGCCAGTCTGCCCGATCTCTGGAACATCATCCGCGCGACCGTCATCGGCGCCCTGATCATCGGCCTGGCCATGGTCATGTACGCGCGCCTCGACGGCGTGCCACGCTCGGTCCTGCTCGTCTATCCGGTCGTGCTGGTGGTGCTGCTTGGCGTCCCACGCCTCAGCTACCGCTTCTGGAAGGACAGCCGTATCGACCTGTTCCAGTCGGCGCCGACCAAGCGTGTGCTTATCGTCGGTGCCGATCGTGCGGGTGAGGCGCTGTCTCGCGACCTGCGTCGCGACAGCCGCTACAGCGTCATCGGCTTCGTCGACGACAACCTGGCCCTGCGCGGCGCGCAGATCGGCGGCATCCCCGTGCTGGGCACCGTCGACCAGCTGGCCGAATTGTCGAAGGCCGTCGCGGTCCAGATGCTGCTGATCGCGGTACCGGGCGCCACGACCGCGCAGATGCGTCGCATCGTCGCCTTCTGCGAAAGCACGGGCCTGCCATTCCGTACGGTGCCCCGCCTCGAGGACGTCGTCGCCGGTCGTGCCCAGTTCAACGAGATCAAGGAAGTCGCCATCGAGGATCTTCTCGGCCGCGACGCCGTGGAACTCGACTGGACGGCCATCCGCGAGAACATCAGCGGCGGTCGTGTGCTGGTCACCGGCGGTGGCGGATCGATCGGTTCGGAGCTTTGCCGTCAGGTCGCGCGCCTGGGCGCCGCCTCACTGACCGTGGTCGAGATGTCCGAATACAATCTTTATCGGATTGGTCAGGAGCTGACCTCGGCCTACCCGGAACTGATCTTCAACGGCGTGCTGGCCGATGCCCGCGATGCCACGGCGATCAATCGCCTGTTCCAGGAGACACAGCCGCAGATCGTCTTCCACGCGTCCGCCTACAAGCACGTGCCCATGTTGCAGGGTCAGCTGCGCGAGGCGTTCCGCAACAACGTGCTCGGCACCCGCGTGGTAGCCGACGCCGCCGTGCGCTGTGGTGCCGCATCGTTCGTGCTGATCTCCACCGACAAGGCGGTCAATCCGACGTCGGTGATGGGCGCCTGCAAACGCATGGCGGAAATCTGGTGCCAGAACCTCGCGGCGCATACCTCTACACGTTTCATTACGGTTCGCTTCGGTAATGTTCTGGATTCCGCCGGTTCGGTGGTCCCATTGTTCCGCCGGCAGATTCGCCAGGGCGGTCCGGTGACGATCACCCACCCGGAGATCTCGCGCTACTTCATGACCATTCCCGAGGCCTGCCAGCTGATTCTTCAGGCGGCGACCCTCGGCAAGGGTGGCGAGATCTTCGCGCTCGACATGGGTGACCCGGTGAAGATCCGCGATCTGGCTGAACAGATGATCCGTCTGGCAGGCAAGCGTCCCGGCTCTGACATACAGATTGTTTATACGGGTCTTCGCTCGGGTGAGAAGCTGTTCGAAGAATTGTTTCACCCGTTGGAGAATTATACGAGCACGACCCACGCGAAGATTTTTCAGGCGCAGCATCGCCAGGTCTCGTGGGAAATGCTTCAGGTTCAGCTGGCCAGGGCCGAGGAGGCCGTGGCGGCGTTCGATGAAGAAACCCTGCGTCGGTGCGTGTCGCAGCTGTTGCCTTCGTTCCGCTGGAGCGAGCCGCAGAGCGACAACGTGCTGCCGCTACGCCGCAACGAAAGTGGAGACATCGCATGACCCAACCCCTGCGCAAGGTCGTATTTCCCGTCGCTGGCCTCGGTACGCGCTTCCTCCCGGCGACCAAGGTGGTGGCGAAGGAAATGCTGCCGGTGCTCGATCGGCCGTTGATCCAGTACGCCGTGGACGAGGCCGTGGACGCCGGTGCCGACACGCTGGTGTTCGTCACCAACCGTTACAAGCACGCCATCGCGGACTACTTCGACAAGGCTTACGAGCTGGAAGAGAAGCTGGCCGAAAAGCACAAGGATGAGCTGCTGGAAATCCTTCGCGGCATTCTTCCGCGTCACGTGCGCTGCGTCTTCGTGACCCAGCCCGAAGCTCTGGGTCTGGGCGACGCCGTCGCGCGTGCCCAGGCTGTCGTCGGTGACGAGTACTTCGGCGTGGTGCTGCCGGACGATCTGATCTGGTCGCGTGGCAAGGGTGCGCTTCGCCAGATGGCCGAGGCGGCTTTCGAACACAAGGCCGGCGTCATCGCGGTGGAAGACGTTCCTGCCACCGACACCGACAAGTACGGCATCGTGGATGCGCTGGAGAAGGTCAACGACCGCACCACCATCATCAAGACGATGGTCGAAAAGCCGAAGCCGGAAGACGCTCCGTCGACGCTGGGCGTGGTCGGCCGTTACGTGCTGCCGCCGCAGATCTTCGATTACCTGAAGAACACGCGCCCGGGCGCAGGTAACGAAGTCCAGCTGACCGACGCCATCGCCAATTACCTCAAGGACGAAGGCAAGGTGCTCGCCTATCGTTTCTTCGGCGATCGCTACGACTGCGGTAACAAGGCGGGCCTCGTGCGCGCGACGCTGGCCATGGCGATGGAAGATCCGAAGCTCGCCCCGATCGTCCGCGAGTTTGCCAACAAGCCGTAAGGCGACGTCGGTACCCGCACACAAGCCCGCACTCCTGTGCGGGCTTTCTTTTTTGTGCGCACCGGAACCGCGATTGCATCGTTACGTAACGCCGTTACGTGCGTAACATCCCGCGATCGCGCATCCCGCGCGGCATCCCATCAGGAGTTAAATCATGGCGGAAGCCGAATTTGTCAGCGACCCGAGCCTCAACGCGAAGTGGAATACGCGCTTCGCTTTCTTCGAGCGTTTCGGCGGTCCCAGTTCTCCGCAGTACAAGGCGGAGCTGAAGAAGCTTCCCTTCAGACAGAAGCTCATCGTCAACGGTAACTTCTTCGCGTTCTTCTTCGGGCCGATCTACTTCTTCATTCTGGGTCTCTGGAAGAAGGCCCTGGTGATCCTCGGTCTCGAAGTCGCCATCATCATCGCGCTGATGATCTTCAATGCACCCGATGGTTTCTACCGCGGCGTCGGCACGGGTTTCAACGTGTTCTACATGCTGGTCGCCAACTACGCCTACTACCTGAAGCGGGTGAAGGGTCAGGACAACTGGAGCCCGTTCGAGGGCATGCGTCTCTGACGACGGACGTCTGCCGCTCCCGGCAGGATCCAGCCCTGCTGGCGATGGGTGCTTGCGACAGGGCCCATCGCCGACAAGGTTGGCTCCCTCCAGAGCCATGGCATCGGCAGGGTTGCTGGCTTACTTGACCGGTAGCGTCGGCAGGAACTTCGGGCGCTGGTAGGCCTGGGCTTTTTGCTCGACGCCGTAAGCAATGCCGATCAACGTCGGCTCGCTCCATTTCGTGCCGAAGAAGACAACCCCCACGGGTAGCTCGTGCGCGAACTCCACCGGCAGGGTGATCGACGGATACCCGGCGATGGCCGCGGGAGCGGAAACCCCGCCAACGGTAGGATCGCCGCTGACCACATGGTCGCCAAGCACCAGATCGTTGACGAACGCCGGGCCCCAGCTCGGCGCGAGCAGGGCGTCGAGATGGTCTTTTGCCAATGCCGCATCGATGCCTTCCGGACCCGCGAGACGCTGGTTGCGATCGCGCATCTCGATGTACTTCGGATCGGTGGTGTCGCCCTTGTCCTGCGCCTGCAGGAACAGTTCCTGCCCGAACCACGGCATCTCCTTCGCGGCTTCGCGATTGTTGAACGCGATGAGGTCGGTGAGGTTCTTCATCGGCTGATCAGGCCGGCTGGCGAGATATGCGTCGATCCCGTGTTTGAACTCATAAAGCAGTACGTCGATCTCGTGTTCGCTCAGTTCCTTCAGGTGAGGGATCTCGACGTTGTCGACCACCGTCGCGCCTTGTGCTTTGAGTAGCGCGATGGTGTGTTCCAGCGCGCGATCCGCGTTCGGCTCGATACCCGCCAGCTGACGCACCACGCCGATGCGCTTGCCACGCAGCGCATTCGGATCGAGGAACTTCGTGTAGTCGGTGGCGTGCTTGTCCGCATCCTTTGTGGCGGGGTCGCGCGGGTCACTGCCGGCGATGGCGCCGAGCACCGCCGCCGCGTCGGCCACGCTGCGTGCCATCGGCCCCGCGGTGTCCTGGCTGCTGGAGATGGGGATGATGCCGGTGCGGCTGACGAGGCCTACCGTGGGCTTGATGCCGACCAGTCCCGTCATCGACGCAGGGCAGATGATCGAGCCGTCGGTCTCACTGCCGATCGCCACGGTAGCGAGGCCTGCCGCGACGGCGGCGCCTGAGCCCGCGCTGGAACCGCAGGCGTTGCGGTCCAGGACGTAGGGGTTGAGGGTGAGGCCGCCGCGCCCGGTCCATCCGCTGGTCGCATGGTTGGAGCGCATGTTGGCCCATTCGCTGAGGTTGGTCTTGCCGAGGATCATGGCACCGGCCTTGCGCAGCTTCGCCGCCACGGCGGAATCGTGAGGCGCGGGCTTCGTCGCCAGGGCCAGCGAGCCAGCCGTGGTGAGCATGCGGTCGCCGGTGTCGATGTTGTCCTTCAGCAGGATCGGGATGCCCGCCAGCGAGCCTTTGCGCGGCGCCTTGCCGGCGATGGACAGTGCGTCCGGATTGACTTCGAGCACGGCGTTGATCGACGGCCCGGCCTTGTCGAGCGTCTCGATACGATGGAGGAAGAGTCGGGTCATGCCCGCCGGCGTCAACGCACCCGTGGCATAGGCTTGCCGCAGGGTCGCGATGGAGGCGAAGGCGTCATCGTCACCGGCGTCGCGCGCTTTGGCTGCACCGCAGCTCGAACTGAGTACGAGCGCCGCGGCGAGCGCGGCCGGCCTGATCCCTACATGCTGCATATGTCTTTTCCCCCTGGCGACGCGGTGATGGCTGAGGCCAATCTACCCCAAGTCGCGCGTGGCTATACTGGCCCGATGCCTCGTCAGCCAGGGAGTGCCCATGCGTCGTCTCCTCAGCCGGTTCGCCGCTGCCGCTATCGCCTGTTTCGCCATATCCGTCGGGGCGGAGGACGCGCCGACCGTACCCGACACGCTGCTGCAACGCATCGCGGCATGCACGAGCTGCCACGGAGTGCACGGGGAGGGTGGCGACAACGGCTTCAACCCACGACTCGCCGGCAAGCCGGCGGGCTACCTGCACCGGCAGATGCAGGATTTTCAGAAGGGTCTGCGTCACTACCCGATCATGGAGTACACCGTCGCTCCGCTGAGCGACGAATACATGCGCGAGATCGCCGACTACTTCGCCGCGCAGCAGGTGCCTTATACGAAGCAGCCGGCCCCCGCGATGTCGCCCCAGGCGACCGCACGCGGGGAGGAGCTGGTGACGCGCGGTGACCCGGCGCGCGGCGTGCCTGCCTGCATGGCGTGTCACGGCGCCAACCTCACGGGCGTGCAACCCGATATTCCCGGGCTGGTAAATCTGCCGTACGACTACATCAGCGCGCAGCTGGGTTCCTGGCGTACGAATACCCGCAACACCATCGCGCCCGACTGCATGGCGACGATCGTCAGTCGCCTCAGCGATGCCGATATCAGCGCGGTGTCGGCATGGCTGGCGACCCGGCCGGTCCCTGCGGACGCGCATGCCGAGGTGGCGGGAAGTGTGACCCCACCCATGCGCTGCGGCGTGCTCGGAGGCTGAGTCGATGACGCTGACGATCCGACTCATCGCTTTTCTTGCCCTGGCCCTCGCGACTGGCGTCGCCCCGGCCAGCGACATCATCGAACGAGGTCGTTACCTTACCCTGGCCGGTGACTGCGCCTCTTGCCACACGACGCGCGGCGGGGCGCCGTTTTCAGGCGGACGGGTGATCGGTACGCCGTTCGGTGCGATCCCCGCACCTAACCTCACGCCCGACCGGGACACCGGCCTCGGTGCGTGGAGCGCGGACGATTTCTACCGTGCGATGCACAACGGGAAAGGGCACGACGACCGCTCGTTGTATCCCGTCTTTCCCTTTACGTCGTATACGAAGGTCACGCGTGCCGACACCGATGCCATCTTCGCTTACCTGAAATCGCTGCCGCCGGTGAAGCGCGCTTCCATCGAGCCGATATTGCGCTGGCCTTACAGCATGCGGTCGCTGATCGCTTCGTGGCGGCTGCTGTATTTCGACGAAGGCGAGTTCGTCCATGACCCGAAGCGGTCCGCCGCGTGGAACCGCGGCGCTTATCTGGTGCAGGGCCTTGGCCATTGCAACGAGTGTCACGCGAACCGCAACGCGTTCGGCGCGATGGTGTCGGAGCCGTATCTTGCCGGAGGCATCATTCCGGTACAGAACTGGTACGCGCCGGATCTGTCGATGGGCCCCAACGGCGGGCTGGCGGGATGGAGCGAAGCCGATGTGGTCGCGCTGCTGAAGACCGGACGCTCGGCGAAAGGTACGGCGTTCGGGCCCATGGCGGAGGTGGTTTTGCAGAGTACGCAGCACCTGACCGACGACGACCTCGCCGCGATGGCGACGTACCTCAGGTCATTGCCGGAACGCGATCCTCCCGCGCAACGCGAGTCGGCCGCCAACGCTCGCGATCTCGCACGCACCGGTCAGAAGGTCTACGTCGAACAATGCGCGGACTGTCATGGCGTCGACGGTCATGGCAAGGGCGATGCGTACCCGCCGCTCGACCTTAACGCTTCGGTGACCGAACCTACGGGTATCAATGCGATCCGCATGGTGCTGAGCGGTGGATTCGCTCCGGCGACGCGCGACAATCCACGCCCGTATTCGATGCCACCATTCTCGCAGAAGCTCAGCGACGATGACGCCGCCGCGGTGGTGACCTATATCCGCCAGGCCTGGTCGAACAAAGCGGCGTCGGTGTCGCCGAATGACGTGCGCGCTTACAAGTCGACGCCGGGCGGCTGAGCACGCACGACGTCCGCCAGCTCCTGCCACAGACTGATGTCCCAGGAGCGGCGGGCCTGTCCGGAGGGCGAAGGCAAGACGAACACCATGGTGTCGCCGATGTTCGTTGGCTGTCGCCCGTAGGTCGCCTGCCTGCCGAGTGCATGGCGTCCGGCATGCTTGCTGGTAAAGGCAAGTACGCGGGGAGCGAAGCGAAGTACCTTGGCACGCAGCGCGTCGATATCGAAAGCCTCCCGCGGCAGCTCGTTGTCGTTGCCGAAGTGAAATTTCGACAGGTCGGTCAGGCCGATACCGAAGCCCGGCATCGACGGATATTCGGACGGTGCGAGCAGGCGCGGCGTCAGACCGACCGCGTGCACCGTGCGCCAGAACATGTTGCCCGGATGCGCGTAATAGGCATGCTCCCGTGCCGACCGCGTACCCGCGGCGGTGCCACAGAACACCAGAGCGAGCCCCGGTTCCAGGACATCGGGGAGCACGAAAGCAGGGTTGTCGGCGGCGGTCATTTCGTTACTTTACCTTTACATTGCTGCGTCACAACAAAACGTGGACATCCGGGGGCTTAGGCTGGGCTCCCATGAACTTCTCCGACTGGATGCCCGATCTCTCGCATCCGTGGACACGTTTCGCGCTGACCGTCGTGGTCGCGCTGGCGGTCGCGGGTCTCCTTCGCCGCGCCGTCGACATGGTGCTGCGTCGCTTCGCCCTCCGCCATCCGCGTGGGGCGAGCATCATCGCCCGCGCCAAGGCGCCTATGGATGTGATCGTGCCGCTGGCGATGCTGCTGCTGGCCTTCCGCGGGGCGCCCGACGAGCCCGCGCGCCTGATCGACGGCATGGAGCATGTCATCGCGGTCGTGCTCATCGGGGCCTGCACGTGGTTTCTGGTCCGCTGCATCGGCGCGCTGGAAGCCACCGTATCGCGCTTCAACCCTATCGATCTCGAGGACAACCTCCGCGCTCGTCGCGTGCAGACGCAGGTGCGCGTGCTGTCCCGTACCGGCATGGTCGTCGTTATCGTCCTCGGCCTCGGCGTTGCCCTGATGACGTTCCCGGTCGTGCGCCAGTTCGGGGCCAGCCTCCTGGCATCGGCGGGTCTGGCCGGGCTGGCGGTCGGTCTCGCTGCCAAGCCGGTGCTCGGCAACCTGATCGCCGGCATTCAGATCGCGCTGACCCAGCCGATCCGCATCGACGATGTAGTGATCGTCGAAGGGGAGTGGGGAAGGATCGAAGAAATTACGAGCACGTATGTCGTGGTGGCCATCTGGGACGAGCGGCGGATGATCGTGCCGCTGCAGTATTTCATCGAAAACCCGTTCCAGAACTGGACGAGGACCAGCTCGCAGATCCTGGGTTCGGTCATGCTCTGGTTCGATTACGGTATTCCGCTGGACCCGCTTCGCGACGAGTTGCAGCGCATCTGCAAGGACGCCGACGAATGGGACGGTCGTGTCATCGTCCTGCAGGTGGTCGACGCCAGTGACAAAGCGATGCAACTGCGTGCATTGGTCAGTTCGTCGAATTCGGGCAAGTCGTTCGACCTGCGCTGCAAGGTTCGTGAGGGACTGATCGCCTTCGTCAGGCGTGAATTCCCGGAGTATCTGCCGCGCCTGCGCGGCGAACTCGAGAGCGAGCTCCGCGGTGTCGACGCCGCATCGCCCCCCTTCGCCAGCAAGCTGGCGAACGTACGCCGCTAGCGATCGACGGTTGTGTCGGAGCGGCCTTGGTCGCGACCCCCATCGCCTAAGCCCCCACCGTGATAGCTTTCCCGGCAAGAACCCCGTGCCGTCAACGCATCACGCCAGGAGCCCCCGATGGCAGCTAACGAACACCCTCACGAACACGCCGCTCAGCACTGGTTCGCCAAGGGCCTGAACGACCTGGGCCACGCCGAACGCCGCCTGATCGACCGACTCATGCAGCGCAAGCTCGTCGCCGAGAACGTCAACGACGTCTTCGGCTCGGACATGACCTTCGGCGAGCGCCTCGCCGACAAGGTGTCGCGGTTCGGCGGTTCGTGGACCTTCATCATCGTGTTCGCCGTGATCCTGGCATCCTGGACCGGCTTCAATTCGTGGATCCTGCACGCGCCATTCGATCCCTATCCGTACATTTTCCTCAACCTGCTGCTCTCGATGCTCGCCGCCATCCAGGCGCCCGTGATCATGATGAGTCAGAACCGCCAGGCCGAGAAAGACCGTCTCGACGCCGCCAACGATTACAAGGTCAACCTCAAGGCCGAGATCGAGATCATGGGCCTGCACGAAAAGATCGACCAGATGCGTACCGATCAGCTCGAGCGCATGCTGATGAAACAGCAGGAGCAGATCGACCTGCTGCTTAAGCTGGTCCGCGAGCGAGACGAGTAAACGAAAAAAAGCCCGGCAATGGCCGGGCTTTTTTCACATCGCGATGTCGCCGCAATTAACCGCGCGACGCCTTCTTACGATCGCCTTCCGTCAGGAACTTCTTCCGCATGCGGATTTCCTTCGGGGTGACTTCGACCAGCTCGTCGTCGTCGATGAAGTCCAGGGCCTGCTCCAGCGTGAACTTGGTCGCCGGGGTCAGCTGAATCGCATCGTCCTTACCGGAGGCGCGCATGTTGGTCAGCGGCTTCGGCTTGATCGCGTTAACGGTGAGGTCGTTGTCCTTGGCATGGATACCGATGAGCTGGCCTTCGTACACCGCGTCACCTTCGGCGGCGAACAGCTTGCCACGCTCCTGGAGGGGCCCAAGCGAGTAGGCCGGGGTGTTGCCGCCGGCATTGGCGATCATCACACCGTTCTGGCGCTTGGCGATGGGAGCCGGGGTGTACGGACCGTAGTGCTTGAACACATGGAACAGCAGGCCCGAACCCTGGGTCAGGGTCTTGAACTGGTTCTGGAAGCCGATCAGGCCACGGGCGGGAATCTCGTACTCGAGACGCACGCGACCGTTACCGTCCGACACCATGTTCTTCAGTTCACCCTTGCGGATGCCCAGGCGCTCCATCACGCCGCCCTGGTGGATCTCTTCGATGTCGATCACCAGTTCTTCGATCGGCTCCATCTTCTGGCCGTCGATTTCCTTGAGGATGACTTCCGGACGCGACACGGCCAGCTCGTAGCCTTCGCGACGCATGTTTTCGATCAGCACCGAGAGGTGCAGTTCACCGCGGCCCGAGACCAGGAACTTGTCGGCGTCGGAGCCGTCTTCGACGCGGAGGGCGACGTTGTGCACCTTCTCGCGATCCAGGCGCTCACGCAGCTGACGGCTGGTCAGGAACTTGCCGCCCGACAGGTCCTTGTTGCCGACGAACGGCGAGTTGTTGACCTGGAAGGTCATGCTGATCATCGGCTCGTCGACGCTCAGCGCGGGCAGCGCTTCCGGCGTATCCGGCGCGGTCAGCGTGTCGGAAATGGTCAGGTCGGGAATGCCCGAGATGGCGACGATGTCGCCGGCTTCGGCACTGTCCTGCTCGATACGCTCGAGGCCCAGGAAGCCCAGCACCTGGACGATCTTGCCCTGACGCTTCTTGCCTTCGCGATCGATGACGGCGACCTGCATGCCCTTCTTCAGGGTGCCGCGCTGCACGCGACCGATGCCGATCACGCCGACGAAGTTGTTGTAGTCCAGCTGGCTGATGCGCATCTGGAAGGGGCCTTCCGGATCGACGTCCGGCCGCGGCGCGTGCTGCATGATCGCTTCGTACAGCGGGGTCATGTCACCTTCGCGGGCGTTCTCGTCGAGCGAGGCATAACCGTTGAGCGCCGATGCGTAAACGATCGGGAAGTCCATCTGCTCATCGGTGGCGCCGAGCTTGGCGAACAGGTCCCAGACCTGCTCGACGACCCATTCCGTACGGGCGGCGGGGCGGTCGACCTTGTTGACGACGACGATGGGCTTGAAGCCCATCGCGAAGGCCTTCTGGGTGACGAAGCGCGTCTGCGGCATCGGGCCGTCCATCGCGTCGACCAGGATCAGCACGGTGTCGACCATCGACAGCACGCGCTCGACTTCGCCACCGAAGTCGGCATGCCCCGGGGTGTCGACGATGTTGATGCGGTTCTTGACGCCCGTCTTCTTGTCTTCCCAGGTGATGGCCGTGTTCTTGGCCAGGATCGTGATGCCACGTTCCTTTTCCTGGTCGTTCGAATCCATGACGCGCTCGGCGAGCACGGTACGCTCGTTGAGCGTGCCCGACTGCTTCAGAAGCTGGTCGACGAGGGTGGTCTTGCCATGGTCGACGTGAGCGACGATGGCGATGTTGCGCAGGAATTCGATCGACATGCGTTATGCGCCGGCGTAAAGCCGGATCGCCTCTTTGGTTTGGGAAGCCGCCGATTATAAAGGAAATTGACGACTTTCGCATGACGGGCGAGGCTCCGTTCAGGAACCCCGCCCGGCAGACCGGTTTCAGAGCCCGGGCAACGCGTCCCGGCAGCTTGCCGGCAGGTATTTCTCGTCGATGCCTTCGCCCGAGCAGGTCCAGCCGACCTTACCGCCCTCGACCCTGGGCAGCAGGATCAACTGGCCACCGTCGAGCTTGGGATCGGCCTTGTGCGGGGCTTCGCCGTCGAGGTTGACGGTGATTTCGCCACCCTGTCCGACCTCGACCGAGCTGACGTAGTCGTTACCGAGGGCTTCCCCATCGTCCAGGCCAGCCGCCTTGTTGCTGGCGGGAAACTTCCCCGTGGTCAGGCGGTGCTCGGCCACAGCTGTCTTGACCGGGTCGGCGGCGGAAAGGGCGCCGGCCACCTGGCTGCGCAGCGTGTACTCCTGATACTGGGGGACGGCGATGGCGGCGAGGATGGCGGTGCCGGCGATGACCGTGGCGCCGCCACCTTCACCGACGAGCTCGACGGGGGAGTGCTCGTAGGTGAGCGAGAAGCCCAGAGTGTCCTTGTCGGCTTCGAGCGCCGCGCCCAGAACGCCCTGGTCCGGAAGGCCAAGTGTGTGAGCCGATGGCAGGGTGCTGATGTCGGCATCGGAACCGGTGGCCCCCGCGACGAACTGCAGGAGCGACAGATACAGATAGTAGGCGTCGCGCTGGGCTCCATGGGTGGTCGCGGTGAAGCCCGCCACCGTGCGCTGGCCCGGGTAAGACCTTGCCTTGAACCAGTCATCCAGCGAAGTGTCGGGTCCGGCGGCCGCGCGATCGGACAGGGCCTGAGGGACTTTGGCAAAGACAGCCCAGTCGCCTTCTTCCGTCCACCATGTACGGCCGCCGAAGCGATCGACCATCTGCATGAACGCACGCATGGACGGGTCGCTGTCCGGCGGCAGGTTCGTGGCAGCCTGTCCTGGGATCGACAGCCAGTGCACCTCGGCGCCGTCGACCTTCGCCGTGCCGGTCTTCCAGCCGTTGCCCTTGTTCTGGTCAATCAGCTCGTGCCAGCCCTTCCAGTCGCGGACGCGTGTAGCGTAGTAAAGGCCAGCATCGTCGGCGAAGACGACCGTCTCCGGGCCGAACCAGGCCGTGTATCGCTCAGGATCGAAGTGGTAGCGCTTCGAGAGGCGGTCGACGCTTTCGTGGAATGCCTTCGCGCCTTCCGCTCCGAAGTCGAGATTGAGATTGCCTTCGAAGGCTTTCCACGTCTCGGCGGTCGGCGTATTCAGGGTGACGGCCCAATGGGGCGCGCCGACGCTCTTTACCGTCGGCGCAAAGGACGTCGGCGACAGGTACTGCAGCAGGCGGGCCTGAGGCGCGTGCACCAGCAGCTGAAGCTGCCCGCGACCATTGACGGTGCCTGCGCCGAAGGCCACGGCGTCCGCCTTGGAAGCGAAGTCGGCCGGCAACCGGCCCAGCGGGGAATCGCCGGCCTGCGCCGCGGCAACGGCGCCGATGCCGCGCATGCTGATCCAGCCGAAGAAGCCCTCGCCCGAGGTGTCGATGCGTGGCTCGAGCGCCGAGAGGCTGGCCGGTGCCGCAGCGGCCGTGGCCTTGTCGACGTCGGCGATGAGCGTGGTCAGGGCGGTTCCGTCGATGCCGGGCTGCTCGGCGGCGAGCCCTTTCATGTGTCCAGTCACCCAAAGACGGCGCGTGGTGACGTCGTAATGCAACGCTCCGCCGTCGGACGCGAGTTGTCCGTTGCCTTGCGCGTCGAGCGGCGCCTTGAGTAGCGGGGTTTCGCCGCCGAGGCTCTTGAGGCGCGCGTTAAACGCATCGACCGACGGGAAGTCGAGCACGGCTGTGACGACCACGCGCGACGTGAAAGAGGGGATGCCGAGGGGATCGACGATGATGCCCTCGATCGGCGACCGCAGGTCGCCGAGCAGGAGATTCGCAACCGGCGCGATTTTCAGGTCGGCGAGCAGTTTGTCCTTGCCGATGCTTTCGCGGATCTTCGCGATCGCATCCAGGTGCGCCTTCGTCGACAGGGCGGCATCCAGCGGGCGTCCTGCCGGGACCGCGCCGAGCATGCCCCACGGCGAAGGAATTCGCAGATACGCGACGGTCTGGGCGGGCAGGTGCTGACGTAACCATGCGGGCGAAGCGATGACGGCCTGCGCGGCGGCAACGGCCTTCGGATCGGCGGCGGGTGCTTCGTCTTTCTTGTGGCAGGCAGCCAGTCCCAGACCCGCGACGATCGCGGCGGACAGCAGGACGTTACGACGGGCAGTCATTGCTCAGTATCCCCTTGGGTTCTTCCGGCTCCTGCCGGGATCCGGAGCATACCTTGGCGCGCTGCGATATTTCGCGAGAACTTGCGCATAATCGACGTGCTGTTGCCTCCAAAGAAACGTGCTCGCTATGACTTGTCCGTTTCGGCTGGTGGGGTGGCGTCCTGTGGAGACGATGTTCGCAGCTATTGGCGGCAGGCGGAGATTCCCTCAGACTTCGGGCTGTCGCTACTGGCGATCGGGGAGATCCATGGACAGGAACGAGAAGCGCGGCCCGCGTTTATTGATCTGGCTGATGACGGCCTCGCTGGTCGCGACGGGCGTGTTGTTTCGCAACCTTTCGGCCGAAGGTGCCGAGGGCAGCGGTATAAGCGCTGTCGCTGCGGGTCCAGATCCCGGCGAGGCGGTCCAGCGCACTTTTTCGGGCCCTCGTCGAACCGGCGCCGGGCCAGCGACCAGGGGCGCTTCCGTTCCTGTAGCGGCAGGGGCATACGTACTGCCAGGCGACACTTACGAGACCGTCGTTGCCCGGCTCGCGCCGCGTGCCGCCACGGACAGTTCGGCGCTTCTCGTGCTCTACGATGCCGCAGCAGCGTGTGCGCAAGCGCCGCTGCCGGGGTGGCGTGGGCGCGTGTCGTCAGATCCGAGAGCCAGGATATTCCTCGACTGGAAAGAGCGCTTCTGCCAGGGGCGTGTGACGACGGTCGAACGCGGTGTTTATGAGGCGAGTCGCCTGGCCGGCATGATCGCGCGTCATCCGGACTGGAGCACTTTCGACGAGGATCACGCCGTTCCTTATGAGATCGTGCTCGACTCGCCCAACCTCGAAGACGCCGATCTGATATCGGGCTTGTTGGAAGCGGATGCGGAGCCCTGGCCATTCGCCATGGATCTTGTCGAGGGAACGGCATACGAGAAGAAGGCGCACGTGTACCAGCACATCGCGCTGGAAGACCTCCGATGTGGCGAAACGGGAGAATGTGGCCCCGATGGTCCTCGTACGGCGTGGCTGTGCGCGATCAATCTGAATGCGGTATGCAAGGCCGGACAGAGCGTCGCTGACATGTGGCGAGACGAGTTCAGCCCGGACGAGTTGAACATCATTGGTGAGATCGAACAGCGCATCGTGGATGAGCGGCTCCGGCGTCAGGCAGGCCTGGCAGGGCACGACAGGTAGTAGCCAGATGGTGGAGAAGTGCGGGCGGGGGATCGTCTGGCTGGCGACCGAGAGGCGGTTACGCTGGAACGCCCGTCGCATCGGCAAGCTCAGCCAGCGCCGCTGACCGGTATGCTCGGCATCCCGGCGTTCCCCACGAGATAGCGCGTCATGTCAGCACCCGACACCTTCGGCGATGTCCGCGTCACCACCCATCGGGATGGCGACGATCTGCTCAGTGCCGGTCTCGGCTTGCGCGGACTGACGGGCACGTCCACGGCGTTCGCGCAGCCAACGTCGCCGACGCCTGCGGAGCTCCGCCGACGGGCTATCCAGAGCAGTTGGAAAGGCATAGCCGATCTGGGTCCGCTCGGCGGCTTCGGCACGCTTTACGGACAGGTGCCGGATGTACCAGGGCGCGAGTACACCGCGTTCGCCACGCTGTCCGGTGCACGTGCGTCACATCGTGTGCTGGCGCAGATCCCCGATGATTTCGATCACGCGCAGCGCTGCCTGGTCGTCACCGCCTCGTCGGGATCGCGTGGCATCTATGGTGCGATCGCCCTCGCCGGAGGCTGGGGTCTGTCGCGAGGCTGCGCGGTGGCGTACACGGACAAAGGCGCGGGCGCGGGGTATTTCGATACCGCCGATAGAACGGGTGTGGCGCTCGACGGAACCCGGGCGAAGGCGGGGGAGGCGTCACTCGAATTCGAAGCTCAGGACGCGCCGCACGACGCGGGTATCGCGGTGAAGCACGCGCACTCGGGCGACAACCCGGAAGCGGACTGGGGTCGACACGTTTTGCAGGCGGCGCGTTTCGGCCTCGCCATGCTCGATCGTGCGTTTCCGGACGAGGCGCCGTTCACACCAGAGAACACGTGCATCATCGCTACCGGTCTCTCGAACGGCGGCGGCGCCGTGCTGCGTGCCGCCGGCGATGACGCTGAGGGCATCCTCGCGGCGGTCGTCGCCCTTGAGCCCAACATCCACGTCGAAGGGCATGGGCGGCCGTTCTACGACTATGCGACCGAGGCGGCCCTGCTGTTGCCTGCCGCCCTGGCGGCGCGTGAGTTCGACGGCGTGCCATTCGCGCGGGTCGGTGCGGTCTCGCCCCCGGCCTGGGCTTTGCGAGGTGCCGCGCTTCGTGCGCATGGACGGCTGAAGGCTTTCATGCCGGGCCCGCAGGCCGACGAAGCGCTGGCCATGCTGCGGGCGTCAGGCTGGGACGACGACGCCCTCAAGGTGGGCGCGTCGTCGACCTCGCTGGATCTCTGGCGCGCGGTTACCGCGGCCTATGCCTCCGCCTACCTGCGACGCCCGGCGGGCTCGATGCCATGCGGGTTTTCTTATCGCGCGCAGCATGCCGGCGGCCTGGCCGGTCCGGCGGAGGCGATCATCCGGGCCGCCTGGTGGGCTGAGGGTTCCGGGGTACCCCCGGGCGCCGGGGTCATCCTTGCCTGCGGCACCGACTTCTCGCTCGACCCGACCCTGCCTGGCCATCTGAGTCTGCGTGACTTGTGGACAGGGCAGGGCGAGGACGGTGTCGGCCTGCGCGCTGGTGTAGCGGCCACAGCGGCGACGCTGCCACGCGCCGCGCTCCCGATCCTCATCGTGCACGGGGCGCAGGACGGTCTGATCCCCGTGGCCTTCACCTCGGAGCCCTACGTAAAGTGGCTGCGCGCTTCCGGCCGATCGCCCGTGTTCTGGAAGGTGCCGTACGCCCAGCACTTCGATTCCTTCCTGGCCTTCCCGGACTTCGGAGACGGCCACGTGCCGCTGCTGCCTTACGGCTACGCGGCGCTGGATCGGGCCTGGGCGCACCTCAAGGAGGGCAGGGCGCTGCCTGAGGATGCCGCCGTGCGCGATGCCCGCCCTCGCGGGGCAGGTTCCCTGACCGCCGAAGCGCTGGCCCTGCCGCGGACCTGAACGCACCATCACGCTTTACCGCTTGAACTGTTGGGCAGGTGGCGCCATCTTCGTTAGCCTTTGCAGCCCACCGGACCGGCCGCTCGCAGTGGATAGTCCGATTTTCAACGAGTTACAGGAATTGCGATGACCATTACCGTCACCATGAAGACCAACAAGGGCGATATCCACCTCCGCCTGCACGACGACAAGACCCCGGTTACCGTGGCCAACTTCGTCAACCTGGCCAAGCGTGGCTACTACGATGGCAAGACGTTCCACCGCGTCATCCCCGACTTCATGATCCAGGGCGGTTGCCCCGAGGGTTCGGGCCGTGGCGGTCCGGGCTACAAGTTCGGTGACGAGTTCGACGCCAGCCTCAAGCACGACAAGCCGGGCATCCTGTCCATGGCCAACGCCGGCCCGGGCACCAATGGCTCGCAGTTCTTCATCACCCACGGCGCCACCCCCTGGCTCGACGGCAAGCACAGCGTCTTCGGCGAAGTGGTCGGCCCGGACGACCAGGCCGTGGTCAACAAGATCGTCGGCGACGACACCATCGAGACGGTGACCGTCGAAGGCGACGTGGACGCGCTGCTCGAAAAGCAGGCCGCCCAGGTCGCGAAGTGGAACGAGGTGCTCGACAACCGCTGAGCGCCCGTCCGGCGTCAAAGCGTTTGAAACGCCGCCCCCGGGCGGCGTTTTCTTTTTGGGGCGTGTTAAAATGCCGCACTTTGCCCCACCCCCGACGAGGAAACGATGCCGCAGCTCGCCACGCGAATGGGTCGCGCCAAACCCAGTGCGATCATGGTCATTGCCGAGAAAGCCAAGCGCCTCAAGGCTGAAGGCCGCGACATCGTCAGCTTCTCGATCGGTGTCCCCAACTTCCTTCCCGGTGAGCACGTCTATGCCGCCGCCCGCGAGGCGTTGTCGAAGGACTCCGGCCAGTACGGCAGCAACCGTGGCGCCGATGCGCTGGTCGATGCCTTCCTGGTCCACATCGACGCTCTGGGTCTCACCGGCTACAAGCGCGAAAACGTCTCCACCGGCGTCGGTGCCAAACAGATCCTCTACAACCTGGCCGAAGCGCTGCTGGACGAAGGCGACGAAATCGCTTTCCCGGCCCCGTACTGGACCAGCTACCTCGACATCGCCGAGATCGTCGGGGCAAAGATCAACATCCTGCCGTGCCCGCCCGAGCAGCACTACAAGCTCACGCCCGCGCAACTGGACGAAGCGCTGGCGCGCAAGCCGCGTGTGTTCCTGTTCAACAACCCCTCCAACCCGACGGGCATGGTCTATACGCGCGATGAAATCGCCGCGCTGGCCGACGTCATCGCGAAGTATCCGGATACCTGGATCATCACCGACGACATCTACAACACGATGGTGTTCGACGGCGTGGGTTACCACAACTTCGTGCACGTCCGTCCGGAGCTGAAAGACCGCACGATCTTCGTCGATTCGCTGTCGAAGACCTACGGCATGCCCGGCTGGCGCGTGGGCTTCATCGCCGCGCCGGAAACCGTCGCCAAGGCGGTCACCACGCTCAACTCCAATCACATCACCAGCCTGCCGGAAGTGGTCACCGCCGCCGCCGTCGCCGCGCTGGCCGGTCCGCAGGACGTCCCCGCGCAGAAGTGCGTCGAGTTCGCCGGGAAGCGCGACCGCGTCTACAACGCGCTGGTGTCCATTCCGGGCGTGGTCTGCCCACGTCCGCAGGGCGCGTTCTACGCGTTCCCGGACATCTCCGTGGCCTTTGGCAAGAAGCACAACGGCGTGGAGATCACCTCCGACGTCGACTTCTGCGCCGTGCTGCTCGATGCCAAGGGCGTGGCCTGCGTGCCGGGTTCGGCCTTCGGCGAGCCGCGCGCCCTGCGTATTTCCTATTCGTGCCCGGACGAGGCACTCGACAAGGGCATGGCCCGCATCGTCGAGTTCTTCGCCGAGCTGAGCTGATCGTCAGTCCCCCGCGATATCCCTGAGGAGTCGAAAGATGAAAGCACCCGTTCGCGTTGCCGTCACCGGCGCAGCCGGCCAGATCGGTTATGCCCTCCTGTTCCGTATCGCCGCCGGCGACATGCTCGGTCCCGACCAGCCGGTGATCCTGCACCTGCTCGAAATCACCCCGGCGCTGCCCACGCTGCAGGGCGTGGTGATGGAGCTCAACGATTGCGCCTTCCCGACTCTCGCGGGCGTTGTCGCCACCGATGACCTCAACGTCGCCTTCAAGGACGTCGATTACGCACTGCTGGTCGGCGCGCGTCCGCGTGGCCCCGGCATGGAGCGCAAGGACCTTCTGGAAGCCAACGGCGCCATCTTCGGCCCGCAGGGCAAGGCGCTGAACGACCACGCCAAGCGCGACGTGCGCGTGCTGGTCGTCGGCAATCCGGCCAACACCAATGCGCTGATCGCGCAGCAGAACGCTCCGGATCTCGATCCGAAGTGCTTCACCGCGATGGTTCGTCTCGACCACAACCGCGCGCTGTCGCAGCTGGCCGAGAAGACCGGTACGCACTCCACCGACATCAAGAAGCTGACGATCTGGGGCAACCACAGCTCGACCCAGTATCCGGACCTGCACACGACCACCGTCAAGGGCAAGCCGGCGCTCGATCAGGTCGACCAGGCCTGGTACGAGGGCGAGTTCATCCCGACCGTGCAGCAGCGCGGCGCGGCGATCATCAAGGCGCGTGGCGCATCGTCGGCCGCCTCGGCCGCTTCGGCCGCCGTCGATCATATGCGTGACTGGACGCTCGGTACGGCCGAGGGTGACTGGGTCTCGATGGGTATCCCGTCGGATGGCTCGTACGGTGTGGAGCCGGGCGTGATCTTCGGTTATCCGGTGACGGTCAAGGACGGCAAGTACGCCATCGTCCAGGGTCTGGAGATCAACGCGTTCTCGCAGGCGCGTATCGACGCGACCGAAAAGGAACTGCGCGAAGAGCGCGCTGGCGTGGAGCATCTGTTCGCGAAGTAATTCGCGACGGGTTTTGCGTTTGGGAAAGAGCCGCTCCGGTTGGGGCGGCTTTTTTTATGTTTTACCTCGTCGCATGGGTGGAGTTTCCGCGTCCGCGCATCGTTGGCTTTTCGCCCGCAGGGCGGGCTCCTACGGGTGAGCTGCCCTGCGGGCGAGGCTTGCTCATGCTTTACTTGCGGAACACACCCTGTCCGCGACGATGACCCCATGGCCGAAGGTTCAAAACTCGTCGTATACGTCGCGCTCGCGTCCAATGTCGCGATCGCTGTCGCCAAGTTCGTCGCCGCGGCGATCACCGGCAGCTCCGCGATGCTGTCCGAGGGCGTGCACTCCCTCGTCGACAGCATCAACGAGATCCTGCTGCTCTATGGGCTCAAGCGCTCCCAGCGACGTCCGGACCGCCAGCACCCGCTGGGTTTCGGTCGTGAACTCTACTTCTGGAGTTTCATCGTCGCGCTGCTGGTGCTGTCGCTCGGTGCCGGCTTCTCCTTGTACGAGGGCGTCAACCACATCCTGACGCCGGAGCCGCTCGAGGATCCGAAGACCGCTTACATCGTCCTCGCCGTGAGCGTGCTGTTCGAAGGCTCATCGTGGTGGCTGTCGCTCAAGAGTGTGCAGCGGAAGAAGGGCCGGCTCGGGTACTTCGAGGCGTTCCGTCGAAGCAAGGACCCGACCACTTACTCGGTGCTGTTCGAAGACACCGCGGCGTTGCTCGGTCTGGGCATCGCGGCCATCGGTATCTATCTGTCGCACGCGTTCAACGATCCGCGCATCGATGGCTGGGCCTCGGTGGGTATTTCGGTCGTGCTGGCGCTGGCGGCGATCGCGCTGGCTCGCGAGAGCAAGGAGCTGTTGATCGGTGAGCCCGCGCAGCCGAAGCTTCTGGCGCAGGTGTGCAATATCGCGGGCGAGGTACCCGGCATCGAGGCGGTCAATGGCGTGCTGACGGTGCAGGTCGGCCCCGACCACGTGCTGGTGGCGCTATCCGCGGCGTTCGACGATGCGTTGACGACGGTGCAGATCGAGGAATGCGTGCGCGAGATCGAGCGGCGGACGAAAGAGGCGAAGCTGCCGATCGTGGCGTTGTTCATCAAGCCGCAGACGCCCGAACGGTGGCGGGAACGCCTGAACGAGCTGGACGGCAGGTAGGAGCGCGCCTTGCGCGCGATTTGGAGGGTGCTACTGGCGCCCATCGCCCGCAGGGCGGGCTCCTACAGAAAATCGCACGACCCGACACAGATCGCGCGACCAAAAAAAATCCCGCCGAAGCGGGATTTTTCATGCCTTTCAGGAATGATCGCCTTCTTTCGGCGGCTTCCCGCGACCTTCGATGTGACCACCGAAGCCCATGCGCATCGCCGACAGCAGGCGCTCCGCATAGGTGTGGTCCTGACGCGAGCGGAAACGGGCGAACAGGGCGGAGGTGAGTACTTCGGCAGGGACGGCTTCTTCGATCGCGGCGTTCACCGTCCAGCGGCCTTCGCCGGAGTCGTCGACGTAGCCGGAGTAGTTGTCCAGCTCCGGACCCTTGGCCAGCGCGCTGGCCGTGAGATCGAGCAGCCACGAGGACACGACGCTGCCGCGGCGCCAGACTTCGGCGATGTCGGCCATGTCGAGGTTGTAGCGCTCGCGCTCGGGCAGCTGCGTGCCGTTACGGTTCTTCAGGATGTCGAAGCCTTCCGCGAAGGCCTGCATCATGCCGTACTCGATGCCGTTGTGGATCATCTTGACGAAGTGGCCGGCACCGGCGGGACCGGCGTGCATGTAGCCGTTCTCGACGCGCGGGTCACGGCCTTCACGGCTCTCGGTGCGCGGGATGTCGCCGGCGCCCGGCGCGAGGGTCTTGAAGATCGGGTCGAGGAAGTCGACGGTGGGCTTGTCGCCGCCGATCATCATGCAGTAACCGCGATCCAGGCCCCACACACCGCCGGAGGTACCGACGTCGACGTAGTGCTGACCCTTGGCGGCGAGCTCTTCGGCACGGCGGGCATCGTCCTTGTAGAAGGTGTTGCCACCGTCGATGATGATGTCGTCCTTGCCCAGCAGGCCACTGATCTTGGCGATCGTGGTCTCGGTGATCTCGCCTGCCGGCAGCATGACCCAGACGACCTTGGGCGAGGGCAGGGCCTGGACCAGGGCCTCGAGCGACTCGACGGCTTCGCCGCCGTCCTTCGCCAGCGTGGCACGCGCGTCGGCGTTGTTGTCATAGACAACGGTCTGGTGACCGTCCCTCATCAGGCGACGGGCGATGTTGCCGCCCATCTTGCCCAGACCGATCAAACCGATTTTCATGCGTGGGGTCCTCGTGTGTTTATCGGGGGAATATGTGGCTACCCGGTCAGGATGCAAGGCATATCAACGTGTCAGGCACTCAAAGCGGTGCCTCGAAGTCGATATCCGGTCCGGCGGGAACGATCCCGGTCGGGTCCAGCCAGGGGTGGCTCAGGTAATAGTGCTTTTTGATGTGCCCGAAGTCGACCGTTTCGCGAATGCCCGGCTCCTGATACAGCGCGCGCGTATACGCCCAAAGCGCGGGATAGTCGATCAGGCGGCGCAGGTTGCATTTGAAATGTCCGTGGTACACCGGGTCGAAGCGGAGCAGGGTGGTGAACAGTCGCCAGTCGGCTTCGGTCAGGCGGTCGCCACACAGGTAGCGACGGTCCGAGAGGTGCATCTCCAGCCAGTCCAGCGTGTCGAACAGCGGGACGATGGCTTCCTCGTAAGCGTCCTGGCTGCCGGCAAAGCCGGCCTTGTACACACCATTATTCAACGTGTCGTAGATCCGCGCATTGTACCCGTCGATCTCCGCGCGCAGGTCTTGCGGATAATAGTCGCCGCGTCGGGCGCCGACGCCATCGAAGGCGTCGTTGAACATGCGGATGATGTCGGCCGACTCGTTGCTGACGATGGTGCGCCTCTGTTTGTCCCACAGCACGGGGACGGAGGCCCGGCCCGAGACTGCTGGATCGGCCAGTTTGTACAGCTCGAAGACCCGGCGTACCCCGTTGACGTCATCGGGCACGACGCCTTCGGCGGGCTCGAAGGTCCAGCCCTCGTCGCCCATGAGCCAATGTGTCACGGAGAGGCCGATCATCTCGTCGAGGCCTTTGATGGCCCGGAAAATTGCCGTGCGGTGTGCCCATGGGCACGCCCGTGCGATATACAGGTGGTAGCGCCCGGCTTCGGCGGTAAAGCCGCCTTCGCCGGTCGGACCCGCCGAGCCATCCGGGGTAATCCAGTTCCGGAAACGCGTCGGCTCGCGCTCGAAGCGGCCCCCACTCTTGCCGGTGTCGTATCCCGCGGTGGTCCAGGTGCCTTCGACGAGCAGCCCCATGGGCGTCATCCTCGGTGGTAAAACGCCTTGATAGCGCAGGGGGAGAGAAAATTCCGTCATGTGAGGGCGATGTCTGTCCCTCGGGGGAGATGCTTGACGGGTTCTTCAGTGGCTCAGTGGGAGGGTGCGGCTTTCCATTACCTTCAAAGGAGCCTCTCATGACCGACGCACGCCAGCAGGACAACGAGAAGATCTGGTCGCTGATCAAGGACGCCCGCGTCGCCATGCTGACCAGCGAGCGCGACGGCCGGCTCTACAGCCGCCCCATGGTCGCCTCGCAGAAGGCCTTCGATGGCAGCCTCTGGTTTTTCACCCGCAAGAGTTCGCCGAAGGTGGCCGAGGTGGAGGCGCATCGCCAGGTCAACGTCGCCTATGCCAGTTCCTCCGACAACAGCTATGTTTCGCTGTCGGGCGCCGCTGTCGTGGTCGACGACCGCGCTTCCATCGATGCCCACTGGAACGAGTGGATCAAAACCTGGTTCCCGAATGGCAAGGACGACCCGGACATCGCGCTGATCCGTGTCGACGTCGACACCGCCGAATACTGGGATGCGCCCTCGTCGAAGATGGTCGTCGCGTTCGACTATCTGAAGGCGCGCCTCTCGGGAAAGACGCCCGACCTTGGCGAGAATCGCAAGATCGACGTCCGTTGACCTGACTTCTGGCACGGTAGAGGCGGGCTTCGTTTGCCGGTTACGCTCAGGGGTCGTTCCCAGGGTGTCCCCGATGAAAAACGTTGCCCGTCTGTCGCTCGCCAGTGTCGCCCTTGCGGGTTCGCTCGGCGCCGCGGCCGCGACCTTCGATCCGCGCGAAGCGTTCGCTCCGTTCGATTATCCCCAGCCGGCAACGGCTTATCGCTCCGGCAGCGGTACGCCCGGCCCGTTGTTCTGGCAGAACCGGGCGGACTACGACCTGTCCGCCACGCTCGACCCGGTGAGGAATACGCTGGTCGGCAAGACCACGATTCACTACACCAATAACAGTCCCGATGCGCTCGACGTGCTCTGGCTGCAGATGGACGAGAACCGTTTCACCCGCGAGGCCCGCGGCAATTTCACCGGCGGACGGCAGCCTGCGGACAAGCAGCACACCGATGGTTACCGTATCGCGAGTGTCAGCGTCGAGCAGGGTGGCAGGACGGCGCGGGCGGCTTACGTGGTCAGCGATACACGGATGCAGATCCGCCTGCCCGAGGCGGTTTCCGCGAAAGGCGGCAAGGTCTCGGTGACGATCGAATATTCTTACGATCTGCCTGGCGATTTCGGCGGTCGGACGGGATTCGCACCGTCGAAGAACGGGAACATCTACGAGATGGCGCAGTGGTACCCGCGCATGTGCGTGTACGACGATCAACGTGGCTGGGACACCGCGCCCTATCTCAACAGCGAGTTCTACCTCGAGTACGGCGATTTCAACTACGCGATCACCGTACCCTCGGACATGATCGTCGCCGGCTCCGGTGAACTGGTCAACCCGGACGACGTGCTCACGGCCGCGCAGCGAGACAGGCTGGCCAAAGCACGCGAGAGCGACAAGACGGTGATGATCCGCACGCCCGCGGAAGTGACCGATCCGGCCAGCCGGCCGAAGAAGGGCGGCACGCTCACCTGGAAATTCCAGATGAAGAACACGCGTGACGTCGCGTTCGGCGCGTCGACCAGCTACGTGTGGGACGCGGCGCGGATCAATCTGCCCGAAGGCAAGAAAGCCCTGGCCATGTCGGTGTACCCGGTGGAGAGCGTCGGTGACGCGCAGTGGGGTCGTTCGACGGAATACCTGAAGGCTTCTGTCGAGCACTTCTCGACAAAGTGGTACCCGTACCCGTACCCCGTTGCGATCAACGAAGCCGGCGATGCGGCCAGTGGTATGGAATACCCGGGTATCGTCTTCGATCCGATGAAGGCGTCGCCGAAGGATCTCCACATGGTGACCGCGCACGAGATCGGTCACACCTGGTTTCCGATGATCGTCGGCTCCGACGAGCGTCGTAACGCCTGGATGGACGAGGGCTTCAACACCTTCATCGACGTGTATGAGGCGGACGCGTTCAACCGGGGCGAATTCGCGCCGAAGCGCGACAGTGAGTACTCGCCCAAAGGTGGCAATCCGGTCGACGAAATCCTGCCGCTGCTGGCAGACCCGGAAGCGCCGAATCTGCTGATCGGTGCCGACATGGTCAAAGAGAAATACCGGCACCCGGCGACGTACTTCAAGGCGGCCCTCGGCCTGGTGCTGTTGCGCGAGCAGATCGTCGGTCCCGAGCGTTTCGATCCGGCGTTCCGCAAATACATCGCCACCTGGGCCTATAAGCATCCGACACCGTCGGACTTCTTTCGCCTGATGGAGAGCGAAACCGGCGAGGACCTCGGCTGGTTCTGGCGCGGCTGGTATGCCAACAACTGGCAGCTGGACCTTGCGGTGACGAAAGTGGATGGTGCGAAGGTGACCATCGCCAATCTGGATCGGCTGGTGATGCCTGCGACCCTGCGGGTGACCTTCGAGGACAAGACCACGCGCGATATCCGCATCCCGGTGGAGACCTGGCAGCAGCACACGGCCTTCGACGTGACCGTCCCGGGCCAGAAGAAGATCGTGGGCGCCGTGATCGATCCGGATCACGCGCTTCCCGATCGCGACCGCTCGAACAACGTCTGGCCGCACTGACCATGTCGCCCCGGGTTGCCGCTGTCTCAAATCTTTTCGCGATTATCGTCGCAGCGGTCGCCTGGCCGACGCTGATGCTCCAGTACTGGCTGATGCTCTGGTCGGGGCCGGTACTGGAAGTGACGCTGCGTTTCTTCAGCTTCTTCACGATCCTGTCGAACCTTCTGGTCGCGCTGGTCGCCACCTCGTCGGCGACGGGTGGTGAATGGGCGCCCCTGCGGATATGGCGTGGCCCGCGCGTGCGCGGGCTGGCGGCCTTGTCCATTTCGGTGACCTGTCTGATTTACGCGGTGCTCCTGCAGTCGCTCTGGCACCCGATGGGGCCGCAGCTGGTCGCCGATCGTTCGCTGCATTACGTCGTGCCGTTTCTGTTCGTCGTGTGGTGGCTTGCGTTGCTCCCGCATGGCGCACTGGTTTGGGGTGACGCGTTGCGCTGGATGGTGTTTCCGCTGGCTTTCCTGGTATGGACGCTGGGTCGGGGCGCCGTGGTGCATGAGTATCCCTATCCGTTCATGGACGTGGCTCACCTGGGTTACGTCGCGGTGCTGCTCAACAGCCTTCTCGTGGGGGCTCTGTTTCTCGGTCTGGGCCTCGCGCTCGTCGCCCTCGACAAGGCGCTGGCGCGCCACGCCTGATACCTACGTAGAAGTGTGGCCTTTGCACTGGCTTGACCCGCGATTCACGGGGCCGCTGCCATATACCTCCCGTTGAGAACACGCGAGGTACATCATGAGCAAGGCGCCCAAAGCCCCAGCCGACGATTCACGCAAGCACTCCTCCGCCGTCCACGACGATCCCAAGCGCGCCGATCTGGCGAGGGACACCGTCGATGCCACCGGCGCGACGATGACCACGGATCAGGGAACGCGCATCGCTGACGACCAGAACTCGCTGAAGGCCGGCGAGCGCGGCGCGACGCTGCTGGAGGATTTCATCCTCCGCGAAAAGATCACCCATTTCGATCACGAGCGCATCCCGGAACGTATCGTCCATGCGCGCGGTGCCGCGGCGCATGGCTATTTCGAGGCCTACGATTCGCTGGCATCGGTCACGCGCGCGTCCTTTCTTTCACAGAAAGGCAAGCGGACGCCCGTTTTCGTCCGCTTCTCCACCGTAGCGGGATCGCGTGGCTCTACGGATCTCGCCCGCGACGTGCGTGGGTTCTCGGTGAAGTTCTACACCGAAGAAGGCAATTACGATCTCGTCGGCAATAACATCCCGGTGTTCTTCATTCAGGACGCGATCAAGTTTCCCGATCTGATCCATGCGGTGAAACCCGAGCCGCATAACGAGATTCCGCAGGCCGCCAGCGCACACGACACCTTCTGGGATTTCATCTCCCTGATGCCCGAGTCGATGCACATGATCATGTGGGCGATGTCGGACCGTGCGATTCCGCGCAGCTACCGGATGATGGAAGGGTTCGGCGTCCACACGTTCCGTTTCGTCAATGCGGCGGGCAAGTCGACCTTCGTCAAATTCCACTGGAAGCCGAAGCTCGGTCTGCACAGCGTGGCCTGGGACGAAGCGCTGAAGATCTCCGGCAACGACCCCGACTTCCATCGGCGCGATCTGGCCGATGCCATCACGGCGGGCGATTTCCCGGAGTGGGAGCTCGGTGTACAGCTGGTCGACGAGGAAGACGAGCACAAGTTCGATTTCGATCTGCTCGATCCGACCAAGCTGATTCCGGAAGAGGTAGTGCCCGTGCGCCTCATCGGCCGCATGGTGCTGGACCGCAACCCGGATAATTATTTTGCCGAGACCGAACAGGTCGCGTTCCATCCCGGACACGTCGTGCCGGGTATCGATTTCAGCAACGATCCCCTGCTGCAGGGACGCCTGTTCTCGTATACGGACACGCAGCTCTCGCGCCTGGGCAGCCCTAACTTCCACGAGCTGCCGATCAATCGTGCCGTGGTTCCGGTCCGCAATCACCAGCGCGATGCCCACATGCGGCACACGATCGACAAGGGGCGCGTCGCGTATGAGCCCAACTCGCTGGGCGGCGGGTGTCCGTTCCAGGCCTCCTGGAAGGATGGCGGATTCACGTCGGTGAACGAGCGCATCGACGCGCGGAAGGTACGTGCGCGTAGTGAAACGTTCCTCGATCACTTCACGCAGGCGCGCATGTTCCTGCACAGCCAGTCCGAGGCCGAGTACAACCATATCGTCAGCGCGCTGCGCTTCGAGCTGGGCAAGGTACAGGAGCCGACGGTACGGCAACGCATGCTGTTCATGCTGGCTCAGGTCGACACGGACCTTGCGGCGAGCGTGGCGCAGGCGCTCGGCATTCCCGTCCCGAAGAAGAGCGACGGGCCGCTCAACCGAAGCGTGCCAGCCGACGCGGATCCGAAGAGTTATCAACCGACGCCGGCGCGTGACGTGCCGGTCTCCCCGGCGCTCAGCATGCGCCACCGGCCAGGCGACACCCTGGCGACGCGCAAGGTAGCGGTGCTGCTGGCCGATGGCTTCGCGGCTGATGACGTCGCTGCGGTACGCAAGGCCCTCGAGCAGAGTGGGGTACAGGTCAAGTTCGTCGCACCTCAGCTTGGTTCGATTCGCTCGAACGGCGATGCCGTCGAGGCCGACTTCAGCTTCCTCACGAGCAATTCGGTGCTGTTCGATGCGATCTACGTGCCGGGCGGCCGGGGTAGCGTCGATCTGCTGAAGCGCGTGCCGGATGTCGCGGACTTCATCAAGGACAGCTGGCGCCATTGCAAGGCCATCGCTGCCAGCGGTGAAGGCGCCGAGCTTCTCGTCGGTCTGCCCGGCGGTGTCGCCGTCGGCGAAAAAAAGGACGTCCGCAGCGAGCACGGCGTGGTCGTCACAGGCGGAAAGGCCAGCGATGGGTTCGCGAGGGGCTTCGTGCAGGCGCTGGCCGCGGGACGGCACTGGGAGCGTGAAACGCTCTCCTGATCGGAGCCCTGGCCGGGGGATACGTGGACCACGTATCCCCCGGTGCCCTACGACGTCGGCGTGACTCGATACCGGTCTACAATGCCGGCATGATATTCCGATGGTTCGAATCCCTGATCGACATTTTCCGCGAGGTCCCTGATCGGACCCCGCCGAAGAGTGTCGTCCGCTTCTATGCCCATTACCTGCGTCAGGTATGGAAGATCTTCGTCGCAGCCCTCGTGGTGGGGCTGGCCGTCGCCCTGATCGAAGTCGCCATGTTCGACTTTCTGGGGCGCCTGGTCGACATGGCGCAGAAGACGCCGGCGGCGACTTTCTTCCAGACGCACGCCGGCACGCTCGCGTGGATGGCGTTCGTCGTGGTCGTCCTGCGTCCCCTCTCGATCGGGATTCACGATCTCCTGGTCAACCAGACACTCAATCCCGGCATGACCAGCATGATGCGCTGGCAGCATCATCGCTATGTGCTCAAGCAGAGCCTGTCCTTTTTCCAGAACGACTTCGCCGGGCGCATCGCCAATCGCATCATGCAGACGGCGCCCTCGCTGCGGCAGTCGGCCGTGCAGGTGGTTGACGCCCTCTGGTACGTCACCGTCTATGCCGGTACCTCGATCTACCTGTTCGCCAAAGCGGACATCTGGCTGGCCGTTCCGCTGATCTGCTGGATCGCTGGCTATATCGGCATGCTCGTGTTCTTCGTGCCGCGGGTGAAGGAGCGTTCGTGGAAGGCGTCGGAGGCCCGCTCGAAGCTGATGGGGCGCATCGTCGACGGCTACAGCAACGTGATGACGCTGAAACTCTTCGCCCATACGAATCGCGAGGAAGCCTATGCGCGTGAAGCCATCGTCGAGCAGACCGAGAAGGTGCGGTCGTCGAGCCGCATGGTCACGACGATGGATGTCTCCATCACGACGCTCAACGGCCTGCTGATCGGCTTCACCAGCGCACTGGCGTTGTGGCTTTGGTCGCGTGGCACGGTGACGACGGGTCAGGTGGCGCTCGCCGTGGGCCTGGTCATCCGTATCAACAACATGTCCGGCTGGATCATGTGGGTGGTCAACGGCATCTTCGAGGATGTCGGTACCGTCCAGGATGGCATCACCACGCTCTCGCAGGAACGTACGGTGGTCGATCGGGCCGACGCCGTGCCGCTGGTGGTGTCGAAGGGCGAGGTCCGCTTCGACGATATTCATTTCCATTACGGCAAGGCCGGCGGCATCATCGGCGGCCTCGATCTGGTCGTGCGTGCGGGTGAGAAGATCGGACTGGTCGGGCCGTCGGGTGCCGGCAAGTCCACGATGGTGAACGTGCTGCTGCGTCTCTACGACCTCGAGGACGGGCACATTTACATCGATGGGCAGGATGTCGCGAAGGTCACCCAGGAATCGCTGCGCTCGAAGATCGGCGTGGTGACGCAGGATACTTCGCTGCTGCATCGATCGATCCGGGACAACCTGCTTTACGGGCGTCCGGATGCGACCGACGCGGAGATGGCCGAGGCCGTCCGGCAAGCTCGTGCGGATGAGTTCATCCCGCTGCTGTCGGATGGCGAAGGTCGCACGGGTTACGACGCCCACGCCGGCGAGCGTGGCGTGAAGCTATCGGGTGGCCAGCGGCAGCGTATCGCCATTGCGCGCGTCCTGCTGAAAGATGCGCCCATTCTGGTTCTGGACGAAGCCACCTCGGCGCTGGATTCCGAAGCGGAGGCAGCGATCCAGGAGAGCCTCGAGACGCTGATGCGCGGCAAGACCGTTATCGCGATCGCCCACCGCCTGTCGACCATCGCGAAGATGGATCGTCTCGTCGTGATGGAGCACGGGGCCATCGTGGAGACCGGCACGCATTCGGAGCTGATTGCGCGTGGCGGCCTTTATGCGCGCTTGTGGGCGCATCAGACCGGTGGCTTCGTCGGGGTGGAGTAGGGCGGCCTCCCAGGCTCCAGGGTTTCCCGCTCCGCCCGCTCAGTGAACGCAAGGGACGGGGAGGGGCGCATGGCAGGCATGAATCGGGCGATAGGCAGCGTTGCAAAGAACGCGCTTGTCGGCCCCGTGGTTCCGGCGACAATGAGGGCCAGACACAAGTGAGGTTCGTATGTCCGCTGCCACCGATGCCCCCGTCGATTCGATCACGCCGACCGCCACGCGGGACTGGCGTACACCGGTCGAGCTGGTGGCCCTGGGCGCCATCTGGGGCGGCTCGTTTCTCTTCATGCGCGTGGCCGCGAAAGACTTCGGCCCGTTCCCGATGGTGGCGACGCGCCTGCTGTTCGGTTCGGTGATCCTGCTGCCGCTGTTGTGGCGCGCCCGCGGCACCCTGCGCTTTTCGCATCTGTGGAAGATGCTGGTGCTCGGCGCATTGAGCGCGGCCGTCCCGTTCACCCTGTTTGCCTGGGGCGCGGAACGCGCGCCGGCTGGCATTGGCGCCATCGCCAACAGCATGACGGTCCTCTTCGCGGCCCTCGTCGCCTTCGTCGGCTTCGGTGACAAGATCGGCACGCGCAAGGCCATCGCCCTGGTCGCCGGCTTTATCGGCGTGGTGATTCTCGCCAGCGGTCGCACCGCGGGTGACAACGTGGCACCGGCCGCCCTGGCGGGCGCCGCGGCGTCATTCTGCTACGGACTTGCCGGCAATCTGATCAAGCGCTACCTGTCCGATATCGCGCCCACGGCAGTAGCGGCCGGGTGCCTGCTCGGTGCGACCCTTCTGACCGCGCCGCTGGCCGTGCTGACCTGGCCCGACGCGCCCATTCCCGTGAGGTCGTGGGTCGCCGTCACGGCGCTGGGTGTGCTTTCCACCGGTCTGGCCTACGCGTTCTACTTTCGCCTCATCCAGCGTATCGGTGCGCCGCGCGCCGCCACGGCGACCTATCTGGTGCCCCTGTTCGGCGTGGCCTGGGCCTGGATGTTCCTCGGCGAGGCGCTGACACCGACCATGGCGCTCGCCGGCGCGATCATTCTCGGCAGCGTGCTTTTCAGCCAGAAAAGCAAGGCCTGAGAGAAGTCTTTCGCCGGACGGCGATGCGTGGAATAGTCCCCACACCGTTTTGCCTGCAGGGGCTTTCCATGTCGCGTCTTCGTTATCTCCTCGCCTTCGGCGTCACCAGCTTCGCGTTCGCGCTCGCCGCGCAGGGGCAGGACGCGGGGCCGCCGTCCCCGTCCGCCGCCACGGCATCCCGCCCGGCGGCGCTGGCCGACTTCGACGCCTATGTCGATGCGACGCGCAAGCAGTTCGACGTGCCAGGTATCGCCGTGGCGATCGTCAAGGACGGCAAGATCGTCCTCGAGATGGGCTCGGGCGTGCGCAAGCTAGGCGAGCCGGCGAAGGTCGACGCGCATACGCAGTTCGCCATCGCGTCGAACACCAAGGCGTTTACCGCGGCGTCGCTGGCCATCCTCTCCGACGAGAACAAGCTGGACATGAACGACCGGGTGGTCGACCGGCTGCCCTGGTTCCAGATGTCGGATCCCTACGTGACCCGCGAGATGCGCGTGCGCGATCTGCTTGCGCATCGCAGCGGCCTGAGCCTTGGCGCGGGCGACCTGTTGTACTGGCCCGCGACGACGTACACCACGAAGGAAGTGGTGCAGCGTCTGCGCTACGTGCCGGTGACCAACAGCTTCCGTGCGGAGTATGCATACGACAACATTCTCTTCGCGGTGGCGGGCCTGGTGATCGAGCAGGTCTCGGGCAAGCCCTGGGCCGACTTCGTGCACGATCGCATCTTCGTTCCGCTGGGCATGACCGAGTCGCAGACGCATGCGCCGGAAAGCATCGGCCCGAACGACGACATCGCTACCGGTCACGCCAAATTCGACTTCAAGGACCTGAAGCCGGTCGCGCCGATGTCGTGGAACAACAATCCTTCTGCGGGCGGCATCTACTCGAGCGTGCACGACCTGTCGAAGTGGCTGACCATGCAGCTCGATGGCGGCACGTACAAGGACGGCAGCGGCAAAGAGCAACGTCTTTTCAGCGAGAAGCGTCAGGCCGAGATGTGGTCGTTGATCACGCCGATCCGTATCCCTGAGCCCACCGTGCCCGAACTCAAATCGGCCAGACCGAACTTCTCCGGCTACGGCGAAGGCTGGTTCGTCTCCGACTATCGCGGTCACAAGCTGGTCTGGCACACCGGCGGCTGGCCCGGCATGGTCTCGCGCGTCACGATGGTTCCCGACCTCAAGCTGGGTATCGTGGTGCTGACCAATCAGGAGAGCGGCGCCGCGTTCCAGGCGGTGACCATGCGTGCGCTGGACGCATTCACCGATGCGCCGAAGACCGACTGGATCGCCGCATACGCCGCCGGCGTCAAAAAAGCGGAAGGCAACGCCGACGACAGCATGAAGAAGCATGAGGCGGCGCGCATGAAGGGTGCGAAGCCGTCGCTGCCGCTCGATGGTTATGTGGGTACGTATCGCGATCCGTGGTACGGCGACGTCAAGGTGTCGAAGCAGGGCGGCAAGCTGTCCATGACCTTCAGCAAGACCGCGCAGCTCAGCGGCACGCTGGAGCCGTGGCAGCACGATACCTTCATCGCTCACTGGACGGATCGGTCGCTCAACGGCGATGCATTCGTCAACTTCTCGCTGGATCCGGATGGCAAGGTCCGCGAAGTGCGGATGGAGCCCGTCTCACCGTTGACCGACTTCAGCTTCGACTTCCAGGATCTGCGCCTGGTGCCGGTCGAGAAATAAGACTTACAGGAGCGCCTTGCGCGCGATGTGAAGAGCATCGCGCGCAGGGCGCGCTCCTACGACGAAGGATCGTCCGTGGACGCCTTCGGCGCAGCCGCACCCGTCGGCCCTGGCATCTCCGGCGTATTCCCTCCCGAGCGCAACACCAGATCCTGCGGTCGGAGCAGCGGAATATCCGCCCCGCGCAACCGGGCGATGATGTCGAACAACAGATCGCTCTTGACCCCGCCGACGTCGCGCGGGCTACCCACATAGCACGTCGCCACGAACATCATCGCGGTGCGGTCGATGCTGTCCAGCGTCACAGACGGCGCGGGCGTATCCTGCACGGCGCTATGCGCGGTCATCGCTTCCAGCATGTGATCGCGCACGTGCACCGGGTCGCTGTCCAGCGGCATCGGCAGCTTGATCTGCACGCGCCCCTGCGGATTGGCCATCGTCATGTTCCGCACCGGTTTGGTGATGAACGACGAGTTCGGCACGATGATGGTCGAGCGGTCGCCTACCTGGATTTCGGTGGCACGGACATTGATCCGGCGGATGTCACCCTCGGCATCGTCCAGCACGACCCAGTCGCCGACCTTGACCGGTCGCTCGGCCAGCAGGATGAGGCCTGAAATGAAGTTCTGCACGATCGCCTGCAGGCCGAAACCGATACCCACCGACAGCGCCGAGGCGACCCACGCCACGTTCTGTACCGAGAGACCCATCGCCAGCAGCGCGATGGCGACGACGATGACGACGCCGACGTAGCCGAGCAGTGTGGTCAGCGAACTGCGCATGCCCGGGTCGAGGCTGGTTCGCGGCAGGTACTGGTCGGACAGCCAGTTCTTCGCTACGCGCACCGCCATCAGGCCGACGAAGAACAGGCCGATCGCCGTGAGGATCTGGTCGGGTTTCAGCTCGACGTTGTAGATTTTCAGCGACTGCAGTTTGCCGCCGAGTTCCAGCAGGTCCGGAACACTGCCACCGGCACCGGCTGCCGCGGCGGAGAGACCGAGCAGGAACAGACCCAGCCGCACGACGCCGGAGAGCAATACGCCCGCCTGGTCCAGCATCTTGGGATGCGTGCCGAAGACCGCCTGCGCCCGGGCGCTCATCGGCCCCTTTTCCGACAGCAGCGTCTCGAAGAGGTCGTCGACCAGACGCATCGCAAGATATGTCGCGGCGATCACGATGGTGATCCAGACCACGCGTCCGGCCATGAAGGCGGCGAACGATACATAGCCCAGAAGCAGACCGACCCAGGAAGCGATGATGGCGATCCACGCCGCCGCGATCAGCAGGCTGGCCCAGATCGGACGGGCGGCCGTGGCTTGCCCGGCATCGTCGCTGTCGGCGTCTGCCTCCGTCTTGTGTGTACGGCTGAGGCGGATCAGGGCGAGGGCGGCGAGGATGGTCAGTGCCACCGCTTGCACGCTGCTGGTCATGACCGTTGCCGCGAGGCTCGTGCCGATCGTCCGGTTCAGCAGGTCGAGAAAGCGGAACAGCACGATCGCCAGCGAGAACAGCATCGGAAAACGCCGCAGCTGGAGGGCGGTCTCGTCCGAGAGTGCGGGCAGTCGCCACGAGGGCTTCTTGGCGGAGATCAGTGCGCGGCCCAGTCCGGCGACGAACGCACCGAAGAACACCAGTCCGACGATGTGCTTCGCGATCTCGTCGGTGTCGTGGCTGAGCGTGTCGTTCCAGTTGATGCCGAGATAAAGGAGCTGGGTGCCAAGCCCGGTGGTGAGTGTCGAGGTCAGCGCGATGCCCAGGATCAGTGCCGAGCGGCGAAGGCGGCCTGGCGGCATGCGGTTGGCCGTGAGGTGGCGCACGCGATGTTCGATATAGAAGCGAACGCCCGTCATCAGAAGCAGGCCGAAGAACACGCAGACGATCAGCGCGACCCGGTTGCCCTGGGTCCAGCTGGCGGCAAGGTCGGTTCTGGCCTGGTTTCCGAAATCGCGAAGATTGGCCAGGTCACGGGGAAAGGCGTCCGCCGGATCGGACCAGAACGCGCGGGACACGGGGGAGTTGGTCCGCTGGGAGATGGTCTGCTGGAAGCGGATGCGCCGCAGATCCGCCAGCTGTCCGGAGGTCTGCTGCGCCTCGAGCGCGATGCCGTCCGCCTGCTTGATCTGAGCATCGACCGCGTTGAACGCCTTGGTGGCGTCCTTGCGGGACGCAGCGAGCTCCGGTGCTTCTTTCGTCCCGTTGGCGGGCGCGGGGCCCATCTGGTCGAGGCGGGCCTTGGCCGCGTCCCGGCTGGACTGCAGGGCGCTCGACACCTTCTGTGCGTTGGAGACGATGTCCGTCGCCTTGCCGCGCAGGTCGTCGATCTTGCCGTCGGTGATCTGCTCGTCCTTCATGGACTTCTCGACCTGGTCGAGCTGGCCGCGCAGATCGTCGATCTGCTGCGCCGGTGTGGTCGTGGCGTCGTCGGTCTGGGCAAAGGCCAGGCCGCTCGTGAAGACGAGCAGGGCGATAAAGAGAATTCTCAGGGTGCGCATACGGGGATCATAAGACAGGCCGGATCAAGGCAAATGCCCGATTCATGCATTACCCTCGGTGAATGGCGCGTGCGCGCCCTCCGTGCGGCAATGCAGCTTTGCCGCCGGGCGGCCCGCCGCTATCCTGCCGCCCCTTTACCCCGCACGGAATCCTGACCCATGCGCACGAAGCTCGTCGCCGGCAACTGGAAGATGCATGGCTCCCGCAAGATGGCGGACGACCTCGTTCGCGAGTTGGTGGAGAACCGGCCGGACGGTCCCGACCTCGTGGTCTTCCCGCCCGATGTGTTCCTGCAGGAGCTGACGCACAAGTACCGCGAGCGGGGGCTGCGCTTCGGTGCCCAGGACCTGAGTGAGCACTCGGCGTCGGGTGCTTTCACCGGTGAGGTGTCGGGCAGCATGCTGCGGGACGTGGGCGCGACGTGGGTGCTGGTCGGCCATTCGGAACGTCGTCAGTATCAGCACGAGTCCGACGCGGTCGTGGCCGGAAAAGTCGAGGCCGCCCTCGGCGCGGGGCTGACTCCCATCCTTTGTGTCGGTGAGACCCGTGAGGAGCACGAGGCCGGGCAGGCCGAGGCCGTAATCGGTCGCCAGCTAGAGGCCGTGTTGGTACACGTGGGCATCGAACCGTTCCGTCAGGCGGTCATCGCGTACGAGCCTGTCTGGGCTATCGGGACGGGTCTGACGGCCACTCCGGACAAGGTGCAAAAAATTCATGCCTTCATCCGTAGCCAACTGGCAAAAAAGGATGTTAATATCTCGCTCCTGACCCGGGTGCTTTACGGTGGAAGCGTCAAGCCGGCCAATGCGGCCGAACTTTTCGCCCAGCCTGATGTAGACGGGGGACTCATCGGCGGTGCGGCTCTCGTAGCGTCCGATTTCCTGGATATATGCGCCGCGGCGCGATAATCGCGACACGGCAAACAAGAAGATATGTTCATCCTCTTCAGCGTTTTCTATATCCTGATCGCCGCGGCGATGATCGTGCTGATCCTCATGCAGCGCGGCGCCGGTGCGGATGCAGGTTCGGGTTTCGGTGGCGGCGCGTCCGCAACCGTGTTCGGTGCGCGTGGTTCGTCGAGCTTCATGACGCGAGCTACCGCGATCCTGGCGGCACTGTTCTTCGTGCTTAGCCTGGGTATGGGTATCTACCTCGGCCGCACGGGTGCTCCCCAGCCGGCCGCGGATCTTGGTGTGATGTCTGGCGTTACCACGCCGGCCGCTCCCGCCAACAACGCTCCGGTGAAGCCGGTCGCGTCGGATGTGCCGCAGGCACCCGCCGCCAACGGTGACACCCCGGCCGCCACGGCGCCGGCAGCGACCAACGATGTTCCGGCTGCGAAGCAGGAAGCCACCCAGGCTCCCGCCGAACCGGCCAAGAAGTAATCAGCGACACACGCAACACGCTGTAAAAGTTATGCCCAGGTGGCGGAATTGGTAGACGCACTACCTTGAGGTGGTAGCGGCTTAGGCTGTGGGGGTTCGAGTCCCCCCTTGGGCACCAACGCAAGATCCGGAGTACCTCAACCGGATCGCAATCAAACCCGCGGAAGCGGGTTTTTTTGTGTCTGCGATTCGATCCCGATCAGCGGCGGCAGCAGTTCTGAGCAGATGCAGAGTTTCCGCATCATCCCCCGCTCAAGAATTCGGTAAATTTGCCGACACATCCTCGACGGCCGTGTTCGATGGCCATAGCAGGCTTGGCAGATTCCCTCATGCTCGCAAGCAGTTACAGCGGCATCCTCGTTTTCTTCTCGCTGATCGTCGCGGTCCTGGCGTCTTACACGGCGCTCAACATGGCTGGCCGCGTCGCGAGCACGCGTGGGCTCGCATCCAGGTTATGGCTGATCGGCGGCTCGGTGGCCATGGGTTTCGGCATCTGGTCCATGCATTTCATAGGCATGCTGGCCTTCCGTCTGCCGATCGCCATCGGTTACGACCTGGGTCTGACGACGCTGTCGCTGGCGATCGCGGTGGGCTCGTCGGCGTTCGCGCTATGGCTGGTCTGTCTCGAAGAACTACCGGGGCGCCGCCTTTGTGCTGGTGCGCTGCTCCTCGGTGCAGGCATCGCCGCGATGCATTACACCGGCATGGCCGCCATGAAGATGGAGCCGGGGGTGATCTATGAGCCCTGGCTGTTCGCCGCGTCGATCGCCATCGCGGTGCTCGCTTCGGGTGCGGCGCTCTGGATCGCTTTCCGACTTCGTCGCGACGCCGAGCGTGTCGTGCTTCCGCGCGTAGGTGCATCGCTGGTGATGGGTTGCGCGATCGTCGGGATGCACTACACCGGCATGGCCGCCTCTCAGTTCCCGCTGGGCAGCTGGTGTGGTGCGGCCAACTCCGGCCTCGATGCGAAATGGCTCGCGGTCGTCGTGATTCTGATCAGCCTGATGGTCTTCGCCATCGCCCTGATCATCGCGATGCTCGACGTGCGCGCCGATGCGTTGGCCACCTCGCTCGACCGGGCGAACAGCGAACTCGTGCAGCTGGCGCTCCATGACAACCTGACCAGGCTGCCCAACCGCGTCCTGCTTGGCGATCGCATGGAGCAGGCGATTCACACGGCAGCGCGCGAAAAGCGGCAACTGGCGGTGTTGTTCATCGATCTCGATGGGTTCAAAGCGGTCAATGACGTGTTCGGACATCACGTCGGCGATCTTCTGCTCAAGGCGGTGTCGCACCGTATCCTCGCGATCAAGCGCGAGCAGGACACGGTAGCGCGCCTGGGCGGCGACGAATTCGTAGTGGTGCTGGACATCGGTACGCCCGAAGATGCCGCCGTGCTCGCTCAAACGGTGGTCGACCAGCTGGGTGCGGTGTACAGCATCGACGACAACACCGTGCACGTCGCGGCGAGCATCGGTATCGCGATCTATCCCGAGAATGGCCGGACCACGCACGAGCTCATGGTCAACGCCGATGCGGCGATGTACCACGCGAAAGAACAGGGCCGCAACGGTTACTGCTTCTTCGAAAGTGCGATGAACGCCAACGTTCACCAGCAACTGCAGCTCCAGCAGGATCTGCGCCGGGCGGTGGATCGGGGTGAGTTCCTGCTGCACTACCAGCCAAAGCTCGTCTCGCCGAATGGCCCGATGGTCGGCGTCGAAGCATTGCTGCGGTGGCAGAAGCCCGATGTGGGACTCGTGCCACCCGATGAGTTCCTCTCGGTCGCCGAGCGCACGGGGCTGATCGTGCCGATCGGCAACTGGGTGATCGACGAGGCTTGCCGGCAGATGCGCGCCTGGCAGGATGAGGGGCACGACGACTGGACGGTCGCGGTCAATCTGTCGACCGTGCAGCTGACCCATGTCGGTCTGGTCGACGTGCTCAGGGATGCCCTCGAACGTCACGGTATCGAGCCGCGCCATCTCGTGCTCGAGGTCACCGAGTCGACCGCGATGCGCGATGCGGAGGCTAGCCTCGCGATTCTCAATCAGCTGGCCGCGCTGGGCGTAGGCATATCCATCGACGACTTCGGCACCGGCTATTCGAGCCTGCTTTACCTCAAGCAGCTGCCGGCCGATGAGCTGAAGATCGACCGTGGTTTCATCACCGAACTGACCCAGGGCAATGACGACGAGGCGATCGTTTCGGCGATCATCGCGCTGGGCAAGACGCTGGGTCTGAAGATCGTGGCCGAGGGCGTGGAGACCGTCGAGCAACAGGAACTGCTGACGCGACTGGGTTGCAACGCGCTGCAGGGCTACCTGCTGGGTGTGCCCGTCGCAGCCGATCAGTTGTCGCGGGCGAACCGGGCGGTGGCGTAAAGTCGCAACGCCGCCCGCTGTGCATTAGGATGCCGTTTCACGACATGCGGGGAACGACCGATGGCCCAGACCGACGACCAGATTGAAAACCTCTTCAGGTTCACCGCCCGGTTCGCGCAGGAGATGCTGTCCGAAAGTGGTGATTTCTATCCGTTCGGTGCCACGATCTCGGCGGATGGAAAGATCGCCGCGGTGAGTGGCGATGTCGGTGGAGAAGAAAATCCGCAACCGCGCGACGTATATGAGTCGATTTCGGCTCAGCTGGTGCGTATCGGCGCCGCGGGTGGCGTCGAAGGCGTCGCTCTGGTTGCCCAGGTCGACATTCCTGAAAACCTTGACGCTCAGGTGGAGAAGGGCATCCGCGTGCATATCGAGGGCGACGGTTTCGCCCGCTTCATCTACATCCCTTACGAGATTCGCTCCGCGGGCGAAACGGCCGTGCATCTGCACGAACTGCTTGCCGTCGAGGTGCAGCCGCAGTTCTTCAAGGCTCAAAGCCCAGATTGACCGGTGCTGGTGGAAGGTTGGGGTGGTCCATGCCTGTCGTGGGCACGTCGTTGCCGACGACGTCCAGCTTGAACGGACGGGCGTCCACGCCGCCCTTGCCGTCCAGCAGGAATCCGAACGCGATTGCCGTCGCCGCATCCGGCACGTCGAGCACGATGCTGCACGGCGTCCAGTCCGAGGTACCCCGCAAGGGGTGGCGGTCCATGTTGTCGAAGCCCAGCAGCTTGCTCGATGTGCCATCGATGCGCATCCACATCTGCGCCTTGTCGGCGTTCTGAGTGCGTAGCGCGCCGGTCAGGCGTACCCGCTTGCCGCGATAGGCGGTGGCATCGATGGTCTGCATGAGGGTACCGAAACCATTCGCACCGGGCCTGGCGTGGATGAACGCCTGCCAGCCGTCGCGGAGGTTGGGTGCCTGCGCTGTGCCCATGTCGTAGTCCCTGGGCGAGGAGCCCGCCACGTGCCAGCCGTTAGGGAGTGTCGCCGCGTTCGCGACGGATGTAAGGGCCAGTGCGGCGAGGGAAGCGAGCAGGCGCATTTTCACGGGCAATGTCCTTCGAAGGGATAAGACGGGTTCTACGGGGTACGCGTCGGGTCGCGCAGGGTGCGAGTGGCAGCGGATGGCGGCGGATCGATATCCATGCTGCGCAGGAACGCGTTGGTGCGTCCTTCCTCGTAACCTGCGGGCAGGGCGGATGCCATGCCGGTTGGCACATTCTGAGGCGGCGGGGAGGTGCCATGCATGCCGAGCCAGAGGGCTGCCGAAGCGGCCAATGCGAGCGCAAGCCAGCCCCCCGCTTGCCGCGAACGCTGCCTCGCGGCCGAACGAGCGGCGAGTGCCAGCATGGCGTCATTCGTCCGCTTTGCCGGCGCTTCGTGCGCGTGCCGTCGATAAAGAAACGCGAGCTGGTCGAGGTCGTTCACTGCCAGGCCTCGAGCGCTTTACGAAGTCGGACCTGGGCATAACGAAGTCGGCTTTTGACCGTCTCGCGCGATGTCCCGGTGATAGAGGCAATCTGGTCGAGCGTTAGTTCGCCTTCCGCTTTCAACAAGAAGGCCTCGCGTTGAAGCGGCGGCAGCGCCGCGATCGCCTCGAGCAAAGCAACTCCTAGCGCTTCGCTGTGAGCGACGCGCTCCGGAGCGATGGCATCGGTGGCCACCAGGTCGTCGATGCCAGCCTCATCTTCGCTATCGCTACGCCATTCGGGCGCATGGCGGTCCAGCAGGCGAAACCGGTCTGCCGCGCGTCGATGGGCGATCGCGAAGAGCCAGCTGGCAAATGATGTCTGGGCGCGAAAGTCGCTGCGGCCGCGAATGACGGCGGCCCAGACGTCCTGGAATACTTCTTCGGCATCCGCGGCGCGGTTGGCAAGTCGTAACAAATAACGATGAAGTCGCTTGTGATAGCGCCCGTACAGTTCGCGGAACGCATCGACATCGCCATGCCGGTAGCGGTGCATGAGCGTAGTGTCGTCATCCGGCACCGAGGGCGTCGGATCCTTGAAGCCGGCTGTCAGCGCGAGCACAAGCGCGTTGAGGTGATGTTCCGGAGCGATGGCGTACATGGTCCCGATCCTGTGGGTCTGTCTACGTAGTCGCCGACAGTCACCGGATGGGGTTACCCCGGGTCACATCGTCAGAATGATTTTGCCCGTGCTCTGGCCCGATTCCATGTGCCGGTGCGCCTCGGCGGCCTGGCTGAGCGGGTATTCGCTGTCGACCACCGGGCTGAGCGTGCCGTCGGCGAAGCGGTGCAGCCAGCGCTCGCGGAAGCGTCGTGTCATGGCCTGCTTCACCGCGGCGGGGCGCGATTTCATGACGGTGCCGATGATCTGCAGGTGCCGGTACAACAACTGGTCGAGGGGCAGCGTCGCTCCATTGCTGCCACCGAGCAGGCCAACCTGCACGAGCCGGCCGCCGTGATTGAGTGAGGCAAGGTTGCGCTCGAAATACGGCGCGCCGATGAAGTCGACGATGACATCGACCCCTCGCTTGTCCGTTTCCCGTGCGACCACCTCGGCGAAATCGTCGCTGCGGTAGTCGATGGCGATCCCGGCGCCAAAACCACGCACGCGGTCGAGCTTGCCACCGCTCGCGGTGGCGAACACCCTGGCACCCGCCGCACGGGCGAGCTGGATGGCGGCCGAGCCAACGCCGCTGGCACCGGCATGGATGAGGATGCTGTCCATCGATTCGACGCGGCCGAGATGGAAGGCCGCCTCGTGCGCGGTGACGAAGGCTTCGGGGATGGCGGCGGCTTCCACGTAGCCGAGGCGGTCGGGAATGGTCATCGCCATGCGATGGTCGATGCGCGCGACCTCCGCGTAAGCCCCGCCGCCGACGATTCCCATGACGCGGTCGCCGACCGCATGGCCGTGCACGTTGCGGCCGATCGCGATGATCTCGCCGGCGATCTCCAGGCCCATGATCTCGGAGTCGCCGTAGCTTTCGCCCTTGTAGCCGCCATTGCGCTGGATGATGTCCGCACGATTGACGCCCGCGGCGTGTACACGCACCAGCAGGTCGTCGTCGCGAGCCACGGGCTGATCGACGTCGGTGAGGTGCAGGACGTCCGCGTCGCCGAACTGATCGAAGGTGATGGCTTTCATGAAGGTTACCTGGTTAGGAATCGCTGGATCTCATCGCGGAGCAGGGCTTCCGACCGGAAGTGGTGCCCGTGCATGCCGACCCGCTTCGCGCCTTCGACGTGACCGGCGGTGTCGTCGATGAATAACGTATCGGCCGGTCGCCAGCCGAGATGCCGCGCGGCCGACTCGAAAACGGCGGGGTCCGGCTTGGCCGCGCCGAACTGGCCGGCCACAAGCGCGCGAGCGCCGAACCATGCGGCCAGTGCCGGAGCGATGGTGGGCAGTTGCCGGGCGAGTATCTCACCGTTGTTCGTCAGAATCGCTGCGTCGGCGCGAGGCGGGAGTGAAGAAGCCAGCGCGATGGCCCAGGGACGTACCCGGGTCGCTTCCCTGCGCGCTGCTGTCCACTGAGCGCAGGAGACCGAGGTGTCGAGCGCCGCACCGAGGCGACGAAGGTATTCATCGGCATCGATGCGCCCGGCATCCGAGTCGTCCTCGATGCCCGAATCGTAAATGGCCGCGTGTACGGAGTCAGGTGAGCGGTCGAGCGCCGCCGCCAGGTGGGCGACGCGGATGCCGGGTTCGTAATCGACGAGCACGCCGTCCATGTCGAAAAGCACGTGTTTCATGGATCGGATCAGCCCTCGCTCAGAACACGCTGCCAGTTGCGCGGCACCTTGCCCGCCGGCCCCGGCGTCGGCTGGTCCGACGGATGGCTATGAGGCGGCGCGAGCGACGGCCCGTCGACTTCCGAGTCCGTGCGGTAGTCGTAGAACCAGTCTTCGCCGGGCTCGAAGCTCTGGATGATCGGATGTCCGGTGGCGTGCGCGTGTTTCGAGGCGTGCTTGTGCAGTGAATCGTCGCAGCAGCCGATGTGTCCGCACTGCGCGCAGCGACGAAGGTGGAACCACCAGGTGTCGTTGGCGATGCATTCAGCGCATCCGGCGCCGCTGGGTTTTGCCGTGGGGTCGATGCCGTCGGTGGGACTCATGGATAGATATTCCGTGCAGGTCCGTCCGATCCTAACCCAGGTGGAAGGGCGCGGCGGAGGACGCGCGTGCCGTCATTTGTCGCTGGCCGCCGGGCCGGACTCAGAGGATGCGGCCGGCCCGGTTCAGTGCGACGACCTGCATGTGATCGACCGAGGCGGTCAGCAAACGCAGAGCGCGGCGTAGGGCGACGCTGTCAGGGCAGCCGTGTTGCAGGAGTGCTTCGATCCGCTCGGCCGCGTCGGCCACGGAGAGGTGTTCGTGGCGAAGGGCATGTCGGGCGACATGGCTGGCCCTGAACTGCGCCTCGTCGTAATCACGATGCAGTAGTGCCTGAAGCAGCCCGAGAGCTTCCAGGGAGATCTCCTGCGCTGCCATGACGTTCCGCATGACGCTAATGAAACCGTCATGCCGGCCTTCGTGCAATCTGACTTCCGGCCTATCGGATGCACGGGATTCCACGACGTTTCGGGCGTTTTTCGCCTTGCAGTAGTTTTTCGGTAGACGCCGTCCGGTGCGGCGACGATCCTTGCGGGGCAACGAAACCATCCGGTGCGGAATGGAGGTCTTTGCGGCTATCCTTGCCGCCCTCCGCATCGGGAAGGATCGTCCATGCACCTCGTCGCCATCGTACTCACCGTCCTGGTGATCCTGATACATATCTACATCGTCATACTGGAGATGGTGCTGTGGCGATCGCGCGGTCCGCGCGTTTTCGGGATCACCCCGCAGTTTGCCGACCAGAGCGCGACCCTGGCGTCCAATCAGGGGCTTTATAACGGGTTCCTGGTGGCCGCGCTGCTGCTTGGCGTGCTCCTGCCCGAACCGTTCGCATCGGCGTTCGTGTTTTACGGTCTGGGCTGCGTCGTGGTCGCGGGCCTCTGGGGCGGCTTTACCGCCAGCCGCCGCATTCTGTACGTGCAGGCCTTGCCCGCCGGGCTCGCCCTGGCGGCACAGTGGCTCGCCCGTTGATTTGACGCGGTCGCGTCATAGGCGACAAGCTGTCCGGCACGGTGATGTGACAGGAGCAGGCGATGGTGATTTCGACAATGCGGGTTCCCCTCATGGCGGGCCTGCTCGCGCTGGCGGGTTGCGCCGCGCACGGAACCCTCCCCGAACCGCCCCGCATGCCGGATGTGCAGCAGCGGAAGCTCGAGGCCGACCGGGCGTATGCGCAGGGCGACATCCAGCATGCGGCCGATCTGTACGAGGCGATCGTGCAGGTGCTGCCTGATGATGCCGATGCCTGGTTCCGACTGGGAAATGCGCGTTTTCGGCTGCAACGGCCCGATGACGCCGTCGCCGCCTACGGGAGGGCGATCCAGATCAAGCCGGATCACGCGCGTGCGCTGTACAACATGGGCGTCGTCCGGCTGAAGCAGGCGCAGGCCGCGATGATCGCCAGCGCGCAGGCGGGAAGGCCGGGTGACCCGTTGCGCCGCGATAGCGGCCACATCGCGCAGCGGCTGGCCAGGGTGGGCGATGACCTCGGCTCACAGGGCAAGGGCGACGGCGGCGCGCCACCGTTTATCGTCGAATCGTCCGACGCGACGGCGTCCCCGTAGCGGCGCGCGGCACGAAGCCGGTCGAACGATGTATGGCCGGCTGAGTCAAAGCGGAGTAGCGTCGGACCGCGAGTTTTTTCGCTTGAGCTCGAGGGGACCATGAGTCGTACTCACGTCACAGGGCGGGCGCTTGTCTTCGAAGATCACCCCGGTCTGGCGGCTGCCCTCGCCGACCTGCTCGAGGAGCGGCTGGGCTACGCGGTCGCCGCATCGGCATCGTGCATCGAAGAGGCCATCCGGCTCGCCCATGTCGAACACTGCGATGTGGCGGTGGTCGACCTCGACCTGCAAGGCGTGATGGCGTATCCCGCGCTCGACGAGCTGAAGCGCCGCGGTATTCCCTACGTGCTCGCCACCGGTACCCTGCCGGTGGATATCCCCGGGAGATACCGCGCACCGCTGGTATCCAAGCCCTATAGCCTCAGGGAACTGGAGGACGCGGTGCATGAAGCCTGCACGGGACGCCACCGTATGGGGGCGTGATCGCGGCGTGCGAGGACGATCAGTGGGCCGGTGCCTCGCTGGGACTCGCGCCACAGACCTCGCGCAGCCAAAGATTGACGTCGTCGAGACCGGTGACCACGGTCGCGCACAGCCGCCGCAGCTCGGCCGAGGGCTGCTGCAGGTCGGGCACCATGATGGTTGGCATGCCCGCGGCGACCGCGGAACGTACGCCGGCCTGGGAGTCCTCCAGCGCGAGGCAGACGCCGGCGGCCTTGTTGAGGATGCGGGCCGCACGGAGGTAGGGATCGGGGAAGGGTTTGCACCGCTCGCAGTCGCCGGCCGCGACGAGCGCGTCGAAGCGGTCACGCAGGCCGAACGCTTCGAGGTGATGAATCGCGGTCCGGTGCGGGGACGATGTAGCGATGGCGCGGGGCAGGCTGAGCTCATCGAGTGTATCGAGCAGCGCGGTGACACCGGGTTTCAGACGCAGGTCGGTGTCCATCATGGCGTGGTAGCGCCGCGAGGCACTGTGCCAGACGGTATCGAGGTCGAGTTCGTCGCCGACGTGCTCGCGCAACAGCATGCGCGCCGCGTGGCCGTGCAGTCCGACCATGCGCTGGCAAAGTGACAGGGGCAGATGGATGCCTGCCTCCTCGGCCGCTGCGAGAAGGGCATCGCGGTAGAGCGCCTCGGTATCGAACAGGACGCCGTCCAGATCGAAGACGATCGCCTGCGGTATCGCCGGAAAACGGACCATGCCACCCCCGAAATCGGCCGGACCGGGCGCGACGCCCGGTAACGTCACGAAAATAACGCGGTTTTCGATGCGATGCCATAGACCGAACGGGCAAACGATGTCGTGGTGTTTGCGTTCGCGGTCGTGGCGGGCGACGCTTATGCGATCTGTCCTTCGAGTCCATGAGCCTCCATGAGAAGACGCCGGATGTTTGCCCGTGGCCTGGCCGGCGCGTTCGCGGGGCTGCTGCTGTTTCTTTCCGGTGCCTGGGGTGCCATCGCCCTGGTTTACCAGTTGCCGGGGCCGCAGGCCGCAAGGATCGCGGGCGCCTGCGTGTGGAGTGTCCTGTGGCTGGGGCTGGCCGCCGCGCTGTTCGGCTGGCGTGTGTGGTGGGCGCCGCTGGCCATGCTGGTCGCCTTGATCGCTCTGCTGGGATGGTGGACGACGGTCCGGCCCACTCATGACCGTGTCTGGGCCGACGATGTGAACCGGTTGCTGTCAGGTGAGGTGAGCGGGTCACGGGTCACGTTACACAACGTGCGTGATTTCAGCTGGCGTACCGAGACCGACTACGACCAGCACTGGGAAACCCGCGAGTACGACCTCGACCACCTGACCGATGCCGACGCGATCCTGTCTTACTGGTCCAGCGAAGCCATCGCGCACGCCATGCTGTCGTTCGGATTCGACGATGGCCGCCACGTGGTGTTCTCGGTCGAGATCCGGCGTGAGCGCGGAGAGGCCTTTTCCGAAATCGGCGGCTTCTTCAAGCAGTTCGAACTGATCCTGCTGGCGGCCGACGAGCGGGACATCGTGCGCGTCCGCACCAATGTGCGTGGCGAGGACGATTACATCTTCCCGCTGCGCATGCCGCGCGAGGCGATGCGTTCGTTATTCGTTTCCTACGTGGAGGCAGCGAATCAGCTGGTCAGGCAGCCCCGGTTCTACAACACCGTGACGTCCAACTGCACGACCATCGTGTACCGGATGGCGCGGCGCATCGACCGTGGTCTGCCGCTCGATCCCCGACTGTTGCTTACCGGCTATCTGCCGGAATATCTGATGGACAACGGTACGCTCGACCGGCGTCTGAGCGTGGAAGAGTGGCGTCGGCTCGGGCGCATCACCGACCGTGCGCGAGCGACGGAGCAGGGGGATGATTTCTCCGCCGCGATCCGGGTTGGCGTACCACCCGCTCAGTCGCCCTCATCGGGTGCGAGCACGCTGTAACCCTTCGCCTTCAGTGCGCTGAGGTAGCCATTGCCGCCGAGCAGGTCGTCGAGCGCCACGATGGCGATGGTCTGCGTATTGCTCGCCATCGCGGCATCCACGGCGGCGAGCCAGCGTTCGCGCACGGCCCTGGGTACGTCGGTCAGGCCGATCTGCTGCGCTACGCCGCTGTCGGTGGCCGCGTTCATGCAGGTGATCCGCTGCTTCGCCGTGCGGTCGTCCTGGAGCGCGGCGATGTCGCCCGTGGCCCAGGCGTTGGCGCGTGCGGTCATGTCGGCCAGCTGAGCATCGATGTTGTCGATGCTCTGGGCGAAGCAGGAGACATCGTCCAGGGTCGATTTCTTGAACGACTTCACCGCCGCACGGGGGTCGTCGACCAGCAGGGTGTATTCGACCGGCACCTGCTTTACGCCATGTTTGGTCGCCAGGTCCATGACCGTGCGGGTGACGCCCCCTGACCTCGCCAGTCCGCTCTGGCGCACAGCCGACTTGTACAGTTCCAGCACGGCAAAAATGGGCCGGTAACGCTCGACCTTGCGGTCGTCGCCGATGTACTTCGCCTTGACGGTCAGCCACCGCGCGTAGACGTCCGGGGGAACGGATTCCTGCAGCGTCTTGCCGTCGGGCGAATTGCGTACGCCGATCAGGGACGGCAGCAGGGCCAGGCGGCCGAAGAATCCGGTGTTCGGCTTGATCTCGACTTTCGGCGGGAGGATCAGGGCATCGGTATGGCTCAGAGCATCGTCGATCTCGGCGGTCTGCCAGCTCATGTTCTTTGGCAACGGGGTCAGCGTGCCGAGAATCAGCAACGTGTGCTCCCCTCGCGTCACCTTCCAGAGTCCCGGGCCCGGCTGCACGCCACTGACGGTCACCGCCTCCAGCGTGGGCACGGACGAGGCAGGCGCCGGCAGGGTCGTCTGGGCGAGGGCGGGCGCCATCGCCAGGAGGAGGGAGCCGAGCAGGGCGAGGGTGCGGGTCGGGGTCATGGGCGAGAAGGCTAAAGGGAAGACGATGAACGGACGAGTGTCGGTCGGCACAGCTGGGCAATCACCAGGTGCTCGCCCGCCATTCACGGCGGATCACGAACATGGACGTCTTCCCCGGACTGGAGTTCCTTCGCTATGAAAATCGGCATTATCGGCGCTGGCAATATCGGGCAGGCTCTGACCCGGCGGTTTCGCGAAATCGGTCACGAGGTGCTGATCGCAAATTCGCGCGGCCCGGAAACGCTTTCCGGCCTGGCGAAAGAGACGGGTGCGGTAGCCGTCACGGCCCACGAGGCGGCGCGCGGTGGCGAGGTCGTTATCGTCACGATCCCGGAATCGCGCATTCCCGGCCTCCCCTCGGACCTCTTTGCCGGCGTCTCGCCGGAGACCGTGGTCGTCGACACCGGCAACTACTACCCCCGCGAGCGGGACGGTCGTATCGCACCCATCGAGGAGGGTGTCCCGGAAAGCCAGTGGGTAGCCGATCAGCTCGGCAGGCCCGTGATAAAGGCGTTCAACAATATTTACGCCGAACATCTGCGCACTCACGGCAAGCCCTCCACGGCGGATAAGCGCATCGCCCTTCCGGTGGCTGGGGACGATTCCAACGCCAAGGCCGCGATCCTGAAGCTCGTCGACGAGCTGGGTTTCGATGGAGTGGATGCGGGCACGCTCGCGGAGTCCTGGCGGCAGCAGCCGGCCAGTCCGGTTTATGGCACCGACCTCGACCTCGAAGGGGTGCGGCAGGCTCTGCTCGATGCGACGCGCGAGCGGCGTCCCGAATGGCGGGCGACGTCGGAGAGTCCGGGCACCTACGACGCGCCGAAGTGAGTTGCGTCGTGACCGCTATGTGAAGGATTTTCGGGCATTTCTTCCATTGTGGGGACACGTGCGAACGGATAACCTTGCGCATCCATCTCCGCAGCCGACCTTTCTCGCGATACGCGAAGGCGTCTGCGGAATGCACGAGGTTACGCATTTCTTCATGGCCCTGGTGATCTACGACATTCCGTTCAGCCCCGACCTCGCGGGCTTGTGGCACGTCCAGATGAATGGCGTGCCGATGGAAAACTTCGAAACTCGCGTCGCCGCGATAGCGTACGCCGTGCAGCAGTCCAAGCTGCTCGGCGTGCAAAGCGGCCTGCAGGTGCTCGTCTCCGTGGAAGGCGCGGACGGTATCTGGCGGGAATTCGAATCCAACGCCAAGCGGCCCGTCGCCGGTCTGCAATAGCACGGCTGCACGTCACGTTGATCCGCGATGCATACGATGGAGGGAAGAAGGAGGAACATCCCACCCATGACGCATCGAAAGATTGGTTACTTCGACGTGGAAGGCACGTGCTACGTTGCCAAGCCCGGCCGCTGGCGCGGTAAATACGTCATCAGCGAGGACGGCGACGAGATCGCCGAGAAGCTCTGCGTTACCCTCCACGAGAATGAAGAAGACGCGTGCGCGGAGGGCATGACCCTTGGTGTCGCGGCGGCGCGCACGTTGATGAAGGAACGCGAAGGCTTCGATCCCGGCGACGAGTAGGGCTGGAATTTCGGCATGACCGATCCGAACGACGCTTTTCGTCAGGACCTCGCCAAGCTCGCCACCGCGATCATGCCCTTCGGTAAGTTCAAGGGAAGGGCGATCGCCGATCTGCCGGGCAACTATCTCGCGTGGTTTGCCCGGGAGGGCTTTCCTCCCGGCGAACTCGGACGCCTGCTGGCGATCATGCTGGAGCTCGACCATAACGGTCTGCGTCGCCTGCTCGATCCCCTGAGGTCCGGGCCGCCCCGTGCATGACGCGGGCGGATCGATCGCTAGCCGCGCAGAGCGGCCTCGTCGGTGACCTCGATACCATTTGGAAGGATGGCGATGGCACCCTCGGCGCGGAGCTTCCCCAGCATGCGCGTAACGGTGGCCGAGCTCATCCGGAGGTAGGAGCCGATATCGTCGCGGGACATGGGCAGGGGAACGAAAGGGCTGGCCCCTTCGAAACGACGCCGCCGGTCGAGCAGGTCGACCAGGAAAGAGCGAACGCGTGACGCGGCCAGCCCGTCCGCCGCGTGGGCCGCACTGACTCGTTCACGCCGGCGCAGCGAGCGCAGGTGTCGGGTCAGCGCGTCATTGTGCTCGCAGAGTTCGTCGGTCGCGGCGCGCGGAAAGCGGCAGAACCACGTCTTGCCGACGGCCACGACGGACGCGTTGTGTGCGCCGGTTCTGGCGACGTCCAGCGCGAAGAGTTCGCCCGGCAGATGGAACGCGACCACCCGGCCGTCGCCGACCGTCTTGGCCATGCCACTGACGACGGCGAAGGCCGCGCGATGCGGGGCATCGGGCTGCACGAGCCGGTCGCCTTCGGAAAACGGACCGACGCGTTCGACGACGTCACGCATGTCGAGCAGCTCGGGATCGCCGCCACGTGTTGCTTCGCAGACGGCGGCGTAACGACACGACGCATTGCAGTACACCGACGGACGGCGGGCGACGGACTGACTGGCGACGGCCTGGGCCTGGTACACGATGGGACCTCCCGCGCGCCGGAAGCGGCGCGTGAGTGGATTTTAGGCCTCCGCCGGGATGTCCTCCGCGAAAATCAGTCGGGTGCGCCTTTTTGTCGCAGATTTTTTCGGCTCAAGGATTGACGTGGCCCGGTTTTTGCCTTAGTAAGAGCGATGGGGGAATACCAGAAAAGGGGGCCTTCAAGGCCATGGCACGTCGATCCACGCTTTTGCCCGACATCGATACCGACATCGCTTCTTTGCCCGACGGGTTCGTCCCGGGAACGGTGGCACCTTTCGTGATGCGCTACGGCACCGATTTTCTGGTGGCCATGCAGCGCGCGGCGCAGGCGCACGATGCCGAGCGACCTGCGGAACCTGAAACGGCCTGACGCTAAGGCGCCGTCGGCCCCAGCAAATGGGGGCCAGCGAGCGGAGCATGGCTTTGTCTTCGACGAGCAGCACACGCTGGCCGCACCGTGACACTCGACGGGCTCGATGTGGGTGGGTTGGGCATCAGGGCGTGAACGCGTCGACCTTACCGCTGACCTGGCGGCCGCGCTGCCACACCGCGGAAATTTTCGTGGTCGCTTCGATATCGCCCGACGGATCGGCGTCGAGAACGATGAAGTCGGCCCGCTTGCCCCTGGCCAGGACGCCGCGGTCGTCAAGACCCAGCAGTTCGGCGGCACGCTGGGTTGCGATCTGAATCGCCTGCATCGGCGTGAGGCCCGCATCGACCATGAGGGCGAGCTCACGGTGCTCGGCAAAACCGGGAATGCGCAGCGGCATCGCACCGGCATCGGTGCCGAAGCCGATCCTCACACCTGCGTCGTAAAGCGTCTTCAGGTTCTTCAGATTGGTTTGCAGCGCTTCTTCGTTGGTCCTGGTGGAGCCGTCGTTCTGCACGCGATCGCGCCACGCGGTATCGGCGAACTGCCTGGCCAGGGCGGGCTGCACTGCGTGGGTGAAGAAGGGCTGGTCCATCCACGCCGGATGACGGGCATAGATATAAGCGGCCTCGTTGAGATCGAGCGTGGCGATATACCAGGTCCCGTGCTGCTTCATCGCCTGGACGAAGGCGCTGTCCACCGGTCGGTCGCGTACACCGTGAGCGAGTATGTCGACGCCCGCATCCACCAGCTGGCGTGCATCGTCGAGGTAATAGACGTGCGCCGCGACGCGCAGATGTCTGGCGTGCGCCTCATCGATGACCGCGTGCCAGATCTCCGGTTTCATCTTGACGGGCAGGCTGCCGTTGAAGTCGTCCACCCAGATCTTGACGATGTCGGTGCCGCGTTCCGCTGCGGCGTCGACGGCGGCGCGTGCCTCGTCGGGGGTGGAGGGGCGGTCCAGCTGATTCGGGCCGACCTGCATCATCTTTGCCGGCGGCGCACCGTTGGGCACGCCGATCCCGCGATCCGCACCGAAGAGATCGGCGCCGTCCGCTTTACCCGCATGCAGGTCGGCACGCAGCGGGTAGAACACGTCGGGGTTGTTGACCCCGAGCGAGGTGACCGTGGTGACGCCGTAGGCACGCCACTGCTTCAGCTGGCGCAAGGCGTTGTCGCGCGTGTACAGATCCGGCGTACCACTGCGAGTCCCGTCGACCGAGCCGATGTGACCGTGGTCGGAAATCAGTCCCGGTATGATCGTCTTGCCAGTGTAGTCGACGACCGTGGTGTCCTTCGGCATCTTCACCCGGAGACCGGCGCCCAGCATCGTGATCCGGTCGCCGTCGATGACCATCGTGACATCCTCCCGCGCGGGGCCGCCGGTGCCGTCGAGGAGACGCGCGCCCCGGATCACCGTGGCCGCACCGGCGGCAGGGCACGCGGCGACCAGAGCAAGAGCGAGCAGGGTGGGACGGAGCAGATTCATCGTAAATCCTTGAGGCGGGTACCCGTCACGAATAATGCACGACGTGCGAAGACGGTGTCGTTGCGAAAACGGCGGTGGCGACGAAATCACACCCGTTGCACGCGCCCCGATAGACGCTTGCGCCCTGACACAATGCGGAGGGACGTTCGATGGATGAGGAAAAGAGTGTGGTTCCGGAAAAGCAGAAGGGTGGCATCGGCTACATTCTGCTGTGGTTGCTGGGCGTGCCGATCCCCGTGCTGCTGCTGATCTTCCTGGTACGCGGCTGCACCTGATCGACGCCATGCGGTAGCGTGCCCTCAAACGGTGCGCTACCGCTGTCCTACCTCGACCCTGTCCTACGTTTCGACGTTTCCGCAAGACCACATGCTCTCGGCTTCGCCTTGGAAGCCGGCATGTCCCGTTCGATCCTCCCACGTAGCCCCGGCATTGACATGCTGCGCGGCACCAGCATCCTGCTAGTGGTCTCCCATCATCGCGTTCCGCGGAGGTTTCCTCTTGCCGCGCCGTGATGGAGAGTTCGTCCGTCTCTCACGGTCATAGGTTTGATGCCGCTGGAAGTGATGATTTTCTCGGGGGGGGGCATGCGCTGCGCTACAGCCACATGCGGATACTGATCCGCGCGGCGACCGCCCTCATGCTTGCCTCGCCGGAATCGGGCCGTGCACGGTCCGGAAGGGGTCGGCTGCCGGGCGGGCGAGTTACGAGATCTGAACCGATGGCTACGAGACTGCGTGGTGCGGCCAGGTAGTACCGGCGCTGACGCCGGCTGAAAGGCGCGGGGGATCCTGAGCGGATCCCCCGACGCAAAGCACTCAGTGCTTGCGGCTTTCGTCGCGTACCTGGTCCGCAGCCTTGCCTACTTCTTTCTGGACCTTGCCGGCATTCTTTTCGATGTTGCCCGCCGCTTCTTTCGCGTGATTGCCCGTAACCTTGCCGACGCCTTCCTTCACGGCGCCCTTGATCTCGTGCTTCATGCCTTCGGTGCGATTCTTATCCATGGTGCATTCCTCTTCAGGCTCTGCGTCATTCGCAGCGTGACCTGTTTACGCCCTCTCCCCATGAGTGACCTGTGAAGCGTGCGTTTCGTCGAATTCACCGTGTTCAGGGTGCAGGATAGTTCGACGCCTTGAGAAGCGTGGCGAGATGCGCGGCGTTGGTCGTCAGCGTTGCGATCGTTTTGGCCACCTTTTCCGGGGTCTTCTTCAGATCGATGTAATTGGTGTCGGACATCGCTTCGCCTACCCAGTAGGCCGAGCTACCTGCGGGAATCGTGAAGCCGACATCGGCGAGCGCCTGGTAGATCTCCGCGGTCACGTGGTGCGCGCCGTCCTCGTTACCGACGACACCGACCAGACCGACCTTCCCGAACGTGGGATACCGTCCGTCATCACCGATATCGCCGAGGATTGCATCCATGCGTTCGAGCACGCGTTTGCTGACGCTCGAAGGCTGACCCATCCAGATCGGTGTGGCGATGACAAGAATATCCGCCGCCATGATGCGCTGGCGCAGCGCCGGCCACTCATCACCCTCGCCCTCATCGTGGCTGACACCGGGTTTGATGTTCAGATCGACGACCCGTACGCTTTCGGTCTCAACGTCGTACTTTTTCAGGCCGTCGAGCAACTGATCCAGCAGCTTCTGACTTGATGATGGCTTGGGCGAGGCACTGAGCGTGCAGTTCAGGCCGAGGGCTTTCAGTGTCATGCGCGTGCTCCGTGGACAGGTCCAGGAACGTTGGGCAGGCGTCCGTGTAACGAGCGTCGTTCCCGCGTGCATGACGTGGGAATGACGATCGGATCACGCGGGGCGGGGCAGTCTCGCTGGACGCCGCCGCCGATGGACACGCCACCATGCAAAGCCCTTACATTCCCGAAACCCCTGGTCGCTCGCCAGTGATACCTGAAGAGGCTCCGGTGACTCCTCGACCGGAAATGCCCGGCGGCAACCCCGGCTCGGATCGACCGCAGGAAACGCCGGAAACGCCGCCCCATCCAGATGACCCCGAGGGCGATGCCCCGCCGCCTGAGGCGCCGGAAGCGTTGGCGATCCGAATTCCCTGAAGCGACTGCCGGAGGAGACACGCCATGCCTGAGAAAAAAACACTCGCCAGGGCAAAAAAGGACAAGCGCGAAGGTAAGTCCGCGTCGACCCAGGCGGGCGAATTCGTTCACGAGGAAATAGAGCACATTCGCGAGGGCAGGCACGGCGCCCGGTCGGCAAAGCAAGCCATTGCGATCGGGCTGTCCAAGGCGCGGCGCGCTGGTATCAAAGCGAAACCCGCCAGGACGGCGAGTAAGGCGACGAAGAAGAAGGCTGCGCAGGACACCAGGGCGTCCGCTAAAAAATCCGCCACAACGAAGGCGCCGGCGAAACTCCCGGCTGCCCGGAAAGCGGCGCCGAAGAAGACTTCAGTCGTGAAAGAGACCTCCGCCGCCCGTTCCCGGGCAAGCAGCAAGGCGCTCAAGCGCGAGGGTAAGTCCGCTGCGTCTGAGCGGGCGCTGTCAGTGCAGGCGAGAAAAAGTGCGTCGAAGCGGACGGCCACAAGCCGCTCGACCGCCGCGAAGAAAGCCGCTCGCACCAAAGGTGCTACGGGAAGGAAAACCGCCGCGAAGAAAGCAGCGAAGACACGGGCGCGTAAGACGCCCTGACGCAAGAAGGCCCGCCGCGTGGCAGGCCTTCTGCTTATGCCCGACCGGCCAGGTGGCGCAGGCGCCTTAGACCGAGTCGCCGCTCAGACGGCTGGCGACTTCGCCGAGCCAGTCGTAGCCGTCCATTTCACCGCCGAAGAGGTCGAGACCGGTGCTGCTGTCGCCGGCCTGGAAGCCCGTCGAGTATTCGAAAGTGGTGATGCCGTAATCGTTGCGAAGTTCGTTCATAGTCGTTTCTCCCAGTCGTCAGTGACCGGATATCGAAAGCGTGGGCACCTGCGCCGCCGGTCTTTGGCGCGGTGTGGACCCGCTGATATCGCTGGTCCGTTTCGTTTGGTGAACAATCGGTTCGTTAGTCTTTCGTCATCGCCATATCGGCTTAATTTCTGAACTAACGAGTTTAGTACACGCCCTTTCTATGGGCGCCCTGGGACATTACAAGGGGTCTCAGGCATCGAATCGTTGGACAGCGCTTGTAAGGAAAAGGTTCAAACGATTTTCCGGTCGAGCCGACCGAGGACCTCTTTCGAACCCTTACCTGCGGCTTTCGTTCGCCGTTTCAGCCGTATCCGTTAACCCTAGTTTAACTCAAACGGGTGTTTGACGCCACGGGGGTGTTGCCAGCCGTTCAACAAGGAAGTCGGCAAGCTGGCGCACCTTGGGCGACAGGTGGCGGCTCTGGGGATAAACCAGCCAGACGGAGCCATGGTCATAGCGCCAGCTGTCGAGCACGGACACCAGTGAGCCGTCCGTCAGGGCTTGCTCGACGTAGAAGTCGGGCAGCTGCGCGATCCCAAGTCCGCGACGGACGGCGTCGAGCAGGGCCTGCCCGGAACTGGCGTGATATCGGCCACGCACAGGCCGCTGTCGGGGCTGTCCGTGCTCGGCGAAGATCCAGTGGCTTGCCGACCCGAGCAGCAAGATATGACTCGTCAGATCATCAGGGGTTGCCGGTGCGGGATGGCTGGCGAGATACGCGGGCGAGGCGACCACGAAGAGCCGACGCTCGCCAAGACGGCGCGCCACCAGGTTCGAGTCGGGCAGCAACCCGGTGCGTACCGTCAGGTCGTAGCCCTCCTCGATCAGGTCGACCGTCCGGTTCGAGAAATCCATGTCCACGCCCAGCTGCGGGTGTGCGGCAAGGAATTCATTGACCAGCGGGGCAACGTAGCGTTCGCCGTAGGTGGTCGCCAGGCTGATCCGGAGGTTGCCGCGCAACCCGTCCTGAAAGTCGACAATCGCCTGATCGGCGGCATCGAACCCTTCGAGGAGGTGTCGGGCGTGCTCGTAGTAAAGACGGCCGGCGTCGGTGAGGCGGAGTTTGCGGGTGGTCCGGTGCAGCAACTGGGTGCCCAGCCGCTGCTCCAGCGCGCTGACCGCCCGGCTGATGAAAGCCGTCGAGAGGTCGAGGCTGCGGGCGGCAGCCGAGAAGCTGCCCAGCCGCACGACCTCGACAAAGGCGTCCATCCCATCCCATGCGCGCATTGATCTTTGCTCTCAGGTAAAAATGCTTCACGTGCCGGATGGCTAATCGATCGGGCGCGGCATGACTAAAATCCCCGATTCACCGGCGCTGGCGCCGGGTCCATCGTCATTGTAAGAGGAAGATCCGACCATGAAGTCTCGTGCCGCCGTTGCCTGGGAAGCAGGAAAGCCGCTGTCCATCGAAGAAATCGACGTCCAGGGCCCGAAGGCGGGCGAGGTGCTGGTCCGCATCGTCGCCACGGGCGTGTGCCATACGGATGCCTACACGTTGTCAGGCGACGACCCGGAAGGCGCCTTCCCGGTGATTCTCGGGCACGAAGGTGGCGGCATCGTGGAAGAGGTCGGCGAGGGCGTTACCTCGCTGAAGCCCGGCGATCACGTGATCCCGCTGTACACGCCGGAATGTGGCGAGTGCAAGTTCTGTCTGTCGGGCAAGACCAACCTCTGCCAAAAGATTCGCGTGACGCAGGGCAAAGGGCTGATGCCGGACGGCACCTCACGTTTCTCGCTGGGTGGTAAGCAGCTGCTGCACTACATGGGCACCAGCACCTTCAGCGAATACACGGTCCTGCCGGAGATCTCGCTGGCGAAGATCAACAAGGATGCGCCGCTGGACAAGGTCTGCCTGCTCGGCTGCGGCATCACCACCGGCATCGGCGCTGTGCTGAACACCGCCAGGGTGGAGCCGGGTTCGACCGTCGCGGTCTTCGGCATGGGCGGCATCGGTCTCTCGGTGGTGCAGGGCGCGGTCATGGCGAAGGCCAGCCGGATCGTCGTGGTCGATACGAACCCCTCGAAGTTCGAGATGGCGAAGATGCTGGGCGCGACCGACTGCATCAATCCGCGCGACTACCCGGATACGCCGATCCAGCAGGTGATCGTGGACCTGACCGACGGTGGCGTGGACTATTCGTTCGAATGCATCGGCAGCGTCGATGTCATGCGCGCCGCGCTCGAGTGCTGCCATAAGGGCTGGGGCGAGTCGATCATCATCGGCGTCGCCGGTGCCGGTCAGGAGATCCGAACCCGGCCTTTCCAGCTGGTGACGGGTCGTGTGTGGCGTGGTTCCGCGTTCGGCGGCGTGAAGGGGCGTAGTCAGTTGCCCGGCTATGTAGACCGTTACATGGGTGGCGAGATCAAGATCGATCCGATGATCACGTATACGATGGGGCTGGAAGACATCAACCGTGCCTTCGACCTCATGCATGAGGGCAAGGCCATCCGCTCCGTCATTCTTTTCTGAAAAAAGCCGATGAACGAAACTCTCGACCTGATCCGCCGCTATTACGACGCCTTCAATCGTGCCGACTGGACCGCGATGCTCGATCTGCTCGACGAGCATGTGGCACACGATATCAATCAGGGCGGCCGGGAATCCGGCCGCGCCCGCTTCGCGGCTTTCCTGGAGCGCATGAACGTGAGCTACAGCGAGCAGCTGAAGAACATCGTCGTGATGGCGAACGCGGAGGGTACGCGTGCGGCCGCCGAGTACATCGTCCACGGTGAGTACAAGGCGACCGACGAAGGGTTGCCCTTTGCTCAGGGCCAGTCTTACGTTCTGCCGGGTGGTGCCTTCTTCGATGTCGCGAACGGCCGGATCACCCGCGTGAGCAACTACTACAACCTCGAGGACTGGCTCGCCCAGGTCCGGCGCGTCGAGGTGGACTAGGCCTTGAACGAGGCGAAACGGGCCGCAGGTCTTTCTGCGACCCGTTTCCGAGCACGCCACGCATGGCATGGACCAATCCGTTTCACGATCCCTCGAAGCCTCATCACACCGCGGAGGGATTCCGTAACCTCGAACCGGAAACGCGTCCACCGGATGGCCTCAGGCGTTGGCGAAGGGAACGCAAGGAGCAAGGCCTGCCCAAGCCGCCCGAGGGCGGTTACGAGTCGTTCTCACGCCGCTGGTGGCAGGCTGCGGATGTGTCAGGTGACGCCGATGCGGCGTGGTGGCTGGGTCATGCCACGGTCCTCGTGCGCAAGGCGGGGCTTACGGTCCTGACCGATCCGGTGCTCAGCCGCCGCGCGTCGCCGCTGTCGTTTCTCGGGCCAGCGCGCCGCACCTTGGCCCCGGTGGATGTCGCATCGCTGCCGGCGATCGATGTGGTGGTGATCTCTCACAATCACTACGACCATCTCGACAAGGCGACCGTGCACGCGCTCTCGCGGCGCTTTCCCGATGCCGTCTTCCTGGTGCCGCTCGGCCTCAAGCGCTGGTTCGATCGTCAGCGTATCGGCAACGTACGGGAACTGGACTGGTGGGCGACCACCGACGTGCGTGGCGCAACGTTTACCTTCGTCCCCGCGCGGCACTGGAGCGCGAGAACCTTGTGGGATCGCAACCGCTCACTATGGGGTGGCTGGGTGATGGCTCATGAGGGCTTTCGTTTCTGGTTCGCCGGCGACACGGGCTACTCGGACAAGCTGGCCGAGATCGGCCGTCGCGCCGGGCCGATCGATCTGGCGGCCATTCCCATCGGAGCCTACGCACCGCGATGGTTCATGCGTGGCCAGCACGTGGATCCGGCCCAGGCCGTGCAGTTACATCGCGAGATCGGGGTGCGGCGCTCCATCGCCATTCACTGGGGCGTTTTCGAACTGGCGGACGATCCGCTGGACGAGCCGCCGCGATTGCTCGGCGAGGCGCTGACGCAGTCGGGCCTGTCCGCGGACGACTTCATGCTGCTGCCGATCGGCGGACGCACGTCGCTCTGAGTTTTCGCTCTGAGCTCCGTCGCGAGACGGGGCTCAGCCGCGTTTGCGGGCGCGGAAAGCGGCGACTTTCATCCGATTGCCGCACATTGCCTGACTGCACCAGCGGCGGTGGTGTGACTTCGTGCGGTCGTGAAACCACAGCGTGCAATCGTCGCTCTCGCACTGGCGGACCAGGTTGAAATCGGCCTTCACCAGGAGGGACGCGATCGCCTCGGCAACGGGCAACAGGGCGGCCACGGGGCCGTCCGCGCGCTGGCGATCGATAAGCGCGGGCGCTTCGCCGGTCGACCAGTCGAGCTGACGATAGGCACTGCTCTGCGCGAGAACCGCGTTCAGCGGCTCGGCATTGCCATGCTCTCCGCGTTTGCGCAGAGCGACCAGATCGCGGGCGTTGTCACGAAGGACGCGGGCGGACGCCAGCAGCGTATCCGGCTCTTCCCCTGTAAGGGGTGATGTCGGCAATCCGGCGGCGGAGAGCCAGTCGTACAAACCCTGCACGGTTTGAAAATGGTCGTGCCGCGCTTCCCCGACGCCATAGCTGCTGTTGATGAAATCCAGTGCCAGGTCGTCGCCGACGAAGTGAGGCGCGGGCGAGTTGTGGTCGGTCGGGGTCTTCATGAATGAGTCCGCGTGGCGTGGTATGCAGTGTAACTTGTAAAGTATCTATTGACCAGTTACTCATAGCTGAGTAACCTTCAAAAACGCAACTAACCAGTTACATCCTTGCCTCACGACCGCCTGCCCGGAGAATTCCCATGCACTTCAGATCCCTGCTAGCCAGCAGCATCCTGTCCGTCGCCGCCGTCGGCGGGGCGACCGCGGCGCCGTCACCGTCGACGGTCGATACCACCGTTCACTACCGTTTCGCCGAGGCGGACGGGGTCAGGGTCTTCTACCGCGAAGCCGGCGACCCGAGGGCTCCCACGGTCCTGCTGCTTCACGGCTTTCCCACCTCGTCATTCATGTACCGCAATCTGATCCCTCTCCTCGCCGATCGCTACCATGTGATCGCGCCCGATCTGCCGGGCTTCGGACTGACCGAGGTGCCCGACGGTGCGCGTTACACGTATACGTTCGATCGTCTCGCCACCACCGTGGATGCTTTCACCCAGACGCTGGGCCTGAAGCGCTATGCCATCGAGGTCTTCGACTACGGCGCACCGGTGGGCTGGCGCCTCGCGGCCGCTCATCCCGAGCGAATCACGGCGATCGTTACGCAGAACGGCAATGCCTACGAGGAGGGCCTTAGCACCGGCTGGAATCCGATCCAGACCTACTGGAAGGAGCCGACGGACGCTCACCGACAGGCCTTGCGCGAGTTCCTGACGCTGGATGCCATCAAGTGGCAGTACACCCATGGCGTCGCCGATCCGACGCTGGTCGCGCCGGAAACCTATGCGCTGGATTTCTCGCAGGTATCCCGCAGGGGCAATGCGGATATCCAGCTCGACCTGTTTCTGGACTACAGGAACAACGTGGCGAAGTATCCGTCGTTCCAGGCCTATTTCCGGAAATACCAGCCGCCTCTGCTTGCCGTGTGGGGAAAGAACGATCCCTTCTTCCTGCCGCCGGGTGCGGAGGCGTTCAAGCGCGATCTGCCCCGGGCCGAGGTCAGGTTCTACGACACGGGCCACTTCGCGCTGGAGACACATGGCGCGGAGATCGGTGCGGAGATCCGCCGTTTCCTCGACAGGGTCGTGCCGCGGGATTGACCTGGGAGATCGGGCGATTGCGTTTCCGGGTGGCCGGGAGTGTTCTAATGGCGCACCGATACTGAAGCGAAGCCACCGTCATGCCGTTCCATGAATTCCGCCTCGAAGGCGACTATGTCGAACTCAACCTGCTACTCAAGCTCACCGGCATCGTCGCCAGCGGTGGCGAGGGCAAGCATCGGGTCGCCGACGGTCTGGTTGCCGTGGACGGGGTGACGGAGATGCGCAAGACCTACAAGGTGCGTGCCGGGCAGGTGGTGACGATCGGCAGTGACGAGATCAGCGTCCTGCCCGAAATCGACTGACGTTTTTGTCGCATGCATGAAAAAACCCGGGGCCGTGAGGCCCCGGGTTTTTGCGTTCCAGCAAGCGAATTACATGCCCGAGCTGGACGACTTGGCCGGCTCGGTGCCGGTCGTGGTGGTGGCCTTCTTGTGCTTCTTGTGGGTCGACTTCATCGCACCACTGGAATCGGCAGCCTTGGAGTCGCCGCTCATCGAGCTGTTGCTGTCCATTTTCATGGAATCGTTGCTGGTATGCGTCTGCGACCCGGCGGTGGAGGCCGGCGTGGGCGCGGGCTTCGAAGCGGCGTCCTGAGCCATGGCGGTACCGCCGAAAGCCATACAGCCAGCCAGCATCGCGACGATCAGTTTCGTGTTGCGCATGACGAAATCTCCTGGAACTTATGGCGCCTTGGGGAAACATTGCGACGCGCGGCGCATGCGCATCGCTCACCGGTAGACCGGACCTGATGGGGTTAGCAAACGCTATCGCGTTTTCACTGAACGTTGCTCCTGCAAAGCAGCAATTTCTCGGGGAACCGTTCAGCCGAAAATTAGCGTGCATTAAGTGACGGCAAGGGTCGTAGGGCGTGAGGGGGGTGTCAGTGAAAATCGCGGGAGACGGAGCCCAGTTGCGGAAGCAGGTCGCTGAAGTCATGCAGGCGGCTGGCAACGAGATGGCGCACGCCCTCGATCGACTGCCACTGGCCGTCGACCGCCAGCAATACCGCGTCCAGCAAGGCCTGACGGCAGGCTTCGGCCACCCTGGGCCGCACGATCACATTCACCTGTCCGGTCTCGTCCTCGAGCGTGACGAAGGTGATGCCACTGGCCGTCTGGGGGCGCTGACGCACGGTGACGAGACCGGCGTGTCGCAGCCAGATGCCGTTGCGTTCGCCTTCGAGGTCGCGCGCCCGCCGGACCCGACGCGCCTGCAAGTTCTTGCGAATCAACCCTAACGGATGAGCGGTGAGTGAAAGGCCGACCGTGGCGTAATCGGCGAAAACATTTTCGGCAGTCGTTGGAGGGCGCAGCGTGGCATGTTCCTCGGCAACCGTATCCAGCAAGGGCAATGTCCGTTCGATGCCTGAGCTTTCCCAGCGGGCGCGGTGTCTGTGACCACTGAGCACACGGAGTGCGCCGGCATCGGCGAGGCGTTCGCGTTCGAAACGGTTGAGACCCGCACGGCGGGCCAGATCCGCGAGATCGCGCAGCGGCGAGACCTCGCGTGCACTGACGATGCGCGCGCCCAGATCGGCCGACAGGCCGGCGATCTGGCGCAGGCCCAGGCGCAGGGCGAAGCGATCGTCCTTCCATGGCTCGAGCGTGCAGTCCCAGTGGCTGGTGGTCACATCGGGCGGCCGTACTTCAAACCCGTGGCGGCGCAGGTCCGCGACGAGTTGCGCGGGCGCGTAGAACCCCATCGGCTGGCTGTTGAGCAGGGCGCAGCAGAAGATCTCCGGATGGTGACATTTCAGGTAGGACGAGGCGTAAGCGATCAGGGCGAAGCCGGCCGCGTGCGATTCGGGAAAGCCATAGCTGCCGAAGCCCTGGATCTGGTCGATGATCTGCTGGGTGAACTCCGGCGTGTAGTTGTTCTTCGCCATGTTCCGGCGGATCTTCGGCTCGAATTTCTGCAGCCCCCCGCGTCGTTTCCAGGCGGCCATCGAACGGCGCAGGTCGTCGGATTCGCCAGGCGAGAAATCCGCCACCACCTGCAGGATCGCCATCACCTGTTCCTGAAAAATCGGTACGCCCAGCGTACGCTCCAGCACCGGCCGTACGCCGTGTTCGTAGTGGATCTCCCCGGACGGCATCTGTCGCCGCTGCAGGTACGGATGCACCATGCCACCCTGGATCGGACCCGGGCGAACGATCGCCACCTGGATCACCAGATCGTAATAGCAGGCCGGCTTCAGACGCGGCAGCATCGACATCTGCGCGCGCGATTCGATCTGGAACACGCCGACGGTATCGGCCCGCTGGATCATCGCGTAGGTCGGACCGTCGTCCATGGGGATGTCGGCCAGGCGCCGGTAGTCGATACCGCGATGCGTACGCAGCATGTCGATCGCCTTGCGCATGCAGGTGAGCATGCCCAGCGCCAGGCAATCCACCTTGAGCAGCTTCATCGTCTCCAGGTCGTCCTTGTCCCACTGGATGATGGTGCGGTTATCCATCGCCGCGTTCTCGACAGGCACGAGGTAATGCAACGGCGTATCGGAGATAACGAAACCGCCCACGTGCTGCGACAGGTGACGTGGCATGCCGCTGAGTTCCTGCACCAGTACCACCAGCTGCCGGATGGTGCGACTGGCGATATCGAAGCCACGCTCCTGCAGGCGCTGGATGATGGAGACCTCGCCATGCGCATGGGAATACGCATGACTGAGCTGGTCGAGCTGGTCTTCCGAAAGACCGAGCGCACGACCCACATCGCGTGCGGCGCTCTTGGGCTGGTAGCTGATCACCGTGGCGGCAAGGGCGGCGCGCTCACGGCTGTACTTGTCGAACACGTACTGCAGGACTTCTTCGCGACGCTCGTGTTCGAAATCGACGTCGATATCCGGCGGCTCGTCGCGTTCCAGGGAGATGAATCGTTCGAACAGGGTGGTGATCTGGTCGGGATTCACTTCGGTGATGTGCAGGCAGAAACAGACCACCGAGTTCGCCGCCGAACCGCGTCCCTGGCAGAGGATTCCGCGTGAACGCGCAAAGCGCACGATGTCCTGCACGGTCAGGAAGAAGGCCTCGTAGCGCTGTCGGGCGATGAGGTCCAGTTCCTTCTCGATGCGCTCGACCAGCGCGGATGCGACGCCATCGGGCCAGCGCAACGCCGCGCCTTCGTAGGTGAGCTGGCGCAGCCAGGCGGCGGGGTCCTTGCCTTCGGGAACCAGTTCCCTGGGGTAGACATAGTTGATCTTGCGAATGTCGAAACCGATGCAGCGCGCGGCGACGACGGCGGTCTCGTCCAGCATGTCGCGCGGGTAGATGCGGTCGAGCGTCTCGCGCCGGCGCAGATGGCGTTCTCCGTTGGGAAACAGATCGTGGCCCGCCTCGGCCACCGTGCGGTTGAGACGGATCGCTGTCATGACGTCCTGCAGGGCGCGCCGGCGACGCAGGTGCATGTGTACATCGCCTGCCGCGACACAGGGCAGGGCGTGGCGCGCGGCAAGGTCGCGCAACGCGTCCAGTTCGGCCTCGTCGTGCTGGGACCGGTGCAGTTCGACGGCCAGCCACGCGCGGCTTTTGAAGTGCGTTGCCACCCATGCCGCCCGGCTCTCGTGTGTCGCCATGCCGGTGGCCGCCAGCGGGCCGGGCGCCCAGAGCAGGCACAGTCCGTCGGCGAGATTCTCCAGATCGGCACGATGCAGTTCGTAATGGCCCTTGGTCGCACGTCGCCGACCCAGCGTGATCAGCCGGCACAGCTCGGTATAGCCGTCCTGGTTTTCGACGAGGAGAACGATGACGGTGCCGTCGGAGAGTCGGAATTCGCTGCCGACGATCATCGGTAAACCGACTTCGAGTGAGGCCTCGAGACCTCGAACGATGCCTGAGAGCGAGCATTCGTCGGTGATCGCCAGTGCGGTGTAGCCGATTTCCCTGGCTCGCTCGAAGAGCTCGCGTGCGCTCGATGCCCCGCGCTGGAAACTGAAATCGCTCAGCGCATGCAACTCCGCATACGCCGGGACGTCGACATCCCCATCGTTGGCGGGCAGTGTAAGTACGAGAGGCAGCACAGCGGGACCTACGCGAACCAGCCGTGCAGCATCCAGCCGTCGAGTGTACCGGGCGGCAGGTAGGCCCAGGCTTGCTGTCCGTTTGCGGTGCGCACGATGTAGTAATCGCGTCGCGTGTCTTCGCCGTCCCACCAGCCGCTTTCGATCCGTTCGGGGCCGGCCAGTACGGCGGTGGGCTCGGGGCGCATCGGCAGAGGGCGCGGCAGGAGCCATAAGGGACGACGTCGGCGTGGCAGTGGAACCGTGCTGTCCGGTGTGCCGTAACGCATGGCGCGTTCGGGCCGATGGTCGGCCACGAGCGCGATCTGCCGAAGCGCGGCGTCGCCCAGTCGTGCCCGCAAACGTTCGTCGAGGGTGGGCCAGTCGAGACCATCGCCGCGGACCGGTTCGAACAGGTCGCGTACCGGTGGACGGAATACCGGCAGTTCTTCGGCATCCAGTTCGATGGCGCGCGCCGGTGCGGGTAACACGGTGCGCTCGAGGCGCGTGCGGGCCAGGTCGAACAGGCGTTCGGCGTCGCGTTGCGGCGCGGCCATGGCGACGACGACGCGTGTCGTGGCACCGCGTGCATGCTCGAGCGTCAGGGTGAAACGCTGTACGCCGCCATCCCGTGCCGCGAGCAGATTGGCCAGTGCACGGGTGAGGCGGCGCAATGGAAAGAGCAGGGGCTGACTGCCATCCAGTTCGCTGTCGAACTCGATCCTCTGCTGGAAGTTGGCGGGTGGCTGCCAGGCGGCCAGGGGGTGGGTGGCTTGCCCGCGGATGCGATCGAGCCAGTTCACGCCATCGCGGCCGATGCGCCGGGTGAGTTCCGGGCGAGGAAGGCGAAAGACCTCGTCGAGACGACGAAAGCCCATCGCGTGCAGCGATTTCACCGTGGTTGCCGGCAAGCCCGCCCGATCGAGCGACAAGGCGCCCAACATGCGTATGACGCCTTCGCGCTCGGGCAGCACCATGCCGTCCGCATGAGCGGCGAACACCCATGAGGCGGCCGGGAAGGGAGTGGCGGCCATGGTGTGTACATGACCTTGCTCGCTAAGGCCATGGCACAGTCGTTCCGCCAGCACGGGCCAGCCGTCGAACAGACGCAGACTGGCACCCAGTTCCATGAGGATGGCGCCTGGCGGGACCAGGCTGACATGACCACTGAACTGGTAGCACCACGCGGCGAGTTCGGCGAGCAGGCGCGCCTCGGCCTCACGGTCGCGAGGGCGCACTTCCAGGGCGGGGCAAAGCGCGCGTGCGGCGGCGAGGCTCTGCCCACGGCGCACACCGAATGTGCTGGCCTCCGGATTGGCGGCGGCGATCAGGCGCTGGCGCGCACGGGTATTGAGCAAGGCGGAGGGGCCTGCCTCCGGTGTCGCGGCAAAGGCGGCGGAGAACGCCAGACCGGGAAAACGGAGACAGGCCCAAAGCATGGCTGCGTATAAGAAGCGACGACGGAGCGTCCGTCATGACGGCGAGCGGGAAGCGGCGTCATGACGGTTTCCATCAGGCCCGCATGCGCAGCAGCGGAGCGGTGGTGGTCAGCAGTCCTCGCGACTTGAGGACATCCACATAGGTGGCCTCGTCGCTGTTGCTGACCTTGAGGCGTAGTGCCGCCGGGCTGTTCTGCTCGGCGTGCCCGGCCGGGCGGAAGATCATGGCGCAGGCGTCGCCGCTTTCGGCGGCCAGCTGCAGGCGACGCAGGCTGCGGTAATCGATGTCGGGCAACCAGCCGACCACGGCGCCGCAGCAGCCGGAACGCAGGCACTGCTCCATACTCCATGCGGCCTCGGTGCTGCCGGCATGGATTTCGTGCAGGAAGCGCAGGTCGACACCGGCCGCCGCCAGCGCGGGTGCATAAGGCAGGTAGGGCGGTGCGACGAAGATCACGCGACGGTGTTCCTGGGTGAGCGCGGCAAGCGCGGGCATCACCAGGTCGAGCTCACCCAGCCCATCGTGTTCGAACAGGATTTCGCTCAGCGCGCCTTGCGGCCAGCCCCCGCCGGGCAGCTTCTGGTCCAGGGAGGTCCAGCCGGTGGACAGCGCACGTACGCGCGGCTGACGGTCAGCGGAACGGCGCCAGATACCGGGATGGTCGAGCACCTGGGCGAGGGTCGGAGTGGCGATGGCGTTCATGGTCAGGTCCTGCGGATGATGCCGACGTAACGCCCTTCGATGGCGAACGCATGGCGACGGGGGTCGACTTCGATCGGGCTGAAGTCGGGGTTTTCGGGCAGCAGCAGAAGCCGGCCGCGCTCGTGCCTGAGGCGTTTGACGGTGACTTCGTCGTCCAGCCGGGCGACCACGATCTGGCCATCGGTGGCGGTTGCGGTCTTGTGGACGGCGAGCAGGTCGCCGTCGAGGATGCCGGCGTCGCGCATGCTCAGACCCACCACGCGCAGCAGGTAATCGGCGCGCGGACGAAACAGGGAAGGATCGACCTCGAGCTGCGACTCGATGTTTTCCTCGGCCAGGATGGGCGAGCCGGCGGCCACGCGACCGATCAGCGGGAGGTCGTTAGCGGCGGCGGTACGCATGATGGCGGCGTTGCCGGCCGAAAGGCGCAGGCCACGATGCTGCGGGGAACGTTCCAGCACGCCCTTGCGGACCAGCGACTCGACGCAGGCCTGTGCGGAGCTGTGGCTGGGGAAGCCCAGGGCATCGGCGATTTCGCGCAGCGTGGGCGGCAGGCCTTGCGTCTGCAGGTATTCCTGCAGAAATGCGAGGGTCTTTTGCTGACGCTCTGTGAGGGTAGGTGTCGACATGTGTACATTTGTACATAGGTCGGGCAACCGGTGCAAGAGGGATGCGCTCTATTGCACGTTTATGCATGATTGAATACATTGATGCGCATTCCTCGTCCCCGGAATTTGCATGAAGCCTGTACGCGCTACCCGATTGATCTTCCTGTTATCCGGCATCGGCATGGCCAGCTGGGCACCGATGGTGCCCTACGCCAAGGCTCGTCTGGGTCTGGACGATGCCACGCTGGGCCTCGTTCTCTTGTGCATGGGGTGCGGAGCGACAGCGGCGATGCCACTGGCCGGTTTCTTCAGCCATCGCTTCGGCCACCGCGATGTGATCGGCGTGAGCGGGCTTCTCGTCTGCCTCGCCTTGCCCTTGCTGACCCTTGCGCCGAATGTCTGGTGGCTTGGCGCGGCGCTCCTGTTTTTCGGTGCATCCCTCGGTGTGGTCGACGTCGCCATGAATGCGCATGCGGTCGACGTCGAGAAGCAGCAGGGCAGGCCGATGATGTCGGGTTTTCACGGGCTTTTCAGCGTCGGAGGTCTGGCCGGCTCCGCCGGTATGGCGGCCTTGCTTCGGTTCGGTGCGCCATTGACCGGCAGTGCCATCGCGGTCTCCGTGCTGATGCTGCTCATCGTGGGTACCCAGTGGCGACACTTCCTTGTCCGGCACGACGATGGCTCGGGCGACGTGCATGCGGGCTTCCGTATGCCGAGTGGCGCCGTCTTCCTGCTTGGCTTCCTGTGCATGGTCGTCTTCCTTGCGGAAGGTGCGATGCTCGACTGGAGTGCGGTATTCCTGCGCTTCTCGCGTGGTTTCGATCCTTCCGTGGCTGGCCTGGGGTACGCGGCGTTCTCCGTCGCCATGGCGATCGGGCGCCTGCTGGGCGATCGCATCACGGCCTCGCTGGGAGCGACCACCATCGTGCGGATGGGCAGCCTGATCGCCGCGGCCGGCTTCTTCCTTGCCACGCTGTTGCCCTGGGGCCCCGTCGCCTTGCTGGGTTTCGTCCTGGTCGGTATCGGCGCGTCGAACATCGTGCCCGTCCTGTTCAGCGCGGCGGGGCGGCAGAAGAACACCTCGCCGGGTATCGCCATCGCCACGGTCACCTCGCTGGGGTATGCGGGGATGCTGGCCGGGCCCGCGGTCATCGGTTTCGTCGCCCACGCCAGCAGCCTTTCGATCGCCCTGGCGGGGGTCGCCAGTCTGCTCGTCGTGGTTTCCCTTTGCGCCTCTATCGTGCGCCGTTGAACGGAGTTTTCCATGCATAAGAAACGCGATGTCGTGATCTTCGATTTCGGCGGTGTCCTGATCGACTGGAACCCGCGCTACCTCTATCGCAAGCTGTTCGGTGACGATGAACAGGCGATGGAAACCTTCCTTGCCGAAGTCACCACGCCGGAATGGAACCTGCGACAGGACGCGGGTCGTTCATGGGATGAGGCGGTTCGCCTTCTTACCGACGAACATCCCACCAAGGCCGAACTGATCGCCGCCTATCAGCACCGCTGGGAAGAAACCCTGGGCGGCGCCATCGACGACAGCCTGCACATTCTGCGTGAGCTGAAAGAGGCGGGTCATCCGCTGTATGGCCTGACCAACTGGTCGCACGAGACCTTTCCGTTCGCGCGGGAACGCTTCGATTTCCTGGGCCTGTTCGACGGCATCGTCGTGTCGGGCGAAGAGGGCATGATCAAGCCCGACCCCAGGCTTTACCAGACACTGCTCGAGCGATATGACATCGATCCGGCGACGGCCGTCTTCATCGATGACAACAAGGCCAATGTCGACGCCGCCGACGCCCTGGGCATTCATGGCATCCATTTCCACACGCCGCGTCAGTTGCGCGACGAACTGATTGCCCTGGGTTTCCTGTCGGCATGAATGCGTCGGTCGACATTACGCTGCCTCGCGAGCGTCAGCAGCTGATCCTCGAGCGTCTGCGACGCGACGGGAAAGTCGTGGCGGCGGAACTCGCGCAGGAATTCCGGGTGTCGGAAGACTCCATCCGGCGTGATCTGCGCGATCTGGCGGGGCAGGGTCTGTGTCGGCGCGTTTACGGTGGCGCGTTACTGGCGGTGAGCATTCCGCCGCTGGGCGAGCGCCATGCGGAGCGCACGGAACTGAAGCGGGCGCTTGCACGTACCGCGATCGGTCTGGTCGGTAGCGGCCAGATTCTTTTCATCGATGCCGGCTCGACCAACACGGTTCTGGCGAGGATGTTGCCGGAGCACCATGACCTGACCGTGGTGACCAATGCCCCCGACGTCGCCCTCGCGGTGCTGGGACGACCCGGTTTCGACGTGATCCTGCTCGGCGGCAAACTCGATCCGGCCATCGGTGGCGCGATCGGCTCACGTACGGTGCGACAGGCGCAGGACATTCGCGCCGATCTGTGTTTCCCGGGCGTCTGCGCCATCGATCCGCAACGCGGCTTATGGACGTACGACGAGGAAGAAACCGTCTTCAAGCAGGCGATCATCGAGGCGAGTGGTGAGACGGTGGCGATCGCCACCCCGGACAAGCTGGTGGCCTCGGCGACACATCACACGGCGCCGATCAGCGGCGTCTCGCATCTGGTGGTGGCGGCGGATACGGATCCGGCAGTGGTGGAGCGGTATCGGGTGGCGGGCGTGACGGTGCACCTGTAATCGTCAACAGGTACGGCTCCCACCGGGGTGTGATCGCCGGGTGGGAGCCAAGCCTGCTGGCGATGCTCTTTCCGGACTAAGGAAAGAGCCGATCCATCAGCCGGCCTTCTTCCTGGCCAGACGTAGCCACGTATCGACCACGGTATCCGGATTCAACGACACCGACTCGATGCCCTGTTCCATCAGCCACTCGGCAAGGTCCGGATGATCCGACGGGCCCTGGCCGCAGATGCCGATGTACTTGCCCTTGGCCTTCGCGGTCTTGATCGCCATGGCCAGCAGCTTCTTCACCGCCGGGTCGCGCTCGTCGAACAGGTTGGCGACGATGCTTGAGTCGCGGTCGAGGCCGAGGGTCAGCTGGGTGAGGTCGTTCGAGCCGATCGAGAAGCCGTCAAAGATGTCGAGGAACTCGTCCGCCAGCAGGGCGTTGGAAGGGACCTCGCACATCATGATGACCTTCAGGTCGTGCTCGCCCTGGACCAGGCCGTTCTTGCGCAGTACCTCGATGACCTTGCGGCCTTCGTCCAGCGTGCGGACGAACGGAATCATGACCCAGACGTTGGTCAGGCCCATGACCTCGCGCACGTACTTGGCGGCCTTGCACTCCAGCGCGAACGATTCGGCGAAGTCCGGCGAAACATAGCGGCTGGCGCCGCGATAGCCGATCATCGGGTTTTCTTCATGCGGCTCGTAGCGCGAACCGCCGAGCAGACCCGCGTACTCGTTCGACTTGAAGTCGGACAGGCGCACGATCACCGGCTTCGGGTAGACGGAGGCGGCGATGGTCGAGATGCCTTCGGCGAGGCGGTCGACATAGAAGGAGACCGGATCCTTGTAGCCGGCGATGCGCGCGTCGATCCGGGCCCGGGTCTCGGCATCCTGCTTGCCGTACTCCAGCAGCGCCCTGGGATGCACGCCGATGTGGCTGGCGATGATCATTTCGAGGCGGGCCAGACCGATACCCGCGTTCGGCAGCATGCCGAAGTCGAAGGCGCGCTCGGGGTTGGCCACGTTCATCATGATCTTGAGCGGGGCCTCCGGCATCGCGCCGAGGTCGGCGGTGATGCGGTCGAACTTCAGCAGGCCTTCGTAGATCGTGCCGGTATCGCCTTCGGCGCAGGAGACGGTGACTTCCGCGCCATCCGGGATCGACTCCAGCGCATTGCCGCAACCGACCACCGCGGGCACGCCCAGCTCGCGGGCGATGATCGCCGCATGGCAGGTACGACCGCCGCGGTTGGTGACGATGGCCGCGGCACGCTTCATCACCGGCTCCCAGTCGGGGTCGGTCATGTCGGCCACCAGCACGTCACCGGGCTGCACCTTGTTCATATCGGCCAGCGACCGGATGACGCGAGCCTTGCCCGAACCGATCTTCTGACCGATGGCGCGGCCTTCGGTCAGGACCTTGCTCTTCTCGTTGAGCTGGAAACGCTCGAGCGTGGTCGCGTGCGAGCGCGACTTCACGGTCTCGGGGCGGGCCTGCACGACGTAAAGCTTGCCGGTGTTGCCGTCCTTCGCCCACTCGATGTCCATCGGGCGGCCGTAGTGCTTTTCGATGACGAGGGCCTGGCGCGAGAGCTCCTCGACGTCGGCATCGTCAAGGCAGAACCGATGACGCAGCTCGGCCGGGGTTTCTTCGATGCGCACGCGCTCGCCGGGCTCATCGGAATAAACCATGCGCTGCTGCTTGGCGCCCAGGCTGCGGCGCAGGACGGCAGGCTTGCCTTCCTTGAGCGTGGGCTTGAAAACGTAGAACTCATCCGGGTTCACCGCACCCTGGACCACCATCTCGCCCAGACCGTACGAGCCGGTGACGAAGACGACGTCACGGAAGCCGGATTCGGTGTCGAGCGTGAACAGTACGCCCGACGCACCGACATCCGAGCGGATCATCAGCTGCACGCCGGCGGACAGGAAGACGTCCTCGTGCTTGAAGCCCTGGTGCACGCGATAGGCGATGGCCCGGTCGTTGTACAGGGAGGCGAAGACTTCCTTGACCTTATGCAGTACGTCGTCGATGCCGACCACGTTGAGGAAGGTTTCCTGCTGGCCGGCGAACGAGGCGTCGGGGAGATCCTCGGCCGTGGCGGAGGAACGCACGGCCACGGCGATGTCGTCGGCGCCGGCATCCTTGCAGAGCTTGATGTAAGCGTCGCGGATGGCCTGCTCGAGGTCGGCGGGCAGGGCGGTGTCGACGATCCAGCCACGGATTTCCTTGCCGCCGCGAGTCAGTTCATCCACATCGTCCACGTCGAGCGTGGCCAGGCGCTCCTGGATCCGCTTCGCGAGGCCGCTCTTTTCGAGGTAGGTCTGGAAGGCATCGGCCGTGGTGGCGAAGCCACCCGGCACGGAGACACCCAGTTTCGCCAGGTTGCCGATCATCTCGCCGAGGGAGGCGTTCTTGCCACCCACCTTGCCGAGGTCGGTCATGCGTAGCGCGTCGAGCCAAAGTACCAGGTCGCTCAAAGGAAGTTCCTCACATCGGTTGGGCGGCGGGCCGCGCTGGAAAAATCGGCGCATTGTCGCGGTGGTATGGTCTGGCTGACAAGCGGCGATGCACAAATCGCCCGTGATAATGCGGGGTGGATGGTTATGAAGACGTATTGGTCTTAAGGTGGCGGTCACGGAACCAACCCAAGGAAACCGTTCGATGCGGCGTACCGTCTTCTTCATTTCCGACTCCACCGGCATTACGGCCGAGACCATCGGCAACAGCATGCTCGCCCAGTTCGACGGGGTGCAGTTCGATACCCACCGGCTGCCCTTCATCGACAACGCGCAGAAGGCCGAAGCCGCCTCGCTCCGGATCAAGACCAAATACGCGCAGGACGGACACCGCCCCATCGTCGTCAATACGATGACCTCGAGGGCACTGTGCGACATCGTGGCGGGTAGCGGCGCGCTGATGCTTGACGTGTTCGCGCCTTTCATCGAGCCGCTCGAGGCGGAACTGGGGGCCAAGCAGTCGGGTGCGGTGAACCGCTCTCATGGTCTGGTCGATTTCGAGCGTTACGAGGCTCGCATCGAAGCGACCAACTACGCCCTGGCTCACGACGATGGCCTCGACGTGGACTACAACCAGTCCGATGTCGTGCTGGTGGGCGTGTCGCGGTCCGGCAAGACGCCGACCTGCCTGTACATGGCCTTGCATTACGGCGTCTGTGCCGCCAATTATCCGCTCACGGACGACGATCTCGACAAGCTGGAACTGCCGACGCGCCTCCGCCCCTATCGCAGCCGGCTCTTCGGGCTCACCATCGACCCGGTCCGCCTGGCGCAGATCCGCGAGCAGCGCCGTCCCGGCAGCCGCTACGCCACGTTGAAACAATGCCGCTGGGAACTGGAGCAGGCCGACAAGGTGATGCGGCGGGAAAACATCCCGGTCCTCAACACGACGCACACCTCGATCGAGGAAATCTCGAGCAAGATCTTCGAATACCTGGGGATCGAGCGACACATGTATTGACCGAGCCACGGTTTACGGAGACCCGCCCACGTTATGACCGCCGTCATCGACCGCCCAACGCCGCTGATCCCGGGACGCTTCGAGTTCCTGATGGGTCTGTATGCGGAGAACTACCACCGTCTGGCGCGTCTGTTCGCGCCACAGCGGCTGACGCCCGGCCGTTACATTTCCGATGTCGACGATGGGCTGAAGGTGCGGCTGGACGTGCAGGAAAAGCATCCGTATACGCTGGAGCTCGAGCTGACCTATGACTTCGTCGACGAGGTCACCGGGCAGCCGTCGCCGTCCGCGCAGCTGCGCATGTACACGGATGCCCACGTGGCCGAAGCCATGCATTGCCATCCCGGTCGTAAGCTGTCGCAGGTACTGGGGCCGTTTCCGGCGGCACATACGGTGTTTCAGCATCGTCTGAGGATGAACGGGTTTCTCAGCCGCTGGCTGGAATACCTGGCCGAGCAGGGCCATTCGATCGGGACGCTGGCGCGTGTCGACGGCCCGCTTCCGTAGGAGCGCGCCTCGCGCGCGAAAGCTTTTCGCGACGAGATCAGGTTGTGTATCGAGAGGGCGGAACCGGTCGCGCGCAGGCGCGCTCCTACAGTTCCGGAGAAATTGCAGGCAAAAAAAATCCGCCAGATGGCGGATTCCTTTTAGAAGTAATGGCGGAGCGGACGGGACTCGAACCCGCGACCTCCGGCGTGACAGGCCAGCATTCTAACCGACTGAACTACCGCTCCACACTACGTTCCAACTCTTCCAACAACTACCAACTTCTCCGTCCATTCACTTCCTGGCGGACCAGAAAGTGGCGTCCCCACGGGGATTCGAACCCCGGTCGCCACCGTGAAAGGGTGATGTCCTAGGCCTCTAGACGATGGGGACGTCTTAGAAGTTGGTGGAGCCAGCCGGGATCGAACCGGCGACCTCCTGCATGCCATGCAGGCGCTCTCCCAGCTGAGCTATGGCCCCCTGCTGGAAGCCGCAAAGATTACGTCCGACCCGTCGCTTCGTCAAGCATTCGTTACACTTTTTTTGAATTTATTTTCGACGAATTCAGAATGACGAGGTGCAGCAATCACTTGCGTGTGTCATGCATCGATCGTTGTTTTGGCTGCCGCGTCCCTCGATCACGAAACACGGGTTAACCTGTCTGTTCGCACACACAGGGACAAGCATGCACGGCATCGTTTTCATCCAGGATCTCGCCACGGTGATGCTCGTCGCCGGACTGACGACGGTTATTTTCCAGCGTCTCCGGCAGCCGGTCGTGCTTGGCTACATCATCGCGGGTTTGCTGATCGGGCCGCACACGCTGCCGGTGATCTTCATCCACGACGAACAGACGATTCGAACGCTGTCCGAACTGGGCATGATCCTGCTGCTGTTCGCGCTCGGTCTTGAGTTCAGTCTTAAGAAGCTGCGCGCGGTCGGCGGAGCGGCGCTCGTGGCCGCGTTCTCCGAAATCGTGCTGATGGTCTGGATCGGTTACGAGATCGGCCGGTTCTTCGGCTGGTCGGCGATGGATTCGATCTTCCTGGGCGCGATGCTTTCGATCTCGTCGACGACGATCATCATGAAGGCGCTCGAAGACCTGGGGCTGAAACGCGAGCGCTTCGCACAACTCATGTTCGGGATCCTCATCGTCGAGGATCTGCTCGCCATCGTGTTGATGGCCTTGCTCACCGGTATCGCCAGCACCGGCGGGGTCGAGGCGGGGCAGGCCTTCGCCGCAATCGGTCGCCTCGGTCTGTTCATGGCCGTCTCGCTGGTGGTCGGACTGCTGCTGGTACCGCGCGTCGTCGACTACATCGCGCGGGTCAGTCGCAACGACGTGCTGCTGGTCGCCGTGCTGGGTATCTGCTTCGGTTTCTGCCTGCTGGTCACCGAAATGGGCTACAGCGTGGCGCTGGGGGCTTTCATGATCGGCGCGATCGTCGCCGAGTCGGACAGCGTGGCGCGCGTCGAGCGGATCATCATGCCGGTGCGCGACATGTTCAGCGCGATCTTCTTCGTCGCTATCGGCATGCTGATCGATCCGGCGCTGCTGGCGCAGTACGCGTGGCCGATCACCATCGTCACCATCGCGGTCGTCGTGGGTAAGGTCATTACGTGCAGTTTCGGCAGCTTCGTGGCCGGCAACGATGGCCGCACCTCGCTGCGGGTCGGCATGGGGCTGGCGCAGATCGGTGAATTCTCCTTCGTCATCGCTTCGCTGGGTCTCACGCTCAAGGTCACGAGCAATTTCCTCTATCCCGTCGCGGTGGCGGTCTCCGCCATCACGACGTTCCTTACGCCCTATCTGATGCGCGCGTCCGATCCGCTGGCGAGTTTCCTCGCGCGCAAGCTGCCGTCACGGGTGACCGGCGTGTTCGGCGCCTATACGGAGTGGATGGGTAGCCTGGGCCTGCAGGGGCAGGGGGCCATCGTGATGAAAATGATCCGCCGGCTGGTCTGGCACGTGATCATCAACACGGCGCTGGTGGTCGCGGTGTTCATCGCGGCGGCCTTCGCTTATCGCCGGGGCTTCCTCCATCTGGACATCGTCAGCACCGATGCGACCGTTCAGCGCACTCTCGCCTGGTCGCTGGCGGCGCTGGTCTCGCTGCCGATGATCGTGGCGACCTACCGCAAGGCCGAGGCGCTGGGCATGCTCCTGGCCGAACTGTCGGTGCCCGACCGCTTCGGCAGCCGGACCTACCGGATCCGGGCGATCCTGGCCCGCATCGTGCCTCTGATGTCCATGCTGATCATGGGCCTGCTGGTCGCGGCGCTGGCCTCGACGATCCTGCCGCCGCGGGAGGTCGCGGGAGTGCTGATACTGGTCGGCATCGGCCTGGCGTGGCTGCTCTGGCGGGTGCTGGTGCAGGTGCACGCCCGGCTTCAGGCGGCCCTTCGCGACACCCTGGACAAGCCCGGGCAGGACCACCATGAGTGACCCGTGTCCCGTTTTTTGAAAGGTTTCTGAACTTTCCATGTGAAACCTTGTCTTTCGACCCGTCATTGCAAGCAGGATGCGAACCACCGCACAATGGCGATTCTGCCTCCACAAGGAGGTGTAAACCGGCGGCGTCGCCGAATCTTTCCAAGAGAGGGAGTATTCAATGAAGCACTTTTTGCGTCCCACGATGACGGCCGTCGCCCTGGCGGTTGCGCTGGGTACGGCTGCGGGCGCATCCGCCCAGGCCGCCAAGCCGGCTGCCTCCGCGGCACCGGTCGATAAGCAGAAGGCCAGCTACGTCGTGGGTTGGGACCTTGCCAGCTCGCTTCCGCCGCTCGTCGCGAAGGAAGTGGATGCCGCCACGGTAGCCAAGGCTCTGCAGGCCGCCCTGTCGGGCCAGAAGCCGACCATGTCGGAGGCGGAAGCCAAGTCCGTCCGTGAGGCCTTCGTGGCCCAGCTGAAGGTCAAGGCCGAGGCTGAGTACAACAAGGTCGCGACCCAGAACAAGACCGAAGGCGACGCCTTCCTGGCGAAGAACAAGTCGGCTCCGGGCGTGAAGGTCACGGCCTCCGGCCTGCAGTACCAGGTCGTCCAGGCCGGTACCGGTCAGCGTCCTGGCCCGAACGACACGGTCAGCATCAACTACACCGGTACGTTCGTGAACGGCGAGAAGTTCGACTCCTCGGCCGACCACCAGCCGCCGGGTGCGGCCCAGATCCCGCTCGCCGCGGTGATCCCGGGCTTCCGCGAAGGCCTGCAGCTGATGCAGACCGGCGGCAAGTACAAGCTGTTCATCCCGTCGAACATCGCTTACGGCGCCAAGCCGGAAAACGGCTTCCCGCCGAACGCGACGATCATCTTCGACGTCGAACTGCTGAAGACGGGTCCGACGCCTGCTGGTCAGGGTCCGGGCGCCGGTCAGGCTCCGGGCGCGGGCGGCAAGTAAGCCCCAGCCGTACAAGCGACACCCGAGGGCGCGGAGCAATCCGCGCCCTTTTTCTTTGGCCCGGTTTCTTTGATCCGCGGCACCGGCGGATTACAATCGACTGTTACCACATGCTCGCCTGAGCTTCCTGGAGCCGCATGAACGCCTCGATGTCCAGATTCCGACTCGCGGAACGCCGCCGTGGCTGACCACGACGACGATCGCCTGACCGAGCTCGAGGTGCGTCTTTCCTTCATCGACGACACGGTGAACGGACTTTCTTCCGCCGACACGGAAATCGCCCGGCGACTGGACCGGCTGGAGCGCGCGGTGCGCGACCTTCGCTCGGATCTGGTCAACATGCGCACCGGCGTTGGCAGCGACGCGGCGAACGAACCGCCGCCCCCGCATTACTGAAACACGGAACGAGTCTTACCGAATGGCAGAGTCCCTGCGCGACCAGTTGTTGAAGAGCGGCCTCGTAAAGGAAGTCCGCGAAGAAAAGCGTGCGTCCACGCCGCCACCGAAACAGGGTGGCGCGAGCGGTCAGCCTTACGCGGGCAACAATCCGCGTCATGGTGGCAAGCCGAAGCAGGGGCAGGGTGGCCGGCCTCAGGGTGACCGCGCCGGCGGCGGTAAGGGCGCGGGAAACAACCGTCCGCAGGAAGGACGACGCGGACAGGCTGCTGGCCGGCCGCAGAGCGCGAAGTCGGCACGCACCGATGGCGAGATGGATCTGGCCAGGGCCTATGCCATTCGCGCGCAGACGGAATCGGCCGAGCGTCGCAAGGCGGAGGCTGAAGCCGCTGAAGTGGCGCGCCTGCGTAAGGAAAAGAAACGCAAGGTTGAAGAGTTGCTTAAGGGTAAAGCGCTCAACCTCGCTGACGCCGATCAGGTGCGTCACTTCCCGTACGGTGAAAAGATTCGTCGCGTGCACGTCGATGCCGCGCAGCTCACCGCGATCAACGCGGGCGAACTGGGTGTCGTCCAGCAGGGCGGTCGTTACCTGGTGGTCGACAAGTCCGTCGTTGACGCGCTACGCGAGCTCGCCCCGGAGTTCATCGCGTTGATGGTGGATCCGAACGCGGTGAGCGAGGCGGATGACGGCGTGCCAGACGATCTGATGTGGTAAATCGGGGTGAGCGTCGGGCCGCTCGCGCGGCCCTCGCCCCCAGGATGATCTCGCGCCGTTATGCGGGCGGGCTCGACAGCTCCGGGTTATCCCAGCCTTCCTTCTTCGCGAAGCGCGCGCCGTGCTTCTGTTCGAGCTTCGCCAGGCGCTCGCGGATCGCCGCCACGCCTTCGGTGCGCACGTACTGAATCGGGCCGCCCCGGAACGGCGCAAAGCCGGTGCCGAAGATCACGCCGGCATCCAGGAGGTCGGCATCGTCCACCACGCCTTCGGCCAGGCAGGCGATGGCCTCGTTGACCATCGGCAGGATCATGCGGTCCTGAATATCGGCCGGCGGCACATAGTCGGGATCGACATCCGGTTTGTCCGGCTTGCCTTCCTTCCAGACGTAAAGGCCTTCGCCGTCTTTCTTGCCGCGTTTGTTGGCGGCGAGCTTTTCCTCGAGGCCTGCCGGGATTTCCAGACCGAGGAAGGGTGCCAGTTCCTTGCCCACCGAGGCGCATACGTCGAGGCCGACCGTATCGGCCAGCTCGATCGGCCCCATCGGCATGCCGAACTTCTTTGCCTCGCGGTCGAGCACCGGGCCGGGCACGCCTTCGTTGTAGAGGCGCATCGCTTCCATCAGATAAGGCATGAGGATGCGGTTGACCAGGAAGCCGGGCGTGCCCTTGACCGGCACCGGCAGCTTGCCGATGGCCTTGCAGAAGGCCAGCGCGCGCTTCTCGATCGCCGGATCGAGCGCGTCGTGGCGCACGACTTCGACCAGCGGCATCTGCGCCACGGGATTGAAGAAGTGCAGCCCGAGGAAGCGCTGCGGTGCCTTCAGGCCCTGGCGCAGTTCATCGAGCGGGATCGACGACGTATTGCTCGCGAGGATCTCGTCCGACTGGAACTGTGGCTCGATGGTCGCGTACAGGGCGTGCTTCGCTTCCGGGTTCTCGAAGATCGCCTCGATCGCGAGGTCGGCATCGGCGACGCCCTTACCCTCGACGTCGGCGCGCAGGCGCGCGACGGCGGCTTCGAATTTGGCCGGTGCTTTCAGCTTCTTCTCGAACAGCGTGCGGGCCCGCGCGATCGCCGGCTCGACGAAGCGCAGCTCGCGGTCCTGCAGCGTCACGTCGAACCCTTTCAGTGCGGACCAGGCGGCGATGTCGCCACCCATGGTGCCGGCGCCGACGACATGCACGTGCTTGATGCCATGGTCGGTGCCGCCGCCGAGGCCCTTGAGGCGTTCCTGCAGGAAGAAGATACGGATGAGGTTGCGCGCGGTGGGCGTGGTGGCGAGCTTCGCCACCGACTTCGCTTCGAGTCTGAGTCGTTGCTGGATGCTCGACCCGCCGCGTGCCCAGACGTCGATGAGCGCGAACGGCGCCGGGTAATGTTCTTTACGTACCTTGGCCGCCGTCTGCTTGCGCACCATCGGCGCCAGGATCGCGCGTGCGGGCAGGGTGTTGGTCGCCCAGGCCTTCGCGCGCTGCGCGAGCGGGCGCCGTGTGGGGCGGCGTGCGAGCTGTCTGGCTTCCGCGAGCAGTTCGTCCGGGCGGGCGACGCGGTCGACCAGCCCGACCGCTTTGGCGCGACGGGCGTTGAACGGCTTGCCCGTAAGCATGGCCGGCAGCGCATCGGGCGCACCGATCAGACGTGGCAGGCGCGCCGATCCGCCCCAGCCCGGATGGATGCCGAGCATCACTTCCGGCAGGCCGATCTTCGTCGCCTCGTCGTCGGCGGCGATGCGCAGGCGGCAGGCGAGGGCCAGTTCGGTACCGCCGCCCATGCAGGCGCCGTGGATGGCGGCCACCGTCGGACACGGCAGGCGGGCGAGGTTATCGAAGACACGCTGGCCGTTCTCGATGTTCTCGAGCACCGTGCCCGTGTGCGCGTACTCGACGAATTCGCGGATATCGGCGCCCACCGCGAACCCGGAAGGCTTGGCGGAATGAATCACCACGCCGCGAGGGCCCTCGATGGTGAGGCGCTCGACGAGCTTGTCCAGTTCATCCAGGACCTCGCGGGACAGCGCGTTGGCGCTGGAACCCTCGCGGTCGAACGTCAGGACGACGATGCCGTCGTCGCCCACGCTGGTCTTCCAGTGCTTGAATCGGAGTCCTTCGAACATGGCGGCGTCGTGCGGTGGCGAATGAGCGCATCACCATACCTTCCCGCCGGGCCGAATGCGAGATACCCGCCCGTATGGTGGGCGAATTCACGCCGGTGACTGGCGGACTCCCCTGTATTGGATCGATACTGAACGTCTCTTCATCCAGCGATGCCTCATGCCACCCGATGCCCTAGCAGCCACGGACGTCTTCGACCGGATCCTCGCGGCACCGGGCCCGTTGGTCGCCTTGCAAGCGCCCGATCTGGCCTCGCTGGTCGACCAGTTCCGACTGGTCGCACGCCGGTCGGGGCAGGCGGTTTATCTGTGGCGGAATGCCGAGGGTCTGGTCAGCCTTCGCGACGCGCAGATGCGCGTTCCCGGTTGCCTCCGACTGGGCGACGCACTTCGCTACATCCTGCAGAGCCTGCACTTCGGGGTGTACCTGCTGGACATGCCGCCGGGCGTGCCCAGTGCGACGGACGGTGCGTTGCTGCGGCAGCTGGCGCGGACCAGCACCGGCCATGTGCGGCGCGTGGTCCTGATCGGGGCCAGCGCGAGCCTGCTGGCGACTTTCGAAGACGATGTGGTCCAGGTCGACGCCGACTGGCGCTCCCGCACGGCGGCGCCGCGCCTGCGCGACGGCCGCTGGATCGTCTGACGTCGTGGCCACCATTTCCGAGCCCCTTGGCGTTCTCATCTTTACTCCGCGTCGCGATGTGCGGCGCGCCATCTTCGATGCCCTCGACCTCGACGGCGATTTCGTGCTGCTCAGTGCGCGCGATGCCGCCCAGCTCGAAACCCTGATGGCCGACGCGCCGCCGTTGCACGTGATCGTGGTCGGGGAAAATGACAGTGCCGATATCGCCCAGGGCCTTCGCATCCTGCGCGCATCCCCGGCATACGCTTCACTGCCTGCGGTATACGTCGTCGACGATATGCCGGGCGTCGCACCCGAGGGGGGTGTCGACTGGCTACGCGAAGGCGCCATTCCCACCGAACTGGCCCAGCGAGTGCGTCAGGCCACCCAGGGAACGACGGCGTCGGCCGTGCCGGCCACGCCCATCCGCGACTACCGCTTCGCCTTCGATGCGGGTGCCGCGTGGGTGATCGCTTCCACGCCGGACGGCTGCATCGTCGAGACCGGAGAAGCCATGGAGCGTCTCTGCGCGGGCGACGGACCGGTGCAGGGGCGGACCCTCGCGGAGCTCTTCGACCTCGCCCATGACGCCACATGGCCGCTTCCGGACGGCGACGCCATCGCATGTACGTTGCGCCGCCGCGACGGTGTCGAGATCACCGGCGAGATCGACGTGCGTCACCGCAAGGATCATGGCGAACACCGCATCGCCGTGGGCTTCCGGGACCTGCGCGCCACCGATATGGCGGCGCGGGCCCTGTCGCTGCTCGCCGTGCTCGAAGGTTGTCCCAGTGACGACGAAGGCATGAATGAAGCAGCTGCAATGCTGGCCGACGCGCTCGAACTGGACGTCGTGGCGATCTGGTCGGCCTTGCCCGAAAGCGACGCCGGCCCTGAGATTCTCGCCCGGATCTGGAACGGTCCCTCGCCCGCGACCTGGCCGGAAGCCGGCGATCTGCCGCTGTTGCGGGTATGTCTGGGCGGCGAGTCGCTCTCGCGTCTGGTCGAGGGCGAAGGGGCCGCGCTGAGTGACCCGCTCATCGAGGCGCTCGGCCTCACCTCGTTCGCGCTGCTGCCCCTTCTGGATGAACGACGCAGTGTGCTGGGTGCCATGCTTGCCGGGCGTCGTCGCAGTGGCGGTGATGGACGTGTACTGGCTCAGGCGCTGCGCGCCGCGACGGCGCGTTTCGCGTCGGCGCTGGAATTGCGCCGGGCGCGGGAGCAGGGCCGTGTGCGTGGCCTGATCGACACCCTGACCGGATTGCCCAACCGTCTGCTGTTCAACGATCGCCTCGAGACCACCATCCGTGAGGCGGAACGTACGGGTGAACTGTTCGCGACGTTGCTCGTCGACCTCGACCGGTTCAAGAGCATCAACGAGTCGCTCGGTCATGCCGTCGGCGACCAGGTGCTCAATGCCGTCGCGCGCCGCCTGCGTGCCAGCGTCCGCGCGTCCGACACCGTGGCCCGGTACGCGGGCGACGAGTTCACCATGATCCTGCGCCACATCATCAAGCGCGACGACGTGCTCCGCATCGCGGAAAAGGTCGTGCAGACGATGGAGATGCCGCTCGCCCTGGACGACGGCTCGGAGCTGCAGGTCACCGTGTCGGTCGGCATCTCGTTTTTTCCCGACGATGCCGCCGAAGGCGAGTTGCTGCTGCGTCACGCCGATGAAGCCATGTACGGCGCGAAAAGCCTCGGCCGCAACAACTATCAGATTTACGCGGCGAGCGTGGATGCTTCGCAGCAGCAGAACGCCGAGCTCAAATCGCGGCTTCGGCATGCCGTCCGTAACAACGAGCTTCGCGTGTTCTATCAGCCCCAGGTGGCCGCGGCGAGCGAAGACATCGTCGGCATGGAGGCTCTCGTCCGCTGGGAGCATCCCGAGCTGGGCATGATCAGTCCGGCGTTCTTCATTCCCCTGGCGGAGGCGAGTGGCCTCATCGTGCCGATCGGCGAATGGGTCCTGCGAACGGCGTGCGCTCAGGCCAAGACGTGGGAGGACCGGTTCGGCCTCAAGCTGCGTCTGGGTGTGAATCTGTCCGCGGTGCAGCTGATGCAGCCGAACCTCGCCGAGGTGGTGGCCACGGCCCTCCGCGATACGGGCTTCCCCGCACACCTGCTGGAGCTCGAGGTGACCGAGAGCATCAGCGTGAAGACGGTGCCGCATCTGGTCGAGACCCTCGATGCGCTGCATGCCATGGGCTGCCATATCGCCATCGACGATTTCGGTACCGGCGCCGCCTCGCTCGACTATTTGCGGCGCCTGCCGGCGGACCGGATCAAGATCGACCAGAGCTTCGTGCGCAACATCGGTGTCGATCCCGACGACGAGGCCATCGTGCGCGCCACGATCGACATGGCACATCGCCTGAAGCGGGGTGTCGTGGCCGAGGGCGTCGAGATCGAACAGCATCTGCAATTCCTGCGCGCCAACGGCTGCGATGAATTGCAGGGCTATCTGTTCTGCCGCCCGCTGCCGGTGATCAGCTTCGAAAAGCTGCTGGGCGAGCGGGAGCGCATCATCCATGACGCAAGGGCCGCGGTTCCCGCCTGACGGAAGCAAAAGGCGAGGACCAAACTTGTGGTTCAGCCAGCGGTCCGCATATTTTCCGGATGCGACGGGAGGGGAAGGGCGAATGAACTTGCCCTCCCTGAGCTTGTCTCAGCTGCGCCCGCGACGGCCCCGAAAGAGTTAAGGAGACGGCCCGGATGGGCGAAAACGAACTGGATCAAGCACTTGTTGAACGTGTGCAGCAAGGAGACCGCCGCGCCTTCGACCTGCTTGTCCGAAAATACCAGCACAAGGTGATTGCGCTGATCTCGCGCTACGTGCATGACCGGACCGAGTGCGAGGACATCGCCCAGGAAGCTTTCGTGCGTGCGTGGCGCGCCCTGGCCTCCTTCCGTGGCGAAAGCGCGTTTTATACGTGGCTGTACAAGATCGCCGTGAATACGGCGAAAAATCACCTGGTAGCCATGGGACGCCGCCCGCCCACGGGAGACATCGACATCGAGGATGCGGTTTACGTGCCGGGCGCCACGCGCATGCACGAAAGCGCCACCCCCGAGCGCGAACTCATGCGTGAGCAGGTGGAACAAACGGTATTTTCTACTGTCCAAGCCTTGCCTGAAGAACTTCGGGTCGCGATCACCCTGCGCGAGGTGGACGGCAAGAGCTACGAGGAAATTGCCGCCGCCATGGACTGTCCCATCGGGACTGTCCGTTCGCGTATTTTCAGGGCTCGCGAAGCCATCGACGAAAAACTGCGGCCGTTGTTGTCCGACCGCGAGGATCACAGCCCATGAGTGAAGCCAATCGGGAAATTCTTTCCGCCGGTATGGACGGAGAGCTGTCACGGGAGGAACTCCGCTTCCTGTTGCGCCGCATCGAGGCCGATGCCGGTCTGGCGGACGTCTGGTCGCGTTATCACGCGGGACGTGACGGTCTTCGCGGTGAGGACCGGCCGTCGGTGTCGCCCGACTTCGCCAGCCGGGTCATGGCGGCTATCGACGCGGAGTCGGTGGTCGTGTCGGCCGCGCCGCGCCGCCGCTGGCTCCACTGGTCCGCCGGTGGCGCGATTGCCGCGAGCGTGGCCGTGGCCGCGCTGATGTTGTCGCAGCCCGCCGGCCGGCACTCGGCCGCGACGGACGTCGCGCAGCACGCCCCGGCGGTGGAAGGCAACGAAGTGGCGGACGTGTCGGCGGCGACGGCTCCCGTAGCGCCTCAGTGGCTGACGGGTAACAACGCCTCGCAGTTCACGCAGAAGGCCGCCTTCGACGGGTCCAGCGAGGGCGGCGCCACGTACCTTCCCCGTTCGATGCCCTACCAGATCCATCGTGCCCGGGCTGCGGAGAGCCCGGACGGCAACGGTTACATGTTGCTGACCCGTCCCGACGGTAGCCGTTATGTCCAGCCGGTGGCCGTCCCGCAGGCTCGCTAGGCCCGGCCCTGGTGGAGCCGCTGCCGGTGTTCAGCCCCGGTGGAAGCCAACCCTGTTGGCGACAGGCTCCCCAGCGCCATATCCCCATCCCCATCATTCCAACCCCGTGCGGCGAATACCGCACGGGCAGCCGTAGCTAAAAAAAGGAGAATTTTGATGGCTTTCTGGCATGTGCGCGCCCTGATGACTGGCGCACTGGTTGTCGCAAGTGCGGGCGCACAGGCGCAGGCGCTGCCGGACTTCACGGGCATCGTGGAAAAGAACGCGCCGGCGGTCGTCCACGTCGAAGCGAAGACCAGCGGGAACAAGAAGGGCAGAGCGGCGGCGGACGGCGCCGCGCAGGACGACCAGCAGGAGCTTCTCCGGCGCTTCTTCGGTATGCCGGGTATGCCGGGCATGCCGGCCCCGCCGCGCGACCAGACGTCGCTGGGTTCGGGATTCATCATTTCCGCCGATGGTTATGTACTGACCAACGACCACGTCGTCGACGAGGCCGACGAGGTCAAGATCCGGCTGCAGGACCGACGCACGTTTACGGCCAGGGTGGTCGGCAAGGACCCTCAGTACGACATCGCGCTGCTCAAGATCGACGGCAGCTCGTTGCCGACGGTATCCATCGGCGACTCGCGCAGCGTCAGGCGCGGCCAGTGGGCGCTGGCCATCGGCTCGCCCTTCGGGCTCGACGCGACGGTCACCCACGGCATCATCAGCGCGGTCGGGCGCAACCTCGGCAGCGGCGACCAGCCCTATACGTCCTTTATCCAGACGGACGTGCCGATCAACCGGGGCAATTCCGGCGGCCCGCTGTTCAACCTCCAGGGCCAGGTGATCGGCGTGAATTCGCAGATCTACTCCACCTCGGGCGGCTATCAGGGCCTGTCGTTCTCGATTCCCATCGACGTCGCCATGAACGTCGTCCAGCAGATCAAGGAAAAGGGCTACGTATCGCGCGGCATGCTGGGTGTGACCGTGCAGCCGGTCGACCAGTTCGTGAAGAACCTCGACCTCCCGGATGCCAACGGCGCGCTGGTTGCCCAGGTGACGCCGGGGAGCGGTGCCGACAAGGCCGGCATCCGCCAGGGCGACGTCATCTTGTCGTTCAACGGGACGCCGATCACTCAGTCGCCCGACCTCCCGCCGCTGGTCGGCATCACGCGTCCGGGGTCGACGGCGAAGGTCGAGATCCTCCGTGACCATAAGAAGCAGACACTCGACGTCAAGGTCGGTGAGTTGCCCCGGGACAAGAGCGCGCTGGCCGAAGCCGGTGCGGCCGCCGGCGGTGGGTCGGGCAGCTCGGCGGCTCTGGGTCTGTCCGTTCAGGACATCGATGCGTCCACGCGCTCCGAGCTCGGGCTCAAGCCCGGCGAAGGTGTCGTGGTCAGTAAGGTGACCGGCCGGGCCGCCGCGGGGGCCGGTCTGCAGCCGGGCGACGTGGTGCTGATGGTCAACCAGAAGCGGGTGGGCTCCTCGGCGGCCTTCCGTGACGCGAGCAAGGACATCAAGCCCGGTGATACCGCCATGTTGCTCGTTCGCCGCGACGATGCCACCCGGTTTGTCGGCGTTACCATCCCCAGCGACCGCTGATGCGGCCGTGGGCCACTCGCCGGTCGGCGGCGGGTGGCCTTCCATGCGATAATGCCGGATTCGCAGCGGCCCTCACGGCCGCTGCACGTCGTTCGCGCCGCGAGCGATGGTGAACGTGACCACGGCGCTCCATGGAACTCATCCGCAACTTCTCCATCATTGCCCACATCGACCACGGCAAGTCGACGCTGGCCGACCGCATCATCCAGTTGTGCGGCGGCTTGTCCGAGCGCGAAATGGAAGCGCAGGTCCTCGACAACAACCCGATCGAGCGCGAGCGTGGCATCACGATCAAGGCCCAGTCCGTTTCGCTGCCGTACAAGGCGCGGGACGGCAAGACCTACCAGCTGAATTTCATCGATACCCCGGGCCACGTGGACTTCTCCTACGAAGTCAGCCGTTCGTTGTCGGCGTGCGAGGGCGCGCTGCTGGTGGTGGATGCCGCCCAGGGCGTCGAGGCACAGTCGGTCGCCAACTGCTACACGGCCATCGAGCAGGGCCTGGAAGTCATTCCGGTGCTCAACAAGATCGACCTGCCGACGGCGGATCCGGAGAAGGCCAAGGCCGAGATCGAGGCCGTCATCGGTATCGACGCCAGCGACGCGATCGCCGTCAGCGCCAAGACCGGCCAGAACGTCATCGAAGTGCTCGAGGCGATCATCCATCGCATTCCGGCGCCCAAGGCGGGCGATACGGACAAGCTCCAGGCGCTGATCATCGACTCCTGGTTCGACAACTACCTCGGCGTCGTCTCGCTGGTCCGCGTCATGCAGGGCGAGATCAAGCCGGGCGACAAGATCCTGGTCATGTCTACGGGGCGCACGCACCTGGTCGACGACGTCGGCGTGTTCACGCCGAAGCGTAAAAAGCTCGAGAAGCTTTCCGCCGGCGAAGTCGGCTGGATCAATGCGTCCATCAAGGATGTGCATGGCGCGCCGGTCGGCGATACGCTCACGCTTGCCGGCAAGCCTGCCGAAGCACCGCTGCCGGGTTTCCAGACCATGCAACCGCGCGTGTTCGCCGGCCTGTTCCCGGTGTCCGCCGACGACTATCCGGCACTGCGCGAAGCGCTCGACAAGCTGCGCCTCAACGATGCCGCCATGTTCTTCGAGCCGGAAAGCTCCGAGGCCATGGGCTTCGGCTTCCGCTGCGGCTTCCTCGGCATGCTCCACATGGAGATCGTGCAGGAGCGCCTCGAGCGCGAATACGACCTCAACCTGATCACCACCGCGCCCACCGTCGTGTACGAGGTCGCCAAGACCGACGGTACCGTGCTGGCCATGGACAACCCGGCGAAGCTGCCCCCGCCGCAGCAGATCGTCGAGATCCGTGAGCCGATCATCGTCGCCAACATCCTCACCCCGGGCGAATACGTCGGGAACGTGATCAAGCTGTGCGAGGAAAAGCGCGGCGTACAGCGCACCATCCAATATCTGGCCACCCAGGTGCAGGTGACCTACGAGTTGCCGCTCGCCGAGGTCGTGCTCGACTTCTTTGATCGCCTGAAGTCCGTGTCCCGCGGCTACGCTTCCATGGACTACCACCTGGAGCGCTTCGATCCGGGTCCGTTCGTTCGCGTGGATGTCCTCATCAACGGCGATCGCGTCGACGCGCTCAGCCTGATCGTTCATCGTTCTCACGCGGACCGCCGCGGGCGGGAACTTGTCGAGCGGATGAAGGATCTCATTCCCCGCCAGCAGTTCGACGTGGCTATCCAGGCCGCCATCGGCGCGGCGGTTATTGCCCGCTCCACGGTGAAGGCACTGCGCAAGAACGTTCTCGCCAAGTGCTACGGCGGCGACGTCTCGCGTAAGAAGAAGCTCCTGGAGAAACAGAAGGAAGGCAAGAAGCGCATGAAACAGGTCGGCAGCGTGGAGATCCCCCAGGAAGCCTTCCTTGCCGTGCTCAGGCAGGACAACAAGTAAGCTCGCCGCACGGCGTAACCCCTCGAACTTATGGAAGGCCGGCGCCGGATGCGCCGGAACGGGCCGTCAGGGCCCCTCGACACGACTTACGGAGTTGGCATGGCGTCATTCGATTTTTCCGCGATTCTTCTCGGCCTTACGGTGCTTTTCGGCGTCATCTGGCTGATCGACTGGCTGTTTCTGGCCAAGTCGCGCCGTGCCCGCACCGAAGCGTCGGGTACCGAGCAGCCCGAGCCGTGGCCGGTCGACTGGGCGCGCTCGCTGTTTCCGGTCATCCTCGTCGTGCTGCTGCTGCGCTCGTTCGTCGCCGAGCCCTTCCGGATTCCCTCGGGTTCGATGATGCCGACGCTGGACGTCGGCGATTTCATCCTGGTCAATAAGTTCGCGTACGGCCTGCGCATGCCGGCCTTCAACAACAAGCTGCTCGAAAACGGCGAACCGCGCCGCGGCGATGTCGTGGTGTTCCGGTTCCCGGGCTACGTCTGCACGGACGAAAGCGGCCATACGATTCGCAGCGGCGACGTGACCTGCGCCAATCCTCACGAGCCGGTCCCCGGCGAAAACTGGATCAAGCGCGTCATCGGCTTGCCTGGCGACCGTATCGAAACCCGCGGCAGCGAGCTCTACATCAATGGCGAACGCGTCGGTGCCGATGAAATCGGTCCGTTCAAGGGCAGCATGACCCGTCCGGAAGACCGCCTCCTGATGACCTTCGGCTCCAAGCTGTATACCGAGCATCTGGGCAGCATCAACCACACGATCGCGCTGACCCCGGCTTACAACATGCCGATGGACATCCCGAACGACAAGGTGCCGTCCGAAGTACCCAAGGGCTGCTACATCGTCATGGGCGACAACCGCATGAACAGCACCGACAGCCGCTGGTGGGGCTGCATGCCGGAACAGAACCTGGTCGGCAAGGCCTTCTTCGTCTGGCTGGCGTGGCGCGGTCTTGACAACGGCATCCTCGATTTCTCGAAGATGGGCAAGGTCATCCATTGACCGGATTAGTGGCGTCCGTCACGCGGGAGGGCGTTGCGGACGGCCGCGGACAAGGTAATCTGCGCGTATTCACGGGGGGACAACAACGCATGAAATCCAGGCAGTCGGGTATTACCCTTATCGGCTTCGTCATCGTTCTGCTGGTACTGGGTTTTTTCGCCTTCATGGCGATGAAGCTCGTTCCGTCGTACATCGAGTACATGGGCGTGGTGAAGGCCATGAACCAGATGTCGACCGAGGGCGGCAATGAGGACGTCGGTCAGGCGCGTCGTCAGCTCGCTTTCAAGATGAGCTTCCAGTACGTCGACGATTCGACGATCAAGCCGCAGGACGTGACCGTGACCCGGGCCAACAACGGCGCCGTGCTCAACGTGAACTACGACAAGGAAATCCCTTTCCTTTACAACATCTCGTTCCTGTTGCATTTCGACCATTCGGTCCCGCTGAAGAGTGCCGTTGGGCAATAATGAGGCTTCGTGCAGTTTCCGCATTCCTTCCGTAACCCGACCCTGGCCACCCTGGCGCTCACTCACCGAAGCGTCGGGAAGCCGAACAACGAGCGGATGGAGTTCCTCGGTGACGCCCTGCTGGGCGCGATCGTGGCGGAACTGCTTTTCGAGGTTCATCCGAAAGCCAGCGAGGGCGAGCTGTCGCGTCTGCGCGCCCAGCTCGTGAACGGCGAGGCCCTGGCCGTCATCGCCCGTGAACTCGAACTGGGCGACGTCCTCAAGCTCGGCCCGGGCGAGCTGAAGAGTGGCGGTTTCCGTCGCGACTCCATCCTTGCCGACGCGTTCGAGGCGCTGATCGCCGCTGTCTACATGGATGACGGCTTCGATGCCTGCCGCCAGGTCGTGCGCAGGCTTTTCACGCCCCGCGTGGCAGAACTCAAGCGCTCCAGCAAGGACGCGAAAACGCGCCTGCAGGAGTGGCTGCAGGGCAGGGGTTTGCCGCTGCCCACTTACGAACTTACCGACAGCTCCGGCGAAGACCACGCCAAGATCTTCGACGTCAGCTGCTGTATCGACGAACCGGAACCGATCCGCGTGGAGGGACGCGGTGGCAGCCGGCGGGCCGCCGAACAGGATGCCGCGGAAGCGGTGCTGCGCCGATTGCTGGAAAAAAAGACATGAACGACAACGACACCCCCGAGAACGACACCCTCGTCGACGACGACTTCCGCTGTGGCTATGTGGCCCTGTCGGGCCGACCCAACGTCGGCAAGTCCACGCTCCTCAACGCCCTCATCGGCGTTCGTCTGAGCATCGTCAGCCATCGTCCGCAGACGACCCGCCACCGCATCCTCGGCATCTCGACCAAGCCCGAGGGACAGATTCTCTACGTCGACACGCCCGGTCTCCATCGTGGCGCGAAGCGTGCGATGAACCGCAGCATCAACCGCGCCGCCCGCGCTGCGATCACCGAAGTGGACCTCGCGGTGCAGGTGATCGAGGCCGGTCGCTGGACGGATGAAGACGCCGCCATGTACGACGCGCTTGCCCAGCAGGACATGCCGAAGCTGCTGGCGATCAACAAGGTCGACCTGCAGAAGGACAAGACGGCGATGCTGCCGTTCGTGGCCGATCTGATGGCGAAGCATCCGTTCGACGACGTCTATTACGTCAGCGCGCTGAAGTCCAAGGGGCTGGACGGCCTCGAGAAGGGCATCCTCAAGCGTCTGCCGGAGCAGCCCGCGGTGTACGGCGAAGACGAGATCACCGATCGCAGTGAGCGCTTCCTGGCGTCCGAGATGATCCGTGAGCAGCTGATGCTGCGTCTCGACCAGGAGCTTCCGTACGCCACCACGGTCGAGATCGAGCGTTTCGAAGACCGCCCCGACGGGATCGCCGAGGTCCATGCGGTGATCTGGGTCGAGCGTGACGGCCAGAAAGCCATTGTCATCGGTGACGGTGGCGCCCAGCTCAAGGCCATCGGCACGTCCGCACGCAAGGGCATGGAGCACCTGTTCGAGCGTAAGGTGTTCCTCAAACTGTGGGTCAAGGTGCGCGAGGGCTGGGCGGACGACGAAAACCTGCTCAAGCGTTTCGGCTACGAATAAACCCGACGGGCCTCCCGCGCCATGCGTGTCGAGCAGCAACCTGCGTTCGTTCTGCACGCCCGGCCGTACCGGGAAACCTCACTGCTGGTCGAGTGCCTGACCCGCGACCACGGCCGTATCGGCGTGGTCGCGCGCGGCGTGCGTAACGAGCGGGCGCGCCTCCAGAGGGCCCAGCTCGAGCCCTTCCAGCGTCTCGCGTTCGACCTGATCATGAAGGGCGAACTCGCGACGTTGCGTACCGCCGAGCCCTCGGGCGTGGCGCAGCGCCTGACCGGCGACGCCGGCATGGCCGGCCTCTATCTCAATGAGCTCGTGGTCCGCCTCACGGGCCGTCAGGATCCCAATCCCGACCTCTTTGATCACTACGAGCGCACCTTGCGGCGCATGGCGGTGGGCGAGCCGCTGGCGTGGACCCTGCGCCGGTTCGAGCGCGACATGCTTGAGGCGCTGGGCTATGCGTTACCGCTCGACATCGACGCGATCGACGGGGAACCGCTCGATCCCTTGCTGACCTATTTCTACGATCCCGAATCGGGCGTCCTGCCCGGACGTGCGGGCGACGCCCGTGGCATTCGTGGCGCCGATCTGCTCGCGCTGGCCGCCGATCAGGCTCCGGATACGGCCGGTCTCGCTTCGCTGCGCCGGATGATGCGTCAGATCATCTCGTTTCATCTCGGCGGGGGAGAGCTGAAAGCGTGGCGCGTGCTGCGCTAAGCGGGGCGCGGCGGAAGGGCGGCGAGGGCCTTTCTCAGCTCGATGCGGAAGCGGTCGATCGCCGCCGGCACAACGGCCCGCGTCTCCAGCAGATGATTTTGCAACGCCTTGGCCTGAGCGCCGAGTCGGGCCGTTCCGCAAAAGCCACACGCGGAGCGCAGCCGGTGCATGCGCTCGATCAATTCGGTGGGGCGGTCGGCAAGTGCGTCCAGGGCCGCATCGAGTTCGGTCAGTTCCTCGCGCAGCAGCTGACGTAACGCCAGAAGCGTTCTCGCGTCGCCGCTCGCCGCGTGGCCCAGCTCGTCGTCGAGTACGCCCAGGTCTTCGTCGATGCCGAGGGTCGCGGCGAGCGCATGCCTGAGCGAGGTGATCTGGCAGGGCTTTTCGATGACGCCGGCGAAGCCTGCGGCGAGCAGGCGGTCGCGAAGCTCCGCAGGCACCTCCGCGCTGGTCGCCAGCGCCACGGCGCCGCGCGACAGGGCTGACGCATCGCCACGGAGCGCGGCAAGCACGGTCAGAGCGCCGCCCCCGGGCATGCGGCAATCCAGCAGCATGGCCGCGAACGACTGCGTCCGACCCAGTGAAACCGCGCGCTCTCCATCGTCGGCCAGCGTCGGCTGATAGCCCAGCGAACGGAGCGCCAGATCCAGGAACTGCCGGGTCGGCGCGTCGTCGTCGGCGACGAGAATCGCGCGTCCGGGGGAAGCAAAAGAAGGGGGCGTGCCGTACTCGACCATGCAACGTTCCGTGTTGTTCATCTTGATTTGGCAGAATGGCGGAGCATGCTTCCGGTATCAACCCGCACGTTCGCCCTTTTTCTCGCCGCCTGGATCGCGCTGACCTGGGCCGACGGCGCGCGGGCGGGCCTTTCCGTGGGCGCCGACAGCGTTGCGGTGCCCGGCCTGAGCATGACGGGCGTGGAAGCCGACATTGCGCCGGTCTCCGGGGGCACGGGCGTGACACTCGCGCTGACGGCCCAGAAGGCGGATATCGCCGCCATGGGTTGGCGCAAGATCGGCCTGGACCTTGCCGGCAGGCTCGACCGCGACGAACTGGGTCGATGGAACTTCGACGGTGACCTTCGCCTGCGTGGCGCGCCGGGAGGCGCATGGACGCGGGCGACCGTGCACATGGCCGCCGATGAATCGGCGAACACGCTCGAGGTATCGATCCGCCAGGACAGCTCGCTGGCCCAGGTCGCGTTGCCGATGGACCAGACCAGCCATGCTCAGATAACGCTCAAGAATCTGCCGGCCGGCTGGCTGCAGGGGCTTCTCTCGAACGTGTGGTCGGGACGTACGACCACGGGCCGCGTCAATGCGGATCTTGCGCTCGATGTGCTCGACGGCGGATTGCAGGCGGGGGGGCAGTTCGCCCTCGACGGCGTCGGCTTCGACAGCCCGGGAGGCAAGCTGGCGGGAGAAAAGCTGTCCGGCAGCGGCCGCCTCGGCGTGGACAATCAGGCGGACGCTACCGTGATCGACCTCGATGCGGCGTTGCGCGGCGGCGCTCTGCTGCTGGGACCGTTGTACGCGGATCTCCCGGGGCACGCCGTGCAACTGTCGCTTTCAGCGCGGTCACAGAAGGGCGCGCTCGCCGTGCGGAAGCTGCGGCTGACCGATCCGGACGCGTTGCAGTTGGAGGGCGAGGTGGACTTCGCCGCTACCGGCGATCTTTCCGTCCTCCGGCTGGATCGCTTCAACGCTCGGTTTCCCGCCGCCTACACGCGTTACGGAAAAGGCCTGCTGCGCAGCATGGGTGTGGAGTCGCTCGACGCGGACGGCGACGCGTCCGGCCATTTCGCCTTCGGACCGAAGGGCCTCGAGTCGTTCGCCGTGCAGACCGTGGGACTCGACCTTGCCCGCGGCGATGGCCAATTCGGCGTGCAGGGCCTGCACGGAGCGATCGACTGGAACGTGACGGACGATCGTCCCGCGACGAAACTCGGCTGGCGGGCGCTTCAGGTGCAGCGCATCCCCAACGGTGCCGCGGACGCCACCCTGCGCAGTACGGGCGGCACGCTGGCCTTGCAGAAGCCGTTCGCCATTCCGGTACTCGATGGTCAGTTGCGCGTGCAGAGCCTCGCCTGGAAGCCGGCCGCGACGCGTGGCGACCGGCTGCAGACCTCGCTTGCACTGACTCAGGTCGACATGGCGGCGTTCTGTCGGGCGCTCGGCTGGCCCGAGTTCAGGGGTACGGTAGGCGGTGCGGTGCCCTCGCTGCGTTACGTCGACGATCGTGTCGAACTGGCCGGTGGTCTCTCGCTCAACGTCTTCGACGGCTTCGTCGACATCACCGGGATGAGCCTAGCGCAGCCCTTCAGCGCGGCGCCGATACTCACGGGTGACATTTCGCTGCGTAAGCTCGATCTCGCGCTGATGACCTCCGTCTTCGACTTCGGCAGCATCACCGGTCGCCTCGACGGCGGGATCGACGACCTGCGTCTGGTCGGCTGGAAGCCTGCGGCGTTCAAGGCCCACCTGCTGGCGGACAGCGGTGGCCGGATCAGCCAGAAAGCGGTGAACAACCTCACCTCGGTCGGTGGCGGCGGTATCGCCGGCGGCCTTCAGGGCACGGTGCTGAAGATCTTCAAGACCTTCGGCTACAAACGTATCGGCCTGTCCTGCACGCTCAAGGGCGACCTTTGCTCCATGGGCGGGCTGGGCGCGGCGAAGGATGGCTACACTATCGTCGAAGGCAGCGGATTGCCGCGGCTGACGGTCGTCGGGCATCAGCGCGAGGTCGACTGGCCGACGCTGGTCCGTCGTCTCGAAGCCGCCACGCAGGGCGACGGCCCGACCATTCATTAGGAAACGGAGGAAAGGAACGATGCGCAAGCCTTTGATCGTCGTGATGCTGGCGGCCGCCGTGGCCCTCGTCGGCTGCGTCACCATCAATGTCTACTTCCCCGAGGCCGCCGCCCAGAAGGCGGCCGATCAGTTCATCGGCACGGTCCTCGACGACAGCGGCGTCGCCAAGCCGTCTGGCGAATCGGACAAGCCGAAGCCGGTGCCCGGTAAGCAGCCGTCCGCGTCGCTGCTCGATCTGGTCATCCCGGCGGCCCAGGCGGCGGAATCGCCGGATATCCAGGTGCGCACGCCGGAGACCGATGCCATCCGTCAACGCATGACCAGTCGTTTCAGCGGTCAGCTCAAAGGCCTGTTCGACAGCGGCGCGGTCGGCTTCACATCCGACGGCCTGGTCGCCGTGCGCGACGCCGGTGCGTTGCCGCTGGATCAGCGTTCGCAGGCCAATGGCATCGTCGGCCAGGAAAACAACGACCGCGATGCGCTGTATGCCGCGGTGGCCCGCGCCAACGGTCATCCGGAGTGGGAGCCGCAGATCCGCAAGGCGTTCGCCGATGGCTGGGTCCAGCGCGCGCCGCCGGGCTGGTATTATCGGGACGCCTCCGGCGCCTGGAAGCGCAAGTAGGCTTCCGCCAGGGCCGCCCGCCGCGCAGGCGCGGGCTTCCTCCCAGCCAGCCCGGACCGTCGTCGTCCGGGCTTTACGTTTTGAGCGCATGACCGAATTCGAAGCCACCATCACCGGCCTCGGCCACGACGGCCGGGGCGTCGCCCGCATCGACGGCAAGGCCACCTTTGTCTCCGGCGCGCTGCCGGGCGAGCGGGTGCTGCTCAAGTACTACAAGCGTCATCGTCATTACGACGACGCCGAAATCGTCAGCGTGCTCGATGCCTCGCCCGATCGCGTCGAGCCGAAGTGCCGGCACTTCAGTCAGTGCAGCGGCTGCTCATTGCAGCATATGGATTCCGCCGCGCAGATCGCCGCGAAGCAGCAGGTGCTGGCCGACAACTTCGAACGTATCGGCAAGGTCACGCCCGGGTCGTGGCTGCCCCCGTTGACGGACCAGCCATGGGGCTACCGCCGCAAGGGGCGGTTCTCGGTGCGTTACGTGGCCAAGAAGGAGCGCGTGCTGGTCGGCTTCCGCGATGAGGCCAATCCGCGCTTCGTCGCTGAGATCGAGCACTGCGAGGTGCTTCATCCTGCCCTGGGGCCGAAGGTCGGGTTGCTCGCCGAGCTGGTCGGCGGTCTGGCTGCGGCCCGGGACATCCCGCAGATCGAGTTCGCCGCGGGCGACGACATGATCGCTCTGGTGTTCCGGCACATGTCGGCGTTGAGCGACGCGGACCGCGATGCGCTCATCGCCTTCGGCAAGGCGCATGGCTTCGCGATTTATCTTCAGCCCGGCAATCACAGCAGCGTCCATCCGATCTGGCCGGAGTCGCCGCGGCTCGCGTTCGCGGTGCCGGCCGACGACGTCGAGCTGGAGTTCCAGCCGCTGGATTTCGTCCAGGTCAACGCGGGGATGAACCAGCGCATGCTCGCGCGCTCGCTGGAGCTGCTGGACCTCAGACCCACGGACCGTGTGCTGGACCTGTTCTGCGGCCTCGGCAACTTCACCTTGCCCATCGCGCGCCATGCGGGCGAGGTGGTCGGCGTGGAAGGGGAGCATGGGCTGGTCGAGCGCGCCGCCGCCAACGCCGCGCGCAACGGCCTTTCCAACGCATCGTTCCGTGTCGGCAATCTGTTCGACGACCAGCGCAACGAGCCGTGGGCCACCCAGCGCTGGGACAAGCTATTGCTGGACCCGCCGCGTGCCGGCGCGGACAAGGTGCTCGAGTACCTCCCACGCAAGGGCACCGACCGCGTGGTCTACGTGTCGTGTCACCCGGCCTCGCTGGCGCGTGACGCGGGCATTCTCGTCGGCAAGGGCTTCCGCCTCGTGTCGGCGGGCGTGATGGACATGTTCCCGCACACGGCGCACGTCGAATCCATCGCGCTGTTCGAGCGCCGCTGAGTACCGGAGACCCATGGGTATCGAGATCGAACGCAAATTCCTCCTCGCCGGCGACGGCTGGCGCCCGCTGGTCGAGCGCAGTGAGCGCATGGCGCAGGGTTATCTGGTCAGCGGTGCCGCCGTGGCCTCGGGCGAAGCGAAATCTTCGGTCCGGCTTCGGGTGTCCGGCGAGCAGGCGTGGCTCAACATCAAGTCGGCCACGCTCGGCATCGAGCGTCAGGAATACGAGTACGCCGTGCCCCTCGCCGATGCCCGCCAGATGCTGGACGACCTTGCCGACGGGCGGGTGGAAAAGATTCGTCACCATGTCATGCTCGAAGGCGCACACTTCGAGATCGACGAATTCCTGGGCGATAACGCCGGGCTGATCGTCGCCGAGGTGGAACTGCCATCGGCGGACGCCGCTTACCCGACACCCGACTGGCTGGGTGCCGAGGTCAGCCACGCGGTCCGCTATTACAACGTCAACCTGATCGACCATCCTTTCAAGGCATGGTCGGCCGCGGAACGGGAAGGGAAGGAGGACGCAGCATGTTGATCGTCGGCCTGGCCGGCACGCAGCTCGAGGCGCACGAGCATGCCTTGCTCACGGCGCCCGGCGTGTCCGGGGTCATTCTCTTCTCACGCAACTTCGTATCGCGGGAGCAGGTCAGCGCGCTCATCGAGAGCATTCGTGATGTGGCGGGTGAGGACGTCCTGGTCTGCGTGGATCAGGAGGGCGGCCGCGTTCAGCGGTTCCGTGAGGGCTTCACACGTCTGCCGCCGCTGGCCGCGATCGGCCGGTTGTACGACACCGATCCGGGTGCGGCGATCGATCGTGCGGAAGAACACGCCTGGATCATGGCCAGCGAAATGCGCGCCATCGGCGTGGATTTCAGCTTCGCACCGGTTGCCGATCTCGATCGCGGCAGCGCGGCTATCGGCAATCGCGCCCTGCATGCCGACCCCGTCGTTGCGGCCGATCTTGTTCAGGCCTACGTGCGAGGCATGCACCTCGGCGGCATGGCCGCCGTACTCAAGCATTTCCCCGGACATGGCTCGGTCAGGGAAGACACGCACCTGTCGTCCGCGATCGATCCGCGCAGCAAGCACGAGATCCTCAGCACCGACCTGCTGCCCTTCGTCGCGGGCATCGAGGCACGTGCCGAGGCCGTCATGGCCGCGCATGTCGTTTATACGGCCGTGGACGACCAGCCGGCCGGCTACTCGCATGTGTGGATCGACGAGATCCTGCGCGGCGAGCTCGGCTTCCGCGGTTGCGTGATCGGCGACGACATCAGCATGGCCGCGGCCGGCAGCGTCGGCGGTGTCGCCGCGCGCGTCAGCGCCAACCTCGATGCGGGCTGCGATCTCGTGCTCGCCTGTTTTCCCGACGTCGTTCCCGAGGCGATCGCGGCGGTCAAGGGCCGCCGTCCGTCGCCGGTCGAGCGTATCGCTCCGCTGCGCGGTGCGATCGGCTCGACCTGGGAAGGCCTCGTCGACAATCCCCAGCGCGAACGATTCATCGCGCGCGTGACCGCCCTGGAGCCCTGATTCCACCATGACCGCCCAAGCTTCGCTCGAGTACGCGCTCGCGCACTCCGATATCCTGTTCACACGCGAACAGCTCGACACTGAAATCGCCCGCCTGGGCCGCGAGATCGATACCGCTCTCGACGGTGAAGTGCCGGTCTTCCTCACCGTGATGCACGGCGCGCTGGTGTTCGCCGGCCAGCTCGCCCTGGCGATCCGCACCGACCTCGAATTCGACTACGTGCATGCCACCCGCTATCGCGGCGAGACCAGCGGCAGCGATCTGCACTGGCTGCGCCGTCCGGAAGTCCCGCTGCGTGACCGCACGGTGGTCCTCGTCGACGATATCCTCGACGAAGGCCATACCCTCAAGGCGGTCCGCGACGCCTGCCTCGCGATGGGCGCGAAGAAGGTCCTGCTCGCCGTGCTCTGCACCAAACAGCACGACCGTCGCGCACACGGGATCGAAGCCGACTTCAACGGTGTCGACCTGCCGGACCGTTACGTCTTTGGTTACGGCATGGATTATCACGAGCAGGCCCGCAACCTGCCGGCCATCCACGCGTTGAAGGACTGACCCGATGACCATCGATCTCGCCGTCATCGGCGGCAGCGGCCTGTACCAGTTCGAAGGCCTCGAGAACACGCAGCGTCACAGCGTGGAGACGCCCTTCGGGCCCGCCTCCGGCGATGTCGTTACCGGCGATTTCCGCGGGAAGCGTCTGGCCTTCCTTGCACGGCATGGCGAAAGCCACACGGTGCCGCCGCACCGGGTGAATTACCGCGCCAATCTCTGGGCACTGCATGCGCTGGGCGCTCGCCGGGTGGTCGCGGTGAATGCGGTCGGCGGCATCCGCGACGACATGGGCCCGCGTGCGCTGGTCGTGCCCGATCAGATCATCGACTACACGCACGGTCGGTACACCAGTTTCAATGATGTGGACGGAGCCGAAGTCCGCCATATCGACTTCAGCGCGCCTTATACGGAGAGCCTGCGCCAGGCGATCCTGTCGGCGGCGCGTGCCGAGGGCCTGGCGATCATCGACGGTGGCTGCCACGGGGTGACCCAGGGGCCGCGTCTGGAAACGCGTGCCGAAATCGCCCGTATGAAGCGTGACGGCTGCGATCTGGTCGGTATGACGGGTATGCCTGAGGCGGCCCTGGCACGCGAGCTCGATCTCGAATTCGCCTGTCTGGCGCTGGTGGCCAACTTCGCGGCCGGGGCCGGTGATGAGGCGGAAATCAGCATCGAGGAGATCTTCGCCCACCTCGCGGCGGCCACGGCCAACGTGGCGCCGATCCTCGGCCGGTTGCTGTCGGAGGCCTGACCCCGAAAAAATCCCAGTTGCGCTTTGCGCCGAAACTTGATGATACTTGCCACCGCCGCGGGGGCAGGCATCAGGGGATCCATGGGGAACGCCTCGCCATATCCGGGCGCTTCCAATTCCATGTATGAGGTCTCCGCAATGCGTTTCGGTACCGTCAAGTGGTTTAACGACGCCAAGGGTTTCGGTTTCATCGCGCCCGAGGACGGTGGGGAGGACGTATTCGTCCACTTCTCCGCTATCAACTCCAAGGGCTTTCGCAGCCTGCAGGAAGGCCAGCGCGTGAAATTCGAAGTCACCACGGGCCCGAAGGGCGCGCAGGCTTCGGGCGTCGAAATCGCGGCTTGATTGTCACGGTCTGGTGTCTTGAAAACCCCGCGCCCTGGCGCGGGGTTTTTTTCGACGGGTCAGTGGGCTTTACGGAGCGGCAGAGCCGCTCCCCGAGGCCCAAAGGCGTGCACCTTCCGCGCGAAGGCATCGCGCATGCACGACAGCGCGGGCACATCGCGTGCGACGTATGGGAGACGACTGACTCCAGCGGATTGTGGAAGCGCGCATCGACGCGGCGATAGTGGTCGCAATCTATCGGCATGAAAGATTCCTGCCGTGGTGCATCGCTCATCGAATCGCTCGTTGCGTTGGCCGTGTTCGCCATCGGCAGTGCGGCGACAGGCACGTGGTTCAGCACCTCCATCGAAGCTGACGCGAAGGCATCACGACTCATGGCGGCGGTGTCGGCGATTGCCGACTTTCGCGAGCGCATGCATTCGAACCCCGCCGGAGTGGGGTCAGGCCACTACCACGGCGTAACGGCTCGTCGCTCGCCTGGCTGCGGGAACGGCTGTGCGCCGGCGGAACTTGCCATGGACGATCTGGACCGGTTCGACCGGACGTTGCACGAGCAACTGGGCCCGGCTGCGCGGCACACGCTGCATTGCATGGATCGATCGGTGTGCGTCGTGCGCATCTCATGGGACGGCCGTCCTCTGGTCGCGATGTCGTTTCAGCCATGAAGCATCGTGGTTCCAGTCTCGTGGAGCTTCTCTGCTCTATGGCGGTCGCCGGTATCGTCGCGGGTGTGGTGGCGGTCTCACTCGGATCGGCCGGTCTGGCGTCGCGTCGGCATCTTCGCTCGATGGAGCGGAGCGATGCGGCTCGCCAGGCATTGGCCATCCTCGCGGACGACCTTGCCGAATCGAAGGCGTGGGGCGTCTGTACCGATGCGCGCGATTGCCCGCTCATTCCGGCGGGCAGACCTTACCGTTCCTACGTCGTGCACACCGATGCGGCCGACTGGCTCGTCGGCAAAGGCCTGCGACGGTGTGTCGAAGCCTGCGATGCGTTGGTCGATGACATCGTCGGTCTCGATGTGCTCGCGGACGTACCCGATGAGAGCGGTCGGGTGCGACGCGTTCGCTTCCTGCAGTGGCATGGGAACGCGGCGCGGCTGCTCGAGGTATCGATCCGGTTCGCCGATGGGACGCGCTTCTCTCGCGTGGTGGCCAGGCGATGAGCGCCTGCCGCGGTTCGATACTCGTCTTCGTCCTCGTCATGCTGGCGGCGATGAGTGTGCTCGGCGCGACCCTGTCGCGGCACGCCGCCTGGCGGCGGTTGGCCACGGCGGAATACCGCGACGGTCTCTGCGGCCCGCAGCCGCAACCGGCTGGCTGGCAGGATGCCGTCGCCCCATGCGAACATCGGACGAGGCGCGAAAAACGCGTGGCTGAAGACTGAGGGGTTTCATGGATCGCAGGCGATTTCTCCAGGGGGCGACGGTCGCCTCCGGTGTGGCGTTGACCGCCAGGGGGTTGGCGGCGGACGCCAAAGCGCCGTCGGTGAAGGGCGGCGGCGTGCTGCCTCGCGTGTGTTCCACCTGGGACTTCGGCGTGGCTGCCAATCAGGCGGCGTGGAAGGTGCTGGCCGGTGGTGGCCGGGCGCTGGATGCGGTGGAGGCGGGGGCACGCGTGCCCGAAGCCGATATGCGCAACCACAGCGTCGGTCGTGCCGGTTACCCGGATCGCGATGGTAAGGTCACGCTCGATGCCAGCATCATGGACGAGAAGGGTAACTGTGGCGCGGTCGCGGCCATCGAGCACATTGCGCACCCGATATCGGTCGCGCGACGGGTCATGGAGCGGACGCCGCACGTGTTGCTGGTCGGCGACGGCGCGTTGCAGTTCGCCCTCGAGCAGGGTTTTCCGCGCGAGGAGCTGCTGACCCCGGAATCGGACAAGGCCTGGCACGAGTGGCTCAAATCCGCGAAATACAAGCCGGTCGCCAACAGCGAAGTCAGGAGCTACAACGCCGGTCCGGGTGGTACACCGGGCGACGCGAGCAACCATGACACGATCGGCATGCTCGCCATCGACGCGAAGGGCAACCTGTCCGGTGCGTGCACCACGAGCGGCATGGCCTGGAAACTCCACGGTCGTGTCGGCGACAGCCCGATCATCGGCGCGGGACTCTATGTCGACAACGAGGTCGGCGGCGCCACATCGACCGGCGTCGGTGAGGAAGTGATTCGCAATGTCGGCAGCTTCCTCGTCGTCGAGTTGATGCGGCAGGGACGTTCGCCGGAGGATGCCTGCCGCGAAGCGGTCGAACGTATCCTCAGGCGCAAGCCGGAAGCGAAAGATCTCCAGGTCGGCTTTCTTGCCCTGGACAAGAAGGGCAATGTCGGTGCGTGGTCGATCCAGAAAGGTTTTTCGTACGCCGTGTGCGACGCGACAAAGCAGGATGCGCTGATTCCCGGCAAGAGCACCTACTGATCATGGCCTTGCTGGAAGTCGCGGCCAACTCCGTGGCCTCGGCGTTCGCCGCGCAGGAAGGCGGGGCAGGTCGTGTCGAACTGTGCGCCAGCCTCGACGAGGGTGGAGTCACACCCTCGCACGGGACGATCACCCTCGCTCGCGAAGGCCTGACGATTCCGCTGTATGTCCTCATTCGTCCTCGCGGGGGCGACTTTCTTTATGAGAACGTCGAGATCGAAGCGATGCTCGACGACATCGAGCACTGTCGCGATCTGGGTTGCGATGGCGTCGTCGTCGGCGCGCTGACCGCCGACGGCGAGATCGACACCGAGGCGTGTGGGATGTTTATCCGCGCCGCGGGAACGATGGGTGTGACCTTCCATCGTGCGTTCGATCTGGTGGCCGATCGCAGCGCGGCGCTGGAAGTCCTGATCGACCTTGGCTTCGAGCGGGTACTGACCTCGGGGGGCATGCCGAGTGCCGTGGCCGGAGCGGCATCGCTGGCGAGGCTCGTCGCCCAGGCAGGCGGCCGTATCGTCGTCATGCCGGGCGCCGGTGTCGAGCCAGGCAACGCCGCGGCACTGCGTGCGACCACGCGTGCGCGGGAGTTTCACGCCTCAGCCAAGCGGCGGCTTCCTTCGGGCATGCAACTGCCGGTCGATCCACTCGGCATGGGCGCGGGTGAAACGCGCACGGACGTCGAGACCGTGCGCGCGATCGTCGCCGCGCTGGCTTGATGGCGGGAGAAGCGTCGACCCAGCCCGCGCGCTAGCCCTTCGACACGGGCGTCGTCAGCTTCAGACCCGTACCGACGAGCTGGATCTGACCGTCGGGCAGGGCGTCGGTGCCGCCACCGGCCGCGCGGTCGTCATCGGCCCACGAGACGCGATCTTTCGGGCCCGGTACATAGGCCTGCCACGTGGCGTATTCGGCGTCGGGGCTCGTGCGTTCGGTTCGGTACACGATGGGCACGCGCGTCACGTAATAGGGATCGTTGGCATGCAGCCCGGTGGTCGGAATGTGGAACGTCCAGTGTCTGGCGGCGGTCACGGAGGGGCTCGCCAGCACTTTCCGCCAGGCCTTCATGTCAGCGTCGCTGGAAACGATATTGAGGTTGACCTGTTCCGCCTCGGCATCGACCACCTTGCCGTCGCGCCCGATGCGCAGCAGGACGTAGACCGTTCCTCCCACATGACCGCGCGCTGCGACCTGTGGATAGACGGGCGGATTGCGTTCGATATAGGTGATCTGGTCCGTCGACGCGGCGTCGTAGTCACCGAAGGTGGCGCCCGAGATGCGCGCCGTGTAATCGCCGCTATCGGGCGTTTCATGTTTTGCGACGACGCGCAGCGACATGCGGGCTTTCGCCGTGACCGCCTGACCGTCACGCATGACCGGATCGAAGTGCCATTGCTGCGTCGCGTTGCTCACGAGAGCGGTGATATTGGCGGGAATTTTTTCCGCCTTATCCAGCTCGTAAGATTTCACGCTTCCATCGGGCGCGACGACGATCGTGCCGGTGAGCAGCATGCTGGCCTCGACCTGTTTGCGTACCGCGCCCGGGCCAGCGGCCAACGCCAGTCCCGTGATGGCAAGGGACGTCACACCAACGATAAAACGCTTCATGCGTATCACTCCGTGTCGGGATGTCCGCGGAGTATGCCATCTACACTATGACAGGTAACAATCCGGCAGGGGTCACCGCGATGATGCGCCGACCGGGTTTTGCCGGCGTTTCGTGCAGGCCGGTCAACGTACCGAAGGCGGGGAGCATGGCCACCTCGCGATCGAAGACGAAGGCGGGCAGGCGATGTTTACGCCAGCCGTCGCGGACGACGACGCCCGGGTGCACGTGTCCCGATAGCGTATAGCCATCGACGTGCGGCTCCGGATGATGCGCGAGCACGAACGGTGGGACCAGCAGCCGGTCCGGTCGTACGTCGATACCGAGCAGACGCACGTCGAAGTGACGGTCGTGATTGCCGGCGACCAGAATGATGGCGATATCCGCGTGCGCCTGTCGCCACCGACGCACACGTTCCACCCAGACACTGCGCTCCGTGGCCGCGCCATGCACCAGATCGCCGAGCACCACGATGGTCGCGGGAGCGAACGCGGCGATCAGGGCGTCGAGTCGTGCCAGATCGTCGGCCGTGTCGCCGCTGGGTACGGCGATGCCGGCGCGACGGAACACGGCGCCCTTACCGAAATGTACGTCCGACACGAGCAGCATGCGTTGCGCGTGCCAGTAGGTGGCGCGTTCGCTGTGCAGGGTGAGGCGTTCACCGGCAACCTCGATCTCGTGCGTCGTCATCGGTCGGCTCCCGCTTCGAGCGTCGCCAGCATGCGTTCCACCCGGCTTTTCCAGTCGTCCGCCGCGATGCCTCCACGAAGCCGCTCGACCCACAGCGGAAAGGCCAGCGGCGTGAGCCGCTTCGGTTCGTTCCACAGCAGGCGTGACCGCGCGACGCGGACGAGGCAGTGGCGCAGACGCGTGTAGTCGAGCTGCTGGTCCAGCACCTCGCGCTCCGCCTGCCAGAGCAGCGGGTGCTCCGGATCGTGGCGACGGAGCACGTCGTAAAGCAGTCCACTGGAAGCCTGTAGCTGACGCATCGTCTTGTTGTGCGCCGGGTAACCGTTGAACACCAGGCCCGCCACGCGTGCGATCTCGCGGAACTGCCGTTTCGCCAGTTCGGAAAGATTGACGCTCGAGCGAATGTCGTCGCGAAGTCCCGCCGGATGCAGCAGCATGCGCATCATTTCCGCATCGATGGCAGGCATGCGCGCGGCGGTGATCGTGAGCCCGTAGTCATTGACGGCGTAGCCATAATCGCCGGGCTGGATGCGCGCGAGCCTGAGTGCGATCACCGCCGCGAGGCCTTCATGCGCGAGGCGCCCTGCGAACGGATACACGAACAGATAGTCGCCTTCGCGCGTACGCGTGCTTTCGCAGAGCGTCTCATGAAGGTCGGGCACGCTCGAATGCTGGCGCTGGATCGAGAGCAGGGGAATCAGCGCGCGCATTTCGGCTTCCCGGCCTTGCCCCGCCAGGGTGCGTCGCAGTTCGTCCGAAAGCTCGCCCGATAGCGGCAGCCGTCCACCCATCCAGCGGGGAACGCCGCCGCGACGGTTCGGTGCGGCACGTACGTAGGCCGTCATGTCGCGGACGCGAACCAGCTCGAGGTGGCGTCCGGCAAACAGGAAGCGGTCGCCGGGACGCAGTCGCGACAGAAAACTTTCCTCCACCGTGCCAAGCCGCGCGCCTTTCATGTAGCGCACGGCGAGGCTGCCGTCGGAGGTGATCGTGCCGATCGACAGGCGGTGCATGCGTGCGATGCGGCCGCTCTCCACGTGAAAGCGACCGTCGGTTGTCGCGAGCTTCTGGTATTCGGGATAGCTTGCGAGTGCCGAGCCGCCGGTGCGCAGGTAAGCAAGCACGGCGTCGAAGCGTTCGCGCGGCAGGGAGGCATACGCCAGCGATGAGGTGATTTCCGCATACGCCTCGTCCGCCGTGAATCCGCCGCCGAGTGCCATCGTCAGCAGATGCTGCGCGAGCACGTCGAGGCAACCGCGCATCGGGTGACGCGGTTCGAGGTGCCCCTCGGCGAGCGCGCGTCGTGCCGCGGCGATTTCAGCCAGTTCAAGCAGATGGGTGGGGACGCAGAGGATCTTCGACGGCACGCCGGGACGGTGGCCACTGCGACCGGCACGTTGCAACAACCGCGCGACGCTCTTCGGGCTGCCGATCTGGATGACGCGCTCGACGCTGGAAAAATCCACGCCGAGGTCGAGGCTGGAGGTGGCGACGACACAGCGCAGCGCGCCGATGCGCAGTTTCTCTTCGGTGGCCAGACGCAGCTTCGGATCGATCGAGCCGTGATGGAGGGCCAGCGTCTCGGGGGCTTCCGGCCAGACGGAGGCGAGCGCCTCGTGCCAGAGCTCGGCCTGAGAGCGGGTATTGGCGAAAACGAGGCTCGTGCGCGCGTCGAGCACCGCCTTGAGTACACGCGGAAGCTGCGACAAACCGAGATGGCCTGCCCAGGGAAACCGTTCACCGCCCTCGGGCAGCGCGGTCTCGATCGACGTCTTCTTCCGGCCACCGCCGCCGATCATGACGCCGTTACTCTCGCCGTTACCGACCAGCGCGCCCAGGGCTTCATCGAGATTGCCGAGCGTGGCCGAGAGGCCCCAGGTGCGCAGCTCGGGAAGCCAGTGGCGCAGGCGGGTCAGGCCGAGCTGGAGCAGGGTGCCGCGTTTGTTGCCGAGCAACTCATGCCATTCGTCGACGACGATGCCGCGCAGCGTGGCGAAGCGTTCGCGCGCGTCGGGATAGCTCAGCAACAGTGCCAGGCTCTCGGGTGTGGTCACCAGCAACTCGCAGGCGCCACGCCGCAGACGGGCGCGCTCGGCGCTGCCACTGTCGCCGGTGCGGCGAAGTACGCGCCAGGGCAACTCCATCGCCTCGACGGCTGCCGTGAGGTGCTGGGTGGTGTCGGTGGCCAGCGATCGCAGTGGCGTGATCCACAACAACTGCAGACCGGTTCGTGGCCGGAGCAATCCGTCGATCAGGGGGCCACCCGCCGCTGCCAGCGTCTTGCCGGTGCCGGTGGGCGCATGCACGAGCCCGCTGCGGCCCTCCGCCCAGGCGCGCCATGCGGCGCGCTGGAACGGGGCCGGTCGCCGCTCCTGCGCGGCGAACCAGGCGACGAGGCGAGCCTCAGCCCGACGCCAGGCGGCGGAGGTCGTCGAGTTTGTCGGCATCGCGTATCGCGAGGTCGGTACGCCAGCGGAGGATGCGTGGGAAACGCACCGCGACGCCGGCTTTGTGGCGGCCGGAGGCCTGGATCGCCTCGAAAGCGAGTTCGAAGACATGGGTGGGCTCGACCGAACGCACGGGGCCGAAGCGGTCGATGGTGTGAGCGCGTATCCAGCGGTCCAGCTTGCCGATTTCGCTGTCGTCGAGGCCGGAATACGCCTTGGCCACAGGTACCAGCGTCTCTCCGTCCCAGACGCCGAACGTGTAATCGGTGAACAGGCCCGAGCGCCGACCGTGGCCCGGCTGCGCGTACAGCAGGACGGCATCGACGGTGTACGGGTCCACCTTCCACTTCCACCAGTCGCCGCGCTTGCGTCCGACGCGGTAAGGTGAGTCGGTGCGTTTCAGCATCAGGCCTTCGGTGCGGCGTTCTCGTGACTCCGCGCGCACCTCGGCGAGCGATGCCCAGTCCGGCGCGGACACCGCGGGCGACACGGTCAGCGTCGGACCCCGTCCCTCCAGGAGGCTCGTGAGAAGTGCACGGCGCTCGGCCAGCGGGTGTTCGCGCAGATCCTTCCCACCGAGTTCGAGCACGTCGTACGCCATGAGGCGCACGGGTGTATCGGCCAGCAGCTTCGGGCCGGGCTTCAGTTTGCCGATGCGCTTCTGCAAGGCGGCGAAGAGCAGGGGATGCGCCTCGTCCGGTAGCCAGGCCAGGATTTCGCCGTCGATCACGCAGCCGTCAGGCAAGTCGGCGGCGGCCTGCTCGAGTTCCGGGAAGCGGCCATCCATGCGTTCTTCGCCACGGGACCAGATAAGTGCGCCATCGGCACGACGCATCAGCTGAGCGCGGATGCCGTCCCATTTCCATTCCGCCAGCCACTGGTGGATGTCGCCGAGGTTCTCGACACCCTGTTCCAGCGGTGAGGCAAGGAAAAACGGGTACGGACGTTCGCCCGCATGTTCGTCATCGCGTTCCGGACCGGCCAGTGCGCGAAAGGCCTCCGCCCCCGGCTTCCAGGTGCCGCTCAGACGGTGGGCGATGAGATCGGTGGCAAGGTCGGACCACTGTGCCAGAGCCTGTACCACCAGCCGCTGCGACACGCCGACGCGAAGCGAGCCCGTAAGGAGCTTGTTGACGAGGAAGATCTGTTCCCTGGGCGTGGATCGCCACCATTCGCGGAGCAGGGCGATTCGCTCGCCCGGTTCGAGTTTGCCGATGGAGGGAAGGCGCGCTTCCATCCATACGTGCAGTGGCGTGTCTTCGCCCTCGTCGTCGATCGCGGGCAACATCAGCGCGATCGTTTCGGCAAGGTCGCCGACGTGCTGGTAACTGTCGTCGATGAGCCAGTCGGCGTAGCCCGTTTCGTCGGCGAGGGCGGTGCGCAGCTCGGTCGAGCTGGCGGTGCGTCTGAGCTTGCCGCCACCGAGGACATAGACGGCCCACGCCGCATCTTCAGCGGGCGCCACCGCGAAGTAAGCCGCCATGGCGTCACGCTTTGCCGACGTCGATGCGGTGCGGTCCAGCGCTTCGAAAAGCTGGGCGAAGCGGCGCATCAGTCGCCTTCCTCACTACTGCGTTCGTCCGGCATGACGCCACCCAGTGACCGCAGCGGTCGCGCATCGTGACCCGTTTCGCGGAGATGGCGGATCAGTGCCTCCCCATCGCCGTGGGTGACATAGATGCGCTTCGCACCGCAGTCGTCGACACTGCGGATCAGGCCCGACCAGTCGGCATGGTCGGAGACGATAAAGCCGCGGTCGTATCCGCGTCGGCGCCGCGCGCCGCGTACCTGCATCCAGCCCGAGGCGAAGCCGGTGGACGCCTTGGAAAACCGCTTCATCCATGGCGAGCCGGCGGCCGACGGCGGCGCCATCACCAGCTCGCCCGCGAAGTCGCGCCCCTTCGCCGAATCGCTCACCGGCACCGTGGGCAGCATGTGGACACCGGCTTCGCGGTACGCCTCGACGAGGCGGACCATGGCGCCGTGCAGATGCACGGTACGGTCGGTGCGCGTGGCCAGTTCGGCAAGGATGCGCTGAGCTTTTCCCAACGCGTAAGAGAACAGCACGGCAGGTACGCCGCGCGCGGCGCATTCGTCGAGCCATGCAAGGATCTCTTCGACGACGCCCGACATGGGTGGCCAGCGATAGATCGGCAGACCGAACGTGGATTCGGTGACGAAGATGTCGCACGGCACGGGCTCGAAAGGCACGCACGTCGGATCGGGATCGCGTTTGTAGTCACCCGAAACCACCGCGACGAGGCCTCGGCCTTCGATGCGGATTTGCGCCGCGCCGAGCACGTGCCCGGAGGGATGCAGCGACAGCACGGTTTCACCCAGTGTGAATCGCTCGCCATAGGCGAACTCGCGGATGTCCGACGCGGCGCCCAGACGCTCGCGCATGAGGCCGCCGCCGGCCCGGGCGACATGATAGAGACCGCTGCCCGATCTCGCATGATCGCCATGGGCGTGCGTCACCACGGCCCGCGGTACCGGTTGCATCGGATCGATGTAGAAGTCCCCCGCCGGGCAGTAAAGGCCTTCAGGTCGGGGTAGCAGAAGGTCGCTATCCATGAGGCGACGTTAGGCAGACGGGCGTCAACGCGGTGTGCGGATGACGGCAAGAGCCAAGTCTCCGCCGATGACCTCAGGCCACGAACTGCAGCCTGGCCAGCTCGGCGTAAAGCCCGCCCTCACGCAGCAGCGACTCATGCGTTCCCTGCGCCACGATCCGCCCACCATCCATGACCACGATGCGGTCCGCCCGCTGCACGGTCGCCAGCCGATGCGCGATCACCAGGGTGGTCCGGCCCTTCTCCAGTCGCTCCAGGGCGTGCTGTATCGCCGCCTCCGATTGCGCATCGAGCGCGGAGGTCGCCTCGTCGAGCAGCAACAGCGGCGCGTCGCGCAGGATCGCGCGTGCGATCGCGATGCGCTGTTTCTGGCCGCCGGACAGGCGGACACCACGCTCACCCAGCGCCGCTTCATAGCCTTCCGGCAAGGCGCTGATGAAGCCATCGGCTTCCGCGAGACGCGCGGCTTCACGGACCTCGTCGTCCGTTGCATTCTCGCGGCCGAAGCGAATGTTGTCGGCGGCGCTGCCGCCGAAGATCACGGTTTCCTGCGGCACCAGCGCAATCGCGCCGCGCAGCTCGGGAAGAGCGAGGGCACGCAGGTCGACGCCGTCGACACGAACCGCGCCGGAGACCGGATCGTGGAAGCGCAGCAGCAGGCTGAAGACCGTGCTCTTGCCGGCTCCCGAAGGGCCGACGAGCGCGACCGTTTCACCGGGCGAGATCTCCAGGTCGAAGTCGGACAGGGCAGCCACATCGGGGCGCGACGGGTAGCGGAACTGCACCCGGTCGAAGCGCAGGGCGCCCCTGACCGGCCGCGGCAACGATTCGGGAGTGTCGGGCGTCGCGATAGTCGCCTTCTCGGCGAACAGCTCGCCGATGCGCTCCATGGCGCCGGCCGCGCGCAGCACGTCACCCCACACTTCCGAGAGGCCCGCCACCGAGCCCGCCGCGAAGATCGCGTAGAGGACGAACTGGCTGAGAATGCCGGGTTCCAGCGTACCCGCGATGACGTCACGGGCGCCGGCCCAGAGCACCAGCGTGATGGCGCCGAAGATCAATACGATCACGGCGGCGGTCAGCAGTGAACGCATACCGATACGACGACGCGCGGTAGCCAGTGCGAGCGAGATGGCATGCGCGTATCGACGGCTTTCCGTCGGCTCCCGCGCATAGGCTTTCACGGCCTGAGCCGCGTTCAGCGTTTCGTTGGCGACGGCGGCGGCGTCGGCGATGCGGTCCTGGCTGGTGCGCGACAGCTTCTGGACCCGGCGGCCGAAGATCAGGATCGGGAGCATCACGGCCGGAATCACGAGCGCGGTGAGTCCCGCCAGCCGCGGGCTGGTCCAGGCCATCGCCGCCGCGGCACCGATGAGCATCACGGCGCTGCGCAGCGCGACGGAAATGCCCGAGCCGATCAGGGTCTGGACGACCTCGGTGTCGGTGCCGAGGCGGGAAGTGAGCTCGCCCACGCGTGTGCTTTCGAAGAAGCCCACATCCAGCTGGATGACATGCTTGTACAGGGAGGTCCGCAGCTCGGCCAGCGAGCGCTCGCCCAGCAGGGCGATGCAGTAGTAACGCGCGGCCGTGGCGATGGCCAGCACGATGGCCACGCCGAACAGCGCCAGGAAGGTGCCGTTGATGGTGGACAGATTGGCCGCGAGGAAACCGCGGTCGATGATGTGCCGCACGGCCACGGGAAGGGTCAGCGATGCACCGGAGGAAATGGCGAGGAAGATCAGCCACCCGATGGCCAAGCCCCTGTGCGGCTTGATGAAGGGCCACAGATTGCGCAAGGCACCGATTTTGCGTGACTTCTCCCTGCGTTCGACGGTCATGCGCGGTGGCTTCCTTTAGTCATTCGCCAACGGATGGGGCCTGGCGGTGCAGTATTCAACGCTCGTCGCCTGCGTCGGCGCGTCGCGGCTGGATCTTGCCACGGGATACGTCGACGATGCGGGACGCGATGGCGTCGAGACGGTCGCGTGGCGCGCTCACCACCAGATCGGCGCCGTCGGCCACGAACCGCTCGCTCTCGATCAGGCCGTCCATGTCGCGGATACGCGCGGCGACCAGGGCGAGTTCGGAGAAGTCGCAGTGCAGGAGCAGCTGCCCCCGCAGCACGATGGGCGTGCGGGGTGCCAGGCGCAGGCATTCGGCGGCGCTGCCGCCATAAGCGCGGGCGAGGCCACCCGCACCCAGTTTGATGCCGCCGTACCAACGGGTGACCAGGACGGCGACGCGATCGCAACCCTGGCCATCGATGGCCGCGAGGATCGGCCGGCCGGCGGTGCCACCGGGCTCGCCATCGTCATTGAAGCGGTAGGCGTCGCCGATGCGGTAGGCCCAGCAGTTGTGCGTGGCGGCGGGGTCGCCCGCCTCGTCGAACCACGCGAGGGCTTCCGCGGGCGAGGAGACCGGCGACGCCTGGGCCAGGAAACGGCTCTTCCTGATGTCCTCTTCGTGCTGCCAGGGGGCTGCGAGGGTGTCCAGCGGTGTGCTCAAGGATTCAGATCGCGGAGGTCTTGGGGCAGGTCGTAGTGAGGATAACGGCGTCGGAAGTCGCGCAGCTGGCGGATTGCCTCGTCGCGCTGTCCCTGGTTGAGCAGCCGGCGAATGTCGCCGATGCGGTCGTCGGGCGGGAGATCGGTCTTCGGGTCCGGAGTGATCAGGCCCTCCGACGGGACAGCGCCGCGATGGGTATCGCTGTCGCCGGATGCGCTGGCGGGCGCTGGTTCCGCGAGAGCCGACGGCGCGGGCGGTGCAGGAGGTGCAGGAGGTGCAGGAGGTGCAGGCGGCGGCGCGGGCACCGGAGCCATGTCAGCCTCGGCCAGTGCCGGCGCGGGTGTCGCCACGGGAGCGGACGATACGACAGGCGCCTCGGTGGCGACGCGGGCACTGCGAACGGTGTGGTGAGGCGTCGGCGCGACCGTGCTCGCCTTCATCGACGGCCTGGCCGCTTCGGCGGTTGTCCCGTCGACGCCCGTGTCCGTCCGGACGGCGGAAGTCTTCGCTTCTTCGGCCGTGTGCGCCGCGGCCGACGGCGCGGCAGGAACGGCCTCGGGACGCACGGTCAGGGGCGCCGTGTCGCGCACCTGCCAGGCCACACCTACAGCCAGCAACAGCACCGCGGCGGAGCCAGACGCCACGGGCCACCGCGGCCGGCGCCGCACCGGGGTCGCACGTGTCGCCTGGGCGAAGACGGCCGCATCGAGCGACGCGTCGGGTTCGACTTTCGGCAGGCGCGCGTAGAGTGCCCTGAGCTCCTGCTCGTCGGGCAGATCGTCGTCGCTGGGGGAGGGCGTATTCGGATTCATGTCATTCGGCTACGAGTTCGCGGATGCGGGCCATGGCGTAGCGAAGTCGCGACTTGGCGGTCTCGCGTCCCACACCGGTGATGGCGGCGATCTCCTCCAGGGAAAGTTCATTCTCCATGCGCAGCACGAACGCCGTGCGCTGCTCGTCGGGCAGGCTTTCGACCGCGCGCTGCATACGCCGGCGCAGTTCGAAATCGGACAGGGCATGTTCGGGTTGCTCGCGTTCGGGCGCGGCCTGCGCGGCGAACACCGCCTCGGTTTCCCGTTCGCCCGCCTGTGGTCGCTGGCGGCGGAAACTGTCGATCGCCAGGTTGTGCGCGATCTGCAAAAGCCAGGTGCTGAATTTCGCGTCGGGGCGGTAGCGGTCGCGCGCCACGATGACGCGGCTCCAGGTTTCCTGAAAAAGCTCGTCCGCCAGCGCGCGGTCTTTGACCGTCTTCAGCAGGAAGCGGTACAGCGGGCCCTTGTGCCGGCTGTACAGCTCCCTGAACGCGGCCGCGTCCCCACCTGTCCAGGCGAGCATCAGTCCGCCATCGTCGGTCAGGGGAGCGTCCATGGCCGGGAAGGTTACGGCATTGCCACCGGCTCCGTCTGCATCCCACTGGCCAGTTCGGCAAGCCGCGCCATTTCCGCGCGATACCCGCCCTTGTCCGCGCCCAGCGACGCACGCGCCAGCGCCGTCACCTTCGAATAATCGAAGCCTTCCGCATACTTCCCGCCACGCAGGTTCTCGGCAAACGCGGCCACCGCGGCGGCGAATCGAATCCGCTCGCTCGGCGCCGCCGACACCACCGGAAAAAGCGGCTGCTCGATCAACCGACTCGCACCGCCTTCGGGCGACTTGTAGCGCATCCGCAGCAAGGCGAGTTCGTTCCCCGCCGAGGCCGTCGGCGTGTCGCCGTAACGCAGCGGATCCATCCGTGCACCCTTCGCACCCTTCAATGTGATCTCGTAAAGGGCCGTGACATTCGCACCGGCACCGATCTCGCCGGCATCGACCGCGTCGTTGTTGAAATCCTCGCGAGCCAGCACACGCTTCTCGTAACCAATGAGGCGGTACTCGGCGACGACACCGGGGTTGAACTCGACCTGGATCTTCACGTCCTTCGCGATGGTAAGCAGCGTCGCCGACATCTCGTCGACCAGCACGCGGCGTCCCTCCTCGAGGCTGTCGATGTAGTGATGGCTGCCGTTGCCGGCATCGGCCAGTTCCACCGCCATTTCGTCGTTGTAGTTGCCTTCACCGAAGCCCAGCGTGGTCAGCGCGACACCGCTTTTACGCTTCTCGGCGATACGATCCTTCAGCTCCTTCACGCCCACCGTACCGACGTTGAAATCGCCGTCGGTGGCGAGGATCACACGGTTGACGCCGCCCTTGATGAATCCCTTCGCCGCCTGCGCGTAGGCAAGGTCGATACCCGCGGCACCGTTCGTCGACCCACCCGCGCCGAGCGCATCGATCGCGGCGTTGATGGTCGCGTGCTGGTCGCCCGGTGTGGACCGCAAGGCGACGCACGTCGCGCCTGCGTAGGTCACGAGCGAGATGCGGTCCTGGGCGCGCAGCTTCGGCACCACCTGCTTCAGCGAGGCCTTCAACAGCGGCAGCTTGTCTTCCTCGCTCATCGAACCCGACACGTCGACCAGGAACACGAGGTTGGCCGCCGGAATCTCGCTGGCCGGCACGGCGTAGCCCTGAATACCGACAAGCAGCAACTGACGATCGGCGTTCCAGGGTGACGGTGCGAATTCGGTGGTGACGCTGAAGGGACGCGCACGCGTGGTGGGTGGCGTGTAGCCGTAGTCGAAGTAGTTGATGAATTCCTCGGTACGCACGGCGTCGGCAGGCGGCAGGCGCCCTTCCTTCAGCATGTGCCGCACGTTCGTGTACGAGCCGGTATCGACATCGATGCTGAAGGTGGACACGGGATCGGCGGCGGCGAGATGCACGGGGTTGGCGTCGCGGTGTGCGTAATGGTCGCGGTCGATCGTTCCCGCGGCCATCACACCTTGCGAGGGCGACGCCCTGGCGGCCTCCAGCGAGGCGATCGGTGCCGCCGATAGTTGCGCCCCGGCCTCCGGTGAAGGTGCCGGCGGAGCAGGCGGTGCAGGCGGTGCAGGCGGTGGCGCGGGCACCGCGACGGGTGCCGCGGCGTATGCCCCGTTCATGGGCCCACCATGTCGGAAGCGCGGCGGAAACGCCTGGGCGGAGCAGTCATTGCCCGTGTCGACCGGCTCGGGCAGGGATGCGCGTGAGCGTGGCGCCGCCGTTTGTCCGGACGACGCGGCGCTGCCGGCGGCGGCGACCAGGCCGGCCAACAGCAGGGGCAGAGTGATGCGTAGCGTATTCATCGTGCACGACCTCGTGGGGGACATGACGGTGAAACGCGGAAGCAAGGCAAACGGGGTTAAAGCAATGACGCGATCAGGCCCGCGAGCTTTCGTTACGTGGTTCGACCGGCCCGCCGGCACGATTGCGACCGGCATGCTTGGCGCGGTACAGCGCACGGTCGGCGGCGTTGAGCAGGTCCAGCGGGCCGCTGTTGGCCGATGGCTGCGACGCCGCGACGCCGATCGTGATCGTCAACACGCCGAACGGGCTCATCGGGTGGATGATCGCCTGGGCCTCGACGTGCGCGCGCAGATCATCGGCGAGGGCCAGCGCTTCCTCGAGCCGTGTGCCCGGGGCGACCACGGCGAACTCCTCACCGCCGAAGCGTGCGATGAAGTCGCTGGGGCGCAGGCCACGTGCGGTCAGTGTCTCGGCGAGCGCGCGCAGGCAATCGTCGCCGGCGAGATGACCGTAGCGGTCGTTGTATTCCTTGAAGTAGTCCACGTCGATCATCAGGAGACCGATGGGCTCGCGCTGTCCCGGCCGATGCCATTCGCGCAGGAGGCGCTCGTCGAGCGCCCGGCGGTTGGCCAGTCCGGTAAGAGCGTCGACGAAGACCAGTCCCTGCAGTTCCTCGCGACTGCGCGACAGGCGGTATTCCTCTTCCACCAGATCCACCTGGGCAAGCGTGCCGCGCAGACCGATACCGATCACGGCGGCGATCGCGCCGGCGATACCCAGCGAGGGATAGCCGGGAATGACCATCAGGCCGAAGCCCAGAACACTCATGGCCAGAAACGTCGGGCTGGCGCTCTGCACGAAGCGCACGAGATAGACGGGCGGATGCCAGTGGCGCTGCGGAAGGCGCACGGCGATGGCGACGAACAACGCGAGAAAGGGGACGTCCAGCAAGGCGTCCCACGGCGACGTACCGAAATCCGGATGTCCGCCGAGTGCGACGTAGTGGTTGTAGAAGTAGCCGGCGAACGCGTAGCTGACGAAGAAGAACATGACCGATCGGAAGAAGGCGTGGTCGTCGCTACGGTCGGTGGCCAGGAAACGCAGCGAAGCCGCGACGGCCAGGCACGCGTTCTCGAAGTCGAGCATGTACGCGACATCGATGGCCTGTTGCGGACCCATGGCCCCTTCGAGCGAAACGATCGAGAACGTACGTACGTAGAACAGCACGCCCAGCAGCGCGGCCAGTATCAGGTCGATCCCCATGGCCCAGTGTTTCCGTGCGGCCACCGGCGCGGACGACACGGCGACCAGTACCGGCAGGACGTACAGGATGTAGAAGAACATGCTGTCGCCAGGGGCGGGATTCGAGTTGTCGAGTGCGTAGTTCTGCCGGGCGGACAGCGACATGCCGATGACCCAGAGCGCGAGGCTGGCCAGGAGCAGCCACCAGCGCCGGTCGCGCGGCGGCCCCGAGCGACGCCAGGCATGCACGACGCTGCCCATCGCCAGCGCGGCCACGGAGAAAAAGAAAACGTACGACACCGCCATCCCGCGCGCGGGGAAGAGCGCGAGACCGGCAACGTGAGCCGCGACGATGAGGGCCGCGGCGGTGAGCGCTTTCATTGGCGTCCTTCCCCCGACTGCAACGCAGTAGTCATATCGGCGGGAAGAGCGGCAGGTTGAGGGCCATGACGCCATTGTTACGGCACGCTCGCCAAAAAGTGTGAAGTTCGCAGCCAGCGGGAGCGCCTCCGCGTCACGCGGCGCGGATTGCCCCCTTGGCAATGACCGGACCCGTGGGCTGGCCGGTAGGCGAGCCGCCGACCGGTTCCAGCGAAACCGCCAGCGCGGCTGTCGGGCCGAGCCGCTCGAGGAGGGCCTTCTCCAGGTGGAACCGCTTGGGATCGGTGGGCGGGAAGACGCCGACCGAAATCGGTTTGCCGCCCTCCGGAATCAGCCAGAGTTCGGTGTTCCGATCGGAGGCGACCGCGTCGGGGCTTGCCGGTACCACGAGCAGTTCGGAACGGCCGATGTCCATGGTTGCGGTCCAGCCGGCGACACCGCTTTCGCCGGCGATGGTGGAGACCATGAGCGTCGTCGGGCCGCTGGGCGCCGTCACGACCGGTGGAGCGACCGGCGTAGTCGGCCGGGTGACGGTCAGCACGAGCAGGCAGGCGGCCACGGCGGTGGCGCCCAGACCCAGCCAGCGCCACAGCGCGACGTTGTCCCAGACACTGGTACGGGGGTGTTCCGCGGGAGCGTCGAAACGGAGGCGACGACGGATCGCGGCCCATACGTGCGGGGGCGGCACCTTGTCGGCGATCTCCAGGGCGAGCGGCGTCAGATGCCGCTGCCACAGCGCCACCGCGGCGGCGGCCTCGGGGCTGGTCTCGACCTCCCGTGCCACGGCGGCGCGCGCATCCGCATCGAGCAGGCCGAGAACGTACTCGGCATACCGTAAGTTGTCCTTGTCCGCTTCGAAAGTACTGTTCATGGATTGAGGCATGCCCTGAGCTGCAGGAGACCGCGACGGATCCAGCTTTTCATGGTGCCCAGGGGCACCTTTGCACGTTCCGCCAGCTCGTTATACGTAGCGCCGCCGAAAAAGGCTTCACGGATCGAGCGACGCTGTTGTTGCTCGAGCTCGGACAGGCAGGCACGCAGGCGGCGGTACTCCTCATCGTTCTCCGCGTCGTGGGCGGGACCGGGTGTGTCGTCGATCATGGCGTCGAAGTCGACGTCGTGCTGCTGGCGCATGTCCGGGCGCTGTCGAAGGCGATCGATGGCCTTGTTGCGCGCCACGGTCATCAGCCAGGTGACGGCGCTGGCCAATGCCGGGTCGAAGCTGCCGGCGCGCTTCCAGACGGTGACGAAGGCTTCCTGAAGGACCTCCTCGGCCTCGTCGCGATCGTTCATCACGCGCACGCACACGCCGAACAGGCGTGGTGACATGCGACGGTAAAGCTCGGCGAAGGCGCGTTCGTCCCCGGCCGCGGTGCGTTGCAGAAGTCGGTTCAGCTCGTCGCGCTCGGCGGGGCTGGTGGCGGGCATACGTCGGGTTCCTTGGTCGGACGGGGCCGGTCAGCGTTGCATCACGTTCTATAGCATGAACCGTGTGCCCGGAGCATCGCGGCCAGGATCGTGCATCCGCCTGACGCCTCGTCCCGTATAGAGTGGAGAACCCACGGGAGCAGCCACGACCATGTCCTTCGATGCCATCCAGAACGCCCCCCTGCCGCCTCGCAAGGCGGCATGGCGTCGCTGGTTCGATACGTCCGTTGCCGATGCGTCCGATGAGGCCCGTGCCGACCGGATCGACTGGCTGCGCGCGTCGCCGTTCGTGGTCATGCATCTCGCCTGCCTTGGCGCGATCTGGACCGGGGTGTCGCCCATAGCGATCGGTGTCGCCGTCGCGCTGTATGCGCTGCGGATGTTCGCGCTTACCGCGTTCTATCACCGGTACTTCTCGCATCGCACGTTCCGTACGTCGCGTGCGGTGCAGTTCGTCTTCGCGGTGATCGGCGCGAGTTGCGTGCAGCGCGGTCCGCTGTGGTGGGCGGCGCACCACCGCCATCACCATAAGCATACCGATACCCCGCTGGACCCTCATTCGCCGCGCGTCCATGGGTTTCTCTGGAGTCATGCGGGATGGTTCCTGACGCCGCGCGGCTTCCGGACGCAGATCGACCGCGTTCCCGACCTCGCCGTCTACCCCGAGCTGCGCTGGCTGGACCGTTTCGACACGGCCGTGCCGGTGCTGCTGGCCGTCGCCCTGTTCGGGCTGGGCAAGCTCCTGCACTATCTGGCTCCCGGCCTGGGTACGGACGGCTGGCAAATGCTGGTCTGGGGATTCTTCATCTCCACCACCGTGCTGTTTCACGCCACGGTCACGATCAACTCACTGGCTCATCGTTATGGGCGCCGGCGTTTCGAGACCCGTGACGACAGCCGCAACAACCTCTGGCTGGCCCTGATCACCTTCGGCGAGGGCTGGCACAACAACCACCACTTTTTCCCGGGCACCGTTCGTCAGGGCTTTCGCTGGTGGGAGGTCGACATGACGTACTACGGCCTGGTCGCCATGTCGTGGCTGGGTCTGGTCCGTGACCTGAAGCCGATTCCCGCGTGGGTCGCGGCAAAGGCGAGGGGCTGACATGCGCGTGGCCGTTGTGGGATCGGGTATCGCCGGACTGGCTTCCGCCTGGCTGCTGTCGCGACGTCATGAGGTCACGCTGTTCGAGGCCAACGATTATCCCGGCGGCCACACCCATACGCACCGGGTGAGCCAGGCGGGTCGCGAATACGCGGTGGATACCGGCTTCATCGTGCACAACCGGGCGCACTATCCGCTGTTGTCGGCGTTCTTCGACGAACTCGGCGTGGCGACCCGGCCGACGACGATGAGCTTTTCGGTCCGCAACGATGCCACGGGCCTCGAGTACAACGCGACCACGCTGGACACGTTGTTCTGCCAGCGGCGCAATCTGGTGTCGCTGCGCTTCCTCGGGATGCTCAGGGACCTGGCGCGGTTCTATCGCGAAGCGCCGCGCCTGCTCGATGTGCCTGGCGAAGGCCCCGCGCTGGGGGCGTACCTCGAAGCCCATGGTTACGGCGAAGCCTTTCGTGATGAGCACCTGGTGCCCATGGCCTGCGCGCTGTGGTCGTCGCCGTCGTCGTCGATCCTCGGCTTCCCGGCGAAGTACCTCGTCAAGTTCATGGCCAATCACCACATGCTCCGGCTGACCGACCGGCCGGAGTGGCGCGTGGTCGAAGGCGGTTCGCGCACGTACGTCGACGCGTTGCGCTCACGCTGGGACGTACGGGAGCGCCTGAATACGCCGGTGGTCGGTGTTCGTCGCCACGACGATACTGTCGAAGTCGTGACGCACGCGGGCACGGAAGCTTTCGACGAACTCGTGCTGGCCTGCCATAGCGACCAGGCGCTGGCGCTGCTCGGCGACGCCGATGCGGTCGAGCGATCCGTGCTTGGCGCCATGACGTATCAGGCCAACGATACCGTGCTGCACACGGATGCCTCACTGCTGCCGAGGTCGCGCAAGGCGTGGGCCGCCTGGAACGCTTTCGTCCCCGCGGAAACGGGTGCCGCATGCACCGTCAGCTATTGCATGAACCTGCTGCAAGGCATCGATTCGCCCGATCCGTTCGTCGTGACGCTCAACCGGACCGGCGCGATCGACCCGGCGCGCATCCTGCGGCGCATGAGTTACCACCATCCGGTCTACACACACGCTTCGGTCGCCGCTCAGTCCCGCAAGGACGAGATCCAGGGCCAGCGTCGCACCTGGTTCGCCGGGGCTTACTGGGGCTGGGGCTTCCACGAGGACGGCATGCGCAGCGCGGTCGAACTCTCGCACGACTTCGAGCGCGTGGCGGCGCTACGTCGCGAGGCTATGGCATGACCGGTCGCTTCGCCAGCGCGATCTACGAAGGCGTGGTGACACACCATCGCCACGCGCCTCACGACCATGCATTCACCTACCGCATGGCGCAGGTGTACCTCGATCTCGACGAGGTCGATCGCGTCTTCGCGCGGCGCTGGTTGTGGTCGAACGGTCGGCGCAACCTCGCGGAGTTCCGTCGTTCCGACTATTTCGGCGATCCCGCCACGCCCCTGGCCGATGCCGTACGCGATCGCGCGGCCGAGGTACTGGGTCGCCGCCCGGCGGGGCCGGTGCGTCTGCTGACCCATCTGCGGTACGCGGGTATCGCATTCAATCCCGTGAGCTTTTATTACTGCTACGCCGCGGACGGGGTGACACTCGAGTGTGTGCTGGCGGAGATCACCAACACCCCCTGGCGCGAGCGGCACAGCTACGTGCTGGCGGCGGATGCCTCCGGGGGGCACGCGATCGATGCCGGGTTCGACAAGGTCTTCCACGTGTCTCCCTTCATGCCGATGGAGCGCGCCTACCGGTGGCGGTTCACCGTACCTGGCGACACGCTGGCCGTTCATATGGACGTGCTGCGCGACGGTGAGCGCGAATTCGACGCGCATCTCGCACTGCGGCGCCTGCCGCTCACGGGCGCATCGCTGGCGCGTGTCCTCTGGCGGTACCCGCTGATGACCGCGAAGGTCATCGGCGCCATCCATTTCGAAGCCATGCGCCTGTGGCTGAAACGCAATCCCGTTTACGACCACCCGATGAAACAGGGCTGAGACCATGAATCGCATCGCTCGCACGGAAGAATTCGTCCCCGATTCGCGTAGCCACCGCTTCCTGCGGCGGATGTTGCTGGCGCGCATGGAGGGACTCCGGCATGGCCGCCTGACGATCCGCGATGCGCTGGGAGGCACCACGTTCGGTGAGTTCGTCGAGGGTGCGCCCGATGTCAGGATCGACGTGAACGATCTGGCGTTCTACAAGGCCGTGGCCGCCAACGGCAGCGTCGGTGCGGGCGAGGCGTTCATGGAGGGTCTCTGGACCTGCGACGACCTGGTCGGCCTGATCCGGCTGCTGGTCCGTAACCGCGACCGCCTCGACGGCATGGAGACCGGCCTGGCGCGCGTGGGCGGTATCGCCATGAAGGCATGGCATGCGTTGCGCGAAAACACCCGCGTGGGCAGTCGTCGAAACATCGCCGCGCATTACGATCTCGGCAACGATTTCTTCCGGTTGTTCCTCTCGTCAGACCTGATGTATTCCTCGGCGCTCTGGGAGAGTGAGGACGATACGCTGGAGGTCGCTTCCACGCGCAAACTCAATCGCATCTGCCAGTGGCTCGACCTCAGGCCCGGCGACAGCGTTCTCGAGATCGGTACGGGCTGGGGCGGCTTCGCCGTGCACGCGGCGCGCTATTTCGGTTGCCACGTGACCACCACCACGATCTCGCGTGAGCAGTTCGCGCTGGCGAGCGAGCGCGTCGCCGAAGCCGGGCTCGAAGATCGTGTGACGCTGCTGCTGGAGGACTACCGGGATCTTCGTGGCACCTACGACAAGGTCGTGTCCATCGAGATGATCGAGGCGATCGGCGCAAAGTACCAGGAGACCTATTTCGCCAAGATCCGTAGCGTGTTGCGGCCCGGTGGTCGCGCGCTGATCCAGGCGATCACCATCGAAGACTATCGCTACGCACAGGCGCTTCGCTCGGTGGATTTCATCAAACGCCATATTTTCCCCGGCAGTTTCATACCGTCAGTGCAGGGCATGCTGGCGGCCAAGACCCGGGCGACCGATCTGGCGCTGGTTCGCTTCGAAGACTTCGGCCAGTCCTATGCGCGGACCTTGCATGCGTGGCGCGAGCGCTTCATGGCCAGTCTGGTCGAAGTGCGCGGCCAGGGGTTCGATCAGCGGTTCATCCGTATGTGGGAGTTTTATCTCGCGTACTGCGAAGGCGGTTTCATCGAGCGGTCGATCGGTGTGGCGCACCTTCTCTTCGAAAAGCCGCGCCTGTCATGAGTACGTCACACACCTTCCTCGCCATATGGCTGGCCGCGGCATGGATGATGGCCGCTGGCTGGGCCTGGCAGTGGCGCAAGAACAATGCCGGTATCGTCGACGTTCTCTGGTCGATCGGCGTGGGTGGCGCGGCCGTATGGGCGGCGCTGGCAGGATCGGGCGCGGGAGCGACGCGCGCGGTGATGGCGATCCTGGGTGGATTGTGGGGCGGGCGTCTTGCGCTGCACCTCTGGCGGCGTGTGCGTGGTGAGGCCGAAGACGGGCGTTACCGCGCGCTTCGTGCCCACTGGCACGGACACCAGGGCAAATTCTTCGCGTTTTTTCAGTTTCAGGCATTCCTCGTCGCGCTCTTCGCGGTGCCGTTCGTCGCCGTGGCGGCCAACCCGGCGACCCATGCCGGCTGGATCGGCGTAGCGATCGCGGTCTGGCTCGTCGGCGTTGTGGGTGAGTCGCTGGCCGACCGGCAGCTCGCACATTTCCGTGCGCAGCCGGCGAACCGCGGCAAAACCTGTCGCGACGGATTCTGGCGTTACTCACGCCACCCGAACTATTTCTTCGAATGGCTGCACTGGTTCGCCTATGTCGCACTCGCGGTGGGCTCGCCGGTGGGCTGGCTGGCATGGAGCGGTCCGCTGGTGATGTTCCTGTTTCTGCGCTTCGTCAGCGGGGTGCCGTACACGGAGACCCAGGCGCTGCGTTCGCGTGGCGATGAATACCGGCGATACCAGCGCGATACCCCGATGTTTTTCCCCTGGTTTCCCTCACGGCATAGCGAGGACACATGAACACGACGGCCGATTCCACCCGTTACACCCGTGAGGATCAGGCGGCGTCCGGACTGCTCGGGCTCGCCGAGCGCGGTACGCTGCCCGACGCGCTGATTCGCGCGGGCATCCGGCGACTCTGCGCGAAACGCCTGGCGGAGGAAGGCGAGGGCGGCCTGACCACGGTGGCCGCCCGCTATCAGTCGCGCATCGATGCACTCAGGCAGAGTGCGGTTGCCGTCCATACGGACGCCGCCAACGGCCAGCATTACGAGCTCCCGGCACGCTTCTTCGAGCTGTGCCTTGGTCCGCGCCTGAAGTATTCCGGCTGTCTGTATCCCACCGGTGCGGAGACGCTCGCGCAGGCCGAGGATGCGATGCTCGACGTCTACGGCCGACGTGCGGAGCTGGCGGACGGGCAGACCATTCTCGAGCTCGGCTGTGGCTGGGGTTCGCTGACGCTGTGGATGGCGCGCCGCTTCCCCAATGCGCGGATCACCGCCGTATCCAATTCGCAGGGGCAGCGTCGGCACATCGAGGCGCGATGCGTCGAGCTGGGGCTGGACAACGTCCGGGTGATCACGGCGGACGTCAACGCGCTGGAGCTCCCTGCGGGCGGGTTCGACCGCTGCGTGTCGGTCGAAATGTTCGAACACATGCGCAACTACGAGACCCTGCTGTCGCGCATCGGCACCTGGCTCCGGCCCGGTGGCAAGCTCTTCGTGCATATCTTCGCCCATCGCCAGTTCATGTACCCCTTCGAGACGGACGGGAAGGACGACTGGATGGGGCGGCACTTCTTCACCGGCGGCCTCATGCCGGCTTCCGACAGCCTGCTCTGGTTCCAGCAGGACCTGAAGATCGAGGATCGCTGGCACGTGGACGGAAGCCATTACGAGCGCACGGCCAATCACTGGCTGGCCAACCAGGACGCCGCCCGCGACGAGGTCATGGCGGTGCTGCGTGAAGCTTACGGGGACGCCGCGGGACTGTGGTTCCAGCGCTGGCGCATATTCTGGATGTCCTGCGCCGAGCTTTTCGGGTATGCGAACGGACAGGAGTGGCTCGTCGCGCACTACCGGTTCGCGCGGTCGTAAGCTCCAATCCAGTCATCTGTGCCCGCGGGTAATTTCACCTTTTCCGGTTTGTCGCCTTGGATTCGTCGCCGTCCGGTCGCAGGATGACTGGTCTGCGGCGATTCCGCCGCGAAGGAGAGTGAAATGTCCTCACGTCCCGTCAGGATCCCCGGCCCCGATCATCCCATCACCGTGACCCCGGCCGGCGGTCGCGTCGTCGTCCGCGACGGCGACCGCGTCATCGTCGACACCCGCGACGCGCTGGTCCTTCAGGAGGCCAGCTACGCGCCGGTCTTTTATCTGCCACGCAAGGATGCCGATATGCAGGCTCTGAGCCGTACGGCCCATCACTCCTGGTGCCCGTACAAGGGCGAGGCGTCGTATTACAGCCTGCCCGGCGACAGCGAGCGGGCGGTCAACGCCATATGGACCTACGAGCAACCCCATGACGCGGTCGCGTCGATCGACGGCCACCTCGCGTTCTACGCGGACCGCGTCACCATCGAGCACACGCCCGACTGAACCGCCCGCAAGGAAGACGACCCATGCAAGCTTTTCTCGAAGACGTCACCCCGGCGTGCGCGCGATGTACGCCGGGGGAGAGTCTCGGCGCGACTTACGAGCGCGTGCGCGCTCACACGGAGTCCCTGGTATCCGCGCTCGGTCCGGAAGATATGGTGGTTCAGTCCATGCCGGACGCCAGCCCGGCCAAGTGGCATCTCGCGCACACCACGTGGTTCTTCGAAACCTTCGTCCTCGGCCCCAACGTTCCGGGCTACGACGTGTTCGACGCGGACTTCGGCTATCTGTTCAATTCCTATTACGAAGCGGTCGGTCCGCGGCATCCCCGACCGATGCGCGGCCTGCTGACACGGCCGACGAGCGAGCACGTGCTGGCGTACCGGCATCATGTCGACATGCATATGCGGTCGTTCCTGCGCACAGACCCGGGTGCCGACGTCGAGGCGCTGGTCCGGCTCGGTTTCGCCCATGAGGAACAGCACCAGGAACTCCTGGTGATGGACGCGCAGCACCTGTTCGCCCAGTCGCCGCTGCGACCGGCTTTCGATCCGGCGTGGCCTGCGCCCGCGGCCGGACCTGGCGGACGCTTTCATCGGGTCACCGGCGGCCCGGTGCGCATCGGTGCCGTGGATGAACCGTTCGCCTTCGACAACGAGGGGCCCAGTCATACCGTGTGGCTGGAGCCGTTCGAAATCTCCGACCGCCTCGTCACCAATGGCCAGTGGCTCGCCTTCATCGCCCTTGGTGGCTACCGTCGCCCGGATCTGTGGTTGTCGGATGGCTGGGCGCAGCGGCAGGAAGAAGACTGGACGGCACCGTTGTACTGGCGGCGCGAGGGCGACGTGTGGTCGCACATGACGCCGGGTGGCTGGCGGCCGTTGGATCCCGATGCACCCGTAACGCACGTCAGTTACTACGAAGCGGACGCCTTCGCGCGCTGGGCGGGTGCGCGATTGCCGACAGAGGCCGAGTGGGAACATGCCGTTCGCACGCAAGGCAGGCTCGAGCAGATCGATGACGTCGCCTGGCAGTGGACGGCCAGCGCCTATCTTCCGTATCCCGGCTTCCGGGCGGCCGACGATGCCGTGGGCGAATACAACGGCAAGTTCATGGTCGGGCAGATGGTCTTGCGCGGTGGTGCGAGCGTTACCCCGCACGGACATTCGCGTCCGTCATACCGCAACTTTTACCGGCCCGGTCAGCGCTGGATGTTCAGCGGCGTTCGTCTCGCCCGCGATGTCCACGGTTCGCCCGACGGCGAACGCCTGACCTTTCTGCGCGATACGCTCGCCGGGCTTTCGGCGGAGCGCAAGCACTTCTCGCCGAAGTATTTCTACGACGGTGCGGGGTCGGCGCTGTTCGAGGCGATCTGCCGCACGCCCGAGTATTACCCGACGCGCACCGAGACCGCGCTGCTGCACGCCATCGCCGACGATCTCGCAGGCACGATTCCGCAAGGCGCGGTCCTGCTGGAACTGGGGAGCGGGGCCAGCGAGAAAACGCGGGTGCTGCTCGATGCCGCGCCGTGGATTTCGGCGTATGTTCCCGTGGATATCAGCGCGGACGCCCTGCAGGGGGCGGTGCAGAGCCTCGCAGCGAACTATCCCGCGCTGCCGGTCCATCCGGTCGCCGGCGATTTCACATCGGGAATCGACGTGCCGGTGGCCGTGGCCGGTCGCCCACTCGTGGCGTTCTTTCCGGGTTCGACCATCGGTAACTTCACCCCGGCTGAAGCGATCGCACTGCTGCGTTCCATACGCGAACGGCTGGGTGCCGACGCGCACCTGATCGTCGGCGCCGATCAGGTGAAAGACGCCGATGTGCTGCTGGCCGCTTATGACGATGCCGAAGGCGTCACGGCGGCGTTCAACCGCAACGTTCTGGTGCGGATCAATCGTGAACTTGGTGGCGATATCGATCCTCTGTCGTTCGAGCACCGTGCCGTCTGGAATGTGGCGCTGGAGCGGATCGAGATGCATCTGGTAAGCCGTGAGGCGCAACAGGTGCAGGTGGCGGGGCAGACCTTCGCCTTCGCCGCGGGCGAGTCGATCCACACCGAGAACTCGCACAAGTTCACACCGGCGTCGTTCGCACGGCTGGCCGAGGCGGGCGGGTGGACAGTCGAGCGGCAGTGGATATCGCCCGATCCCGCCTTCGGCGTGTTCGTCCTGAGGGCCCGCTAGCGCACGTCCTGCACGGTCATGTAGCCCTCGTCGGAGACGCTCACCACGGCCCGGCGATGGGCCTGAATGCGCAGGGCGTCGTCGGTGCTGGCGCCGATCTCCCTCGCGGTTTCTTCCACGGTAAACGGCTTGTTGCCACGGCGTTTCTGCCTGCCGGCGAAGCGCGCGTGGTTATAGCCCGACCACGACGTGAAAACGAGCGCGCAGAGCAGAGCGACGAGGAAGATCACGTCGATGTCGCCGCCATCGCCGATGCGGTTCTCGACATAGAACTGCACCCACGCGGAGCGGGCCCCGAAGACCCAGGCGGCGAAGGTGATCAGCGGCATCCACAGAAACGCCCAGGCCACCCAGGCGACGACGGTGACCGTGCCGAAGACGGCCTTCTGGACGCGCGACTGACGCTCCGGTCGCTGGATAACGATCGCTTCGGCTTTCATCGCAGTCCCCGGTCCGGGCTGACCCATACCGCACGCTTGCCCTTGGGCTTCATCAGCGCCTTGGGCATCGCGACGATCGAGGTCGCCGTGTTGAGCAGCCAGTACACCAGCGGGTACCAGATCATCCAGTAATAGTTGCGGCCGATGCGGGTTTCGTAGCGGCGGTCGACCAGCAGACTGATCAGGAACTGCAGCAGGCAGATGATCCCGAGCACGACGCCGTGCCAGTGCGGCAGCAGAGTGTCGACGTAGTACTCGCGGGGCAGCTCGACGAACTTGCCGAGCGCCCACAGCGTGACGATGACGGCCATGGTGTACGACCAGACCAGGCTCATCACATACTCGAGCGCCACCGGCCACATGCGACGTTGCCGCCAGCGCATCAGCTTGCCGGTGTAGCGAAGCAGGACTTCGGAGCCACCCTGTGCCCAGCGCAGGCGCTGCTTCCACAGGCCGCGCACGGTTTCGGGCATGAGAATCCAGCACAGCGCATTGGGTTCGTAGCGGATTTCCCAGTGACGCATCTGGAGGCGCCAGCTGATGTCGATGTCTTCGGTCACCATGTCGGTATTCCAGTAACCGACGTCGTGCAGCGCGCTCTTGCGAAACGCGGCGATCACGCCGGACACCGTGAAGATACGGCCGTACACCCGTTGCGCCCGCTTGATCAGTCCGATGATCGAGGAGAACTCGCCCACCTGCAGCTTGCCCAGCAGCGTGGAACGATTGCGGATGCGCGGATTGCCGGTGACCGCGGCGACCCGAGGACTGTCCAGCATGTGCGAGACCAGCCAGTGCGTGGCGTAGTCATCGAGCAGCGCGTCGCCGTCCACGCAGACGAAGAAGTCGGCGTTGGAAGCGAGTGCGGCGGCGCGCAGACCCATCGCCTTGCCCTGGTTGCTGGCCATGTGGATGACGCGCAGCTTCGGGTACTGGTCCAGCAGTTGGTCGAGCTGTGCTCCGGTGTCGTCGGTCGAGCCGTCGTTGACCGCGATGATCTCGAAGTTGGGGTACTGCTGCGACGCCAGGTGCGCGATCGTTTCGCGCACCTGCTCGCCCTCGTTGTGGCATGGCACGATGAGGGTGACCATCGGGTATTCGGCCAGGTCCGGCGGCCTGACCCGTATCGGCTCGTTGCGTTCCCAGCGCAGGAAATAGATGACGCCGCCGCTCATCCAGATGAGCGACATCACCAGCGGATAAAAGAACGCGAATTCGAGCAGGGCATGCAGAACGCCGCCGTTCATCGTGCCGGCGCCGGATAAGGATAGTCGGAGGCGGAGATGAACGGACGGATCGTCTCCAGGTCGGGATGGTTGTGCAGGAAATCGTCGGGGTAATAACCGATGTGACGCGCGCCCTGCGCCTGGACCGCGCGCATGCGCGCGGCAAGGTCGAGATCGGGGATCGGCTTCTTCGTGCGCCAGTTCATCGTGGCGAATTCGAACAGTGTCCGCTCCATGGCTCCCGGCACGGCGGCGACTTGTGCGGTCAGCTTGCGATACCAGCCCAGGCGGTCCGATTGCTGATCCAGCTGCGGCATCGCCATGATCGCGGTCATGTCATAGGCGGCGACGAATGCGGGCAGGCTCTGCGCCATCCAGGCCTCCGCCTGCGGCTGCAGCACCGGGCGCGCGTAGAGATTGCGCGCTGTCAGTACCTGCGGACGCCAGCGGCGCATGCGCTCGGTCAGTTCCTTCGTGAAATCGATGAGCGCCTGCGTGTTCTGGGCAGGCGTGTTCTTCGCCCACGGGCCGAGGTTGTCGGTATCGCGGATGTACGCGTCGTCGGAGAACAGGATGCCCGCCTCGTCGGCATGCATCGCGAGGTCTTCGTACACATCGCCGATCATCCTGCGCACGCGTGGGTCATACGGCGCGAGGCGGAAATGATCGCCACCGGGCTTGGGCTCGCCCGCGAGGGAAGGCAGATCCTTGCCGTCCGGGAACCGGAAAGCCAGCACGGGCATCCACGCGTAGACACGCACGCCGGCGCGGGTACGCAGCTGCCATGAAACGCGCGAGAACAGGTCCGCCCGCACCGGCAGGTGACGGTTGGGGAAATAGACGGCATCGGCCACGCCGTCACCGTCCGGGTCCGCGTATGCCTGCAACCAGACCTGGCTGGGGTGCATCCGCTTGATCCGGTCGAGCAGCTTCGACAGGTTGCGGTCCTGCTGCGCCGGATCGGGGTCGTAGATGTAGTCGAGGTCGACCTGTACGGCGCGCGTGGCGTCGACACGGGCCTGATGGCGCATCAGCCAGCCGAGGCGGTTGGCGGTGACGTTGCCGCTGACCAGCAGTCGCGGGATCGTCTTGCCCGGGATCAGCGTGGGGACGCTGTCGCCCAGGCTCAGTGACACGCTCATCCCGAGGTCGGCGGCGACTTCGCGACCCACGCGGGTGTAGGCACCGTAAGGCCACACCGCCGCGCGCGGGCGCACGCCGGTGTGCGCGGCGATCTCATCCGCGCTGTGTGAAAGATCCTTACGGACGCGCGCGGCGTATTCGGCTTCGGTCTCGTAGTGCTTCGTGGCGTTGTCGTAAGCGATCGAGGCGGCCATGGGCATCTGGTTGCCCTGCGGGTTGCCGTTCTGCCCCTGATGCATCTCCCACGTATGCGAGCCGAACTCGACGAGGCCGGACTTCTGCATCTCGGCGACCTGATCCCACGTGAGGAAACACGAACGCGTGCAGTCACCGCCGTTGTACGGCATGTGCTTGCCGTCGGGCATGTCCATCCACGAGCCGACGACCGCCTGCAGCGCGGGGTAGTGATAGGCGCGCAGGAGCGGATACACGCGGGTGTAGAAGCTCTCGAGGCCATCGTCGAAGGTCAGGAGTACGGCGTCCTTCGGCAAGGGCTTGCCGCCGTTGCTGGCGTCCACGACCTGCGACAGGCTGACCATGTTGTAGCCGTTGGCGCGCAGCCAGTCGAAATGAGCGATGAGGTGATCGGTGCTGGTCGCATCCGGATCGTGATCGGCCTGAAGGCCGACGTCGTCGCGCACGTCGTGGTAGGCCAGGACGATGAGGGTGGGGTGCGGGGCGGCGACCGGCTGCGCGGCGGCGGACAGGGCCGCTCCGAGCAGGATCAGCAGAAACAACAGCGGACGCATGACTCTCATTCTCCCCAGTGCATCGTCAGGTCGAGGACGAAGCGGTGTTCGCGCTGACCATCGTAAGGTTGGTTGTGCCAGCCGATTCCCCAGCCCAGCCGGATACCGGCGCGTGGCTGGAACGTCTGACCGTAGCGGATGGTGGCCATCCAGTCGGTCGCGTAGCCCTGTTCGGCGTACTGTCCCACGGCGACGTCGATCCGCTGTGTGACCGAGCGCTCGTAGCACTGGCCCAGCAGGTTCTGCAGGCGGCCCGTGATCGCGTAGCTCTTGTCGCGGCGCGGGTTGAAGTAGGGGCGATCGGTCAGAGTGTTCATCGAGCCTCCCAGTTCGATGCCGCCGTCCAGCGCCAGATTGGGAGCGGTGTGCAGTCGCTGGGTCAGCGAGGCGGTCCATGACGTGCGCTTGTTGTCGTCGCTGAAGTTGTCGCGCGACAGGCCCAGGCGCGCCTGGGTCAGCTCGCTCGCCTTCCAGGTGACGGCGGTATCCAGCGTCTTTGCTGAAATGCCGTAGTACTGTCCACGGAGCGGCGCGTCTTCGCCCGCGGTGCTGTAATCGGTCGCCCAGGTCCAGTGATCGGTGATCGACCAGTCGAAGCCGGCCTCGAGGGCGGTCTTGCCGACATAACGGTCGGCGGCGGGAAGGGCTCGCACATAAGCCTCGAGGCCACGGGCATAGCCGATCACGCCCACGCCGACGCGTGAGCGACGCACGTCGCCTTCGGGCAGGTCGGCGGTCGAATAACGGGCCAGTGCCAGCACACGCCAGTGATCGTCGATCAGCGGGCTCGCGGCCGACGCCTGGGTCGTGGCGTCGCGGTCGCCGAAGTCGGGGCTGGAGCCCTTGCCCTGTTCGGTGCTCAGATCGAACTGCCAGCCGCGCTCGCGGTTCCACGACTGCACGGCGCGGGCGACGCGCCCATTGCGGTCGGCCAGGGTCTGCGCGACGCCCAGGTCCTCGTCCACGCTTTCATAATCGTTGAGCACGCGCGCGGCATCGGCTTCACCGATGTAAGCGCCGACATCGCGGCGGTCGAGCGTGCCGGCGATGTTGAAGTCTTCCTGCGCGCGGCGTGGCCAGCCGCGGGCCAGCTCGACCATGCCGAGCTCGCGACGGATCTGCGAGTTGGCGGGCGCCTCGCGCGACAGCGGAAGAAGGCGGTCGTACGCGTCGGCCGGCATGTCGACGTATTCGCGGAGCGTGGCCGCGTTGAGATCGGCATCGACCTTGCGCTGGTTCTGGATCGGCGCACGGATACCGGGCACGCGCGTCCATGTCGGCTCTTTCGCGGCGAGCGCATCGATGGTCCGGATGGCCTTGTCCGTCTGCCCGGATTCCAGATAGGCGTACATCAGGCCGATGCGTGGTTCGAAATCGGCGGCGCCATAGGGGCCCGGGTCCTTGGCAATGCTGTCTTCGTAAAGGGTTGCGGCTTCCGCCGGCCGGCGCCTGACCAGCAGCGCATCGGCGACGGCGCGCTCGACGTAAGCGGGCAGGGCGACGTTACGCTGGCGAAGCGCGTCGTAACGCGTGACCACCTCGTCCGCGCGACCGGCCTGGTCCAGCGCCACCAGCAGATCCAGCTCCGCGCGCTGGCGCAGGCCCTCGTCCAGCTGAGGATCGTCCGCGAGGCGACGGGCATCGGCCACGGCGCGGTCGGCCTCGGCGTAGGGTGCGCGCGGATCGGCGGGCTCGCCGTTAGCCCAGCGGATCTCGTGGGCGATGTGATCGGCGTCCAGATGAACGCGATCGCCCACGCTCTGGGGCGGCTGCAAGCGAGCCGCCAGTTCCCTGGCGCGCGTCGTCGCGCCCATTTCCGTCAATAAAGCGACGTTGAGCGTCTGTGCCTCGCGATCGTCCGGCCAACGGGCCAGTACCTCCTGGCAGTGCGCCAGCGCGTCGACGCGGTGCCCCGCGCTACGTTCGTCGCGTGCCTTCGCCATCAGAGCGTCGCGTTCGGAAGGCGCCGCGGCCAGCGCCAGAGGCCCGTGCAGAGCCAGCGCCAGTGCGAGGCACAAGCGTGCCCTGGGCACGCGCGCGGTGCGCGGCGGTGTCATCGAATTGATTCCCATCCTGCCAACATGACCTGTATCAGCCACTGCGAATGTCCATTCCCGGCAAGTGGCGGTAAGCGTTTGAGGCACCGAATCCCGTTCGCGCCGGCGCAGCCTGCCATGGTAAAGGCAAGCTGCATGCCAAGTGATGCATCAAGTACCGGATCAGCCGGTCTTCGGCGTCGCGCGTTCAGGTCCACGATGTTCGAGGACACGTCAGCGGACGCGACACCGTGATGACCGTCACCGGCGACGTGAAGTACGGCCCGACGACTGTTTTGGATGCGCACGGCTTCGCCGGTGGTTGCCGAATCGCGTGGGCAGTACGGGGCGACCGTGCAGGTGGATGGGCGCCTCGATCGCCTTGCGGAGGCGGGGACTATCGTTATTCCAGGCTGGCTCGTTTCGCGGGCGATTACGACTAGCAGCCCTGTGCGTGAGGGTCGATAATGACCATAAGTTCGCTCGCGCGAATAATCTCTCACGGATAAGAGAATCTTATGATTCAACCGCAATGGCTGGAGAGCTTCCGGCAGCTTGCCGACCTCGGTAACTTTACCCGTGTCGCCGAGCGACTGGGTGTCACCCAGGCCGCCATCAGCCAGCACATCCGTCAGCTCGAGGACCGGCTGGGCCCCCTGGTGATTCGCCGGCCCCGAAGCATCGAACTGATGCCAGCCGGCCTCGCGCTACTGGACTACTGCCGTGACGTGGACCGCGCCGACAAGGCGCTGAAGCTGCGCCTGTCGGATGTCGACGCGCTGGAGGGCGAGGTCAGTCTGATTACGCCTGGAAGCATTGGCTTGTCGCTGTATCCGCTATTGCTGGATCTGCAGCAGGCGAATCCGGGGCTTGTCATTCGCCATCGCTTTGCCCCGGACAGCGAAGTTCGCGCGGCGGTGATGGAAAGCCGCTATGAAATCGGTCTGATGAGGCTGCGGCCCGATGACGAATCGCTGGCCGCCGAGCCGTTTACGACTGAGGCGCTGGAACTGGTCGCTCCTGCCGACCGCGCTGTGAAGGGTTGGAAGGATCTCGTCCAGATTGGCTTCATTGACCATCCCGACGGTCAGGCGATGGCGACGCGGCTCCTGGCGCGTCAATTTCCCGGTGCCGGTGGTCTTAAGGGTGTTCCCGTCGCAGGGTTCAGTAATCAGATCGGGCTGATTCTGGAGCCGGTAGCGCGCGGACTTGGCTTCACGGTGATTCCGGAGCATGCGCGTCGTGCGTTTGCGCGGCAGGAGGCTATCCAGGTGGTGAGTGGAGCCGATCCTGTCGTTGATACGCTTTGGCTGGTGCGTCGAGCGGAGTGGGCGTTGTCGATGAGGGCGATGCGGGTGGTGACGTATTTGCGCGAACGCCTGGGTGCGTCGAGTCGCTGACGGCCGGGCGAATCGTCAGACGCCCAGTTTTCCGAGTGTGCTGTCGAGCGGGGCGTGGTACGAGCCGCCGAACAAGCGCACATGCATCAACAGCGGATACAGCTGGTAGAGGTGCCGCCTCGTCGTCATGAATCCGCGTTCGAGCGGCCGGATCTCGTTATACCCCTCGAAGAAGGCCGGCCCGACACTGCCGAACAGCGTCGCCAGCGCAAGGTCGACCTCACCATCACCGCGATAGATGGCCGGATCGATAAAGCATGCCCCGCCCTGGGCGGTGGCGAGCATGTTGCCTCCCCACAGATCGCCATGCACGAGTGACGGTTGCACCGCCGGATCGATCCACTCGCCGAGACGCCGGGCCACGGCATCGATGCGATGGCGGAACGCCGCAGGAAGTTCACCGGCGTCGTCCGCGAGTCCCGCCATATAAAGCAGGCGCCGGTCACGAAAGAACGCGATCCAGTCGCGATCGAACGTATTCGGTTGCGGGATGCTGCCCATCACCGTGTCGTGCCTATATCCGAACTCATCGCCCACGGGCTGCGCATGCATGGTCGCGATAGCGCGACCGGCGGCGCGCTGCACCTCGTCGTCGAAGCCACGGCCGCCATCGTCGACCCACGCCAGTACGAGTGCATCGTCATCGACCGCCAGCGTCTCGGGCACGGGGAGCCCCGCGGCACGCAAGTCATCGAGCATGCTCGCCTCGAGCGTCAGCGCGACTTGTCCCGGTCGACGGAACTTGGCCATGACGTGGCTGCCATCCTGCCGCTCGACACGAACGCTGCGCGCGATGTCGCCGCCGGAGAGCGTATGCAGGCGGGCAGGGCGCTCGCCCAGGAGCTGCCCGAGATGGTCGAGTTCCGAAACGGTCACCGTGCGGCGGGCTCTCGGAGCTTACGAATCACGCCATCGACGCCGCGCTCGATCATGTCGAACGCGTGCACGAAATCCTTCGCCGAGCCGTACCACGGATCGGGCACGTCGAGGCCTTTCGGACCGTCCGCATAGTCCATCAGCAGCCCGACCTTGTCCGCCGCGTCGGGTGCGACACGGCGGAGGGCGTCGATGTGTGACCCGGTCATGCCCAGCACCAGGTCGTAGTCCTCGAAGTCCCTGGCGGTGACGCGGCGCGCGCGATGTGTCGGCATGGCGACGCCACGTCGACGCAACTCGGTCAGCGCGCGCGAGTCGGGCGGATTGCCGATCTCTTCACCGCTGACGGCCGCGCTGTCGACGCGGACGTCCCAGCCCAGTTCGGCCGCCTTGTGCATGAGCAGGGCATGGGCGGTGGGCGACCGGCAGATATTGCCGGTGCAGATGAAAAGGACGGAAGGCGTGGTTTTAAGGTCGGAAGTCATCCCATGACCATAAAGCAAAACCGGTCACACCTGTGTCATGCCGCCGTCGATGCACAATTCCGCGCCCGCGATGAAGCTGCTCTCGGACGAGGCCAGGAACAACGCCGCCGCGGCGACCTCATCGGGTCTGCCCATACGGCCGAGGGGTATGCGGGCGGTCAGCGTCTCGCGCACCTCATCGGAAGCGGCAGCCATCATTTCGGTGTCGACCGGGCCCGGGCTGAGCGTGTTGACGCGGATGCCGCGGCTGACCAGCTCGGCAGTCCAGGTGCGGGCATACGAGCGCAGCGCCGCCTTGCTTGCGGCGTAGGTGCCGTAGCCATACACGCCGATCGCATCCGCGATGGACCCGATCAGCACGATTGTGCCGCCCGGGGGCATGTGCGGCACCGCTTTTTGCACGGTGAATGCCGCGGCACGGACGTTGAGGTCGAAGATGCCGTCGAAGTGCGCTTCGGTGATGTCGTCGACCAGGCTGTATTCGCTGATGCCCGAGTTGACCACGAGGGTGTCGACGCGACCCTTGCGGGCGACGACCGTGGCGAAGACACGGTCTAGCTGGACGGCGTCGGTAACGTCGGCCTGCACGGCTTCGGCGTTGGCGCCGAGGCTGGCGATGGCGTCATCGAGTGTCGCCTGGCGGCGGCCGACGATGAAGACATAGGCACCTTCGTTGACGAAGCGCTGGGCGATGGCGAGCCCGATCCCGCTGCCACCGCCGGTAACGACGGTGATTTTTCCACTGAGTTGCGACATGACGATGCTCCGGAAGGACTTGAAGCATCATGGTATACGGCGTATATCTACGGTCAATTATGCACTTTGAAGTGCGTAGGTATACGCGAGGTTATCTCCATGCCGCCCAGGCTTCCGCTCCCCGACGACGAAGTCGCGCTGATCGACGTGCGCGAAACCAAACCGATCCTCGACCAGATCGCCAACAAGTGGTCGGTGATGATCCTCAGCGTGGTCTGTGAAAACCCGGTGCGATTCAATCAGCTGCTGCGCCGGCTGGAAGGGATCACGCATAAGGCTCTGACCGAAGCGCTGCGACGGCTGGAGCGGAACGGTCTGGTTGCGCGGCGCGTGCTGCCGCTGTCGCCCGTCGCGGTGGAGTACTCGATCACCCCGCTGGGGCGTACGCTAAAGGATCCGTTCGATGCGCTGTGCATCTGGGCCAGCCGACACGGGCAGGCGATGGCGCAGGCGCAGTCGGACTACGACGAGCGCCGGCTGGACCACGAGGCCTCGTAAAGCAAAACAGCGCGAGGTGCGGAAGCACCACGCGCTGTTTTGTCGGTATCGGATTGGTGGAGCCTGGGGGGATCGAACCCCCGACCTCGTCATTGCGAACGACGCGCTCTCCCAGCTGAGCTAAGGCCCCACACGAGCCACAAATGTTAGCAGGGGAACAGCGGGTCGCCAAGCCCTCGCGCGCCGACGGGATGAAGGCTTGCCGGCTACGGTCGGTGGGCGGCAGACTGGCGGCATGTCGAGCCCGGCCATCCATCTGCGCAGTTACAGCCGGCCCACCGGCCTTGACCGCCACGACTACGCGCAGTGGGTGATCCCGCTGCATGGCGACCTCGAGTTCGAGCTGGGCGGTCGGGGAAATCGCCTCGGTCAGCTGCAGGGCGCCTTCGTGGCCGCAGGCGAGCTGCATGACGAGTCGGGCGTGGCCGATGACACGGTGCTGATCCTCGACTGTCCGCCGCCGCGGCTCGACGACGTTACGCATGAGACGCTGAGACAACGGCGCTGGCTGGCGTTACCGGCGGATGCGAAACGACGGTTGCCGCCCCTGGTTGCGCGGGGCGATGCTGAGGGCCTGTTGTCCCTGTTGCTGCTGCACTTCGCACCGGAGTCGCGAACCACGCGACTGCACACCTTGTGTTCTCGGATCGACGCCTGTCCGGATGCGATGTGGACCGTCGAGCGGATGGCGCTGGAGGTGGGCGTCAGCGTGAGTCGCCTGCATGCCTTATTCGTCGGCTATTTCGGGCGCTCCCCGCAGGCCTGGTTGACGGCATGTCGCCTGCAACGCGTAAAACATGCGCTTGCGTACACCTCGCACACCATCGCTGACATCGCACAGGCGGCCGGATACTCCGAGCACAGCGCGTTGACCCGGGCGTTTCGTCGTGAACTGGGTATGTCACCGGCAGAGTGGCGACGCGGTCAGCAGTAGGCTGGGTCAAGCCCGCGCGGTACGCCTTCGCTAGGCTGTGGCTTCCGTCCTCGGTGACCTCCTTTGATGCGCAGATCTCTTGTTCGCGGTATGGCCAGCGGCGCGGCAGCTGGCGCGCTGTGGGGAACCGTATTCCTCGTTCCCGCCGTATTGAACGGCTTCAGTCCGTTCGAACTGAGTATCGGGCGCTATGTCGCCTATGGTCTCGTATCGGCCGTTGTCTTAGGCGTGAACGCGCGGCCACTGATGCGGCGACTGGATCGGTCAGCCTGGTGGGGCCTGGTGTGGCTGAGCCTGTCGGGAAATCTCGTCTACTACTTGCTGCTGGCGTTTGCCGTGCAGTCGGCGGGCGGCGCGGCCACGTCGCTTATCGTGGGGCTGGTGCCGGTGGTGGTCGCGGTCGTCGCCCGACACGACGCGGATGCGATTCCCATGCGCCGGCTTGCACCGGCGCTGGCGTTGAGTGTCACTGGCGTGGCGTTGATTGCGTATAGCGCGCTGTCTGCGCAGACAACACAGGTGGCACCGTGGCCGACACGTCTGTTGGGTTTGGTTTGCGCCGTAGGCGCTTTGCTGTCGTGGTCCGCCTATTCGATCGGTAACGCGCGCTGGCTCACGCGGCGGCATGACCTGGGTAGTCATGAGTGGTCGCTGTTGACGGGGCTGATGACGGGGGCACTGTCGTTGCTGCTTGTCCCTGTGGCGCTCGCCGTCGGAACCCCGGCGCATGACCTTGAACAGTGGTGGCTGTTCGTCGGGATGTCGATGGGGGTGGCGCTGTTCGCGTCGGTGCTGGGCAATGCATTCTGGAATCGTGCCAGTCGTCTGCTGCCGTTGTCCTTGTCGGGGCAGATGATCGTTTTCGAGACGCTGGCGGCGCTGTTGTACAGCTTCCTGTGGCATCGGCGATGGCCGGATGCCCTGGAGTGGGCGGCTATCGCCTTGCTGGTCGCGGGGATTGTCCAGTGTGCGCGGGTGCACCGGGGGGCGTTGCCTCAGACTCAGCCAGGCAACAACGCCGACAACCGGTCGTAAAGCACCCCACGACGCCAGCCTTCCAGCGCCTCGGGCCACAGGCCGCCGCTCATCACGAACTCTTCCATCGAGCGGCGTGCGCAGAGCAGGCCGGGCGGAAGGTCGAGTTGCGTGGCCAGCGTATCGATGGCGCTGCGCATCTCGTTGATGGCGCGCTTGGCGTCGCCCATCGGATGGCCGGTGATTCTCACCGTCGTCTCGACTTCCGTGGCGTCGACCGGAACACGCAACAGGTCGAACAACTCCTGGCGCTGCGCCGAACGCAGGGCGCGCGTCCCACGGACACGCTCGTCGAGTTCGGAGGGCGTCTGCGGGATCTTCGACACCAGGTCGAGTGCATGGTTGTCTTCGAGCAGCCAGGAGCGGGGCTTGTCGAGGGCACGTGCGGCGGCTTCACGCCAGCGCAGCACGCGGCGCAGCAGCGCCTGTTTCTCCGGCGCCCATTCGCTGGCCGCCTTGAATCCTCGCTGGGGCTGCGGATCGCCCTCGCGCTGGCTGGCGCGGCGCTTCATGCGTGCGCAGTCTTCCGCGTGCCATCCGCCGCGCCCGCGTCCGGCCAGGCGTTCGCTTAGGATCGCGTGGACCGGATGCAGGTGCACCACGTCGAGTGTGGCGTACAACTTCTGTGAGTCGGTCAGAGGCCGCTGCAGCCAGTCGCTGCGTGTCTCGCCCTTGTCCAGCTCGGCGCCGACCAGCTCGGCGACCAGCGCGCGATAGCTGATGCCCAGCCCCATACCGACGAAAGCGGCGGCGATCTGCGTGTCGAACAGCGTGTGCGGGCCATCGGGCAGGCACGGAGCCATGGCTTCCAGGTCTTCGCCTGCGCTGTGCATGACCGTGACGACGGGTTGGGCGGCGAACGTCGGTGCGAGCGCGTCCTCCAGCGGCACGGCAAGCGGATCGATGAGCGCGTAGCGGCCTTCATGCGCAAGCTGGAGCAAGGCGAGCTGAGGATAGAACGTGTTGCGCCGCATGAACTCGGTATCGAGTCCGACGACGGCGGCGGGGGCGATCGGGGCGAGCCATGCGTCGAGAACCTCGCGGTTGTCGATCCAGGGAGCGGTGTGAGCGATGTCGCTCGTTGTCATGCATGCGTCCTTGTTCGGTCAGGGGTCACGTCGACGCATCGTGTTGCCCTGTCGAGCGCGATTCCCTATGGTTGCAACGCACGATAGCAGGCTCGCACGGAACCGCCCACCATGCCCAACACCGAAACCGTCCAGCGACAGCGCGCCATCGGCGGCGCGTTGGGTGTGGCCGTGCTCGGTTTCGCCTTGTTCTATCACTTCTTTCCGCAGCTTCTTCACGTCTCGCCGACGCAGAATACCCCGCGTTCGCCCATGCGCGGCCAGCCGACGACCATGGGTTTCGACCAGCGTCCGCAGGCCGCGACGCCGGCCGTCGTGTCCGAGATCGACGCCGGGCCGCCGATCATGCTGGCGCCCGCGGCAGTCATCGCCGCCCGCCGCCGCGACAAATCGCCCGAGGTACCGTTGCCGGCGCAGAAGAGCCCGGACACGCCCGAGATCACTGCCGCGCTCGACCGGGGTGACAAGGCGTTGGCCGCCGATCGTCTGGTCGGAGGCAAAGACAGCGCGGCCTCGCTCTTCGCCGCCGTGCTCAAGGAAAAGGCGGACAGTCAACGCGCGCTCGCGGGCATGGACGAGGTGCGCGCACGCCTTGCGGCCGAGATCGAGCAGGACATCGCACTGGGCGATGCCGACGCGGCGCGTGAGTCATTGACGGCGCTGAAGGGCCTGCCTGACAGCACCGCCGACGTCGCCCCGCTGCAACAGAAACTCGCCGTGCTGGACAAGGTGCGGCCGCTGCTGGGCAAGGCCGCCGCGCAGTTGCAGGAGGGCAAGGCCGACCTCCCGCACGGCGACAGTGCCCTCGACACCTACCGCGAAGTGCTGCAGCTGGACGCGGACAACGCCGTGGCGGAACAGGGCATTACGCAGGTGCAACGCACCGTGTTGGACAAGGCGCTGGCCGCGGTGGCGCAGAACGACTTTGCGGCGGCGGACACCGCGCTGGCGGAGGCGGCGGCGATCCAGCCGGAATCGCAAGGCCTGCAGGACACCCGTGGCCGCATCGAAGGCATGCGTCGGCAGAGCGCCACGGCGATGCTCGCGCAGGCGCGTTCCGCGCTGGACTCGGGCAATCTCGAACTGGCGCGGCAACTGGCGGACAAGGCTCAGCAGATCAGTGCCGATCTCGCCGGTCTGGATGATTTCAACGAGCGGCTGACCAACGCCCGGCTCTATGCGAGCTACAAGCCGGGTCAGGTCTTCGCAGACCGCTTCGTCGACTCGACGGGCCAGGCGCCCGCCATGGTCGTCGTGCCGACCGGCAAGTTCCTGATGGGTTCGCCCGATGGCGAACGTGGTCACGACGCCAACGAAGCGCCGGTGCACGAGGTGCAGATCGACAAGGGTTTCGCCATGGCGCGCAGCGCGGTCACCATCGGTCAGTTCCGCGACTTCGTACGCGCCACCGGTTACGTGCCGCAGTCGCAGTCGCTGCAGGGAGGCAGCGTGTACGACGAACAGAGCGGCGGCCTGCGCGATGACGATGCGGCCACCTGGCAGGACGATTACGCGGGCAAACCCGGGCAGGAGCGTCTGCCCGTGATCAACGTCTCCTGGAACGATGCGAAGGCCTACGCGGACTGGCTGTCCCAGCGGACCGGCAAGAAATATCGCCTGGCCAGCGAGGCGGAGTTCGAATACAGCTTGCGCGCGGGCAGCACCACCCGGTACTGGTGGGGCGACGACACGCCGACGTCACGCGTCGAAAACCTCACCGGCGGGAACGATCGTTCGGGTTCCGGCCGCCGTTGGAGCAACGCCTTCAACGGTTACAAGGATGGCTTCTGGGGGCCGGCGCCGGTGATGAGCTTCACGCCGAACGCGTTCGGCCTGTACGACATGGGCGGAAACGTCTCCGAGTGGGTAGGCGACTGCTGGCACGACAACTACATCCGTGCGCCACGTTCGGCCGATGCGTGGGTCAATCCCGGGTGCGGACGTCGGGTGATCCGCGGCGGCTCCTGGGGCAGCGCGCCGGAGATGGTTCGCTCGGCGTACCGGCAGGGCGCCTCGGCGGATCTGCGCAGCGCGCGCGTCGGCTTCCGCATCGTGCGCGAGCTCTGACGCACGCCGGGTTCGAGACCGGTAACGACCACCGGCGTCGAACGCGCAGCGCTGGCCGTCAGAGATTTCCGTAGACCGCCTCGAGCTGCGAGACGGCGGCGTTGACCCGCTGGATTCCCGAAGACTGGCGCTCTGCGCTTTCGCTGATGGCCCCGGTGACCTGAGTAACGTTGCCGATAGCGGCGAGGATTTCCTCCATCGTGTGTCCCGCGGTACCGACAAGGCTCGCCCCTTCGTCCACGCGGCCGCGGGCATCGCCGATCAGCTGATGAATCTGCTTCGACGCCTCGGCGCTACGTACCGCGAGGCGGCGCACTTCTTCCGCCACCACGGCGAACGCCTTGCCGCTCTCGCCCGCGCGCGCCGCCTCGATGGCCGCATTCAGCGAGAGGAGGTTGGTCTGGAACGACAGCGAGTCGATCAGTTCGAGGATTTCCTCGATGGAGCGCGTGCCTTCCTGGATGCCGCCCATGGTACGTACGACATCGCGCATTACCGCACCGCCGCGCTCGGCCGCATGCCGCGCGCCACCCGCAAGAGCCTCGGCCTTGCCGGCCTTTTCCGCGTTGTCGACGACGGCGCCCGACAGCGACACCACTTCGCGCTGAAGCGTCTGCGCGGCGAGCGTCTGCGCCGTGATGTCGGTCGCGTACTTGATGATTTTCATCGGTACGCCGTTGAAGTCGAAGATGGGGTTGTAGGTCGCCTGAATCCACACAACGCGACCATCGCGACCGAGCCGACGGTACAGCGCGGCGTCATGGCGGCCTTCGCGCAGTCGTGCCCAGAAGGTCTGATAGCCGGGCGAAGAGGCTTCGGTCGGATCGACGAACATCCGGTGATGGCGACCGATCACTTCGTCCCGTGTGTAGCCCATGGCGCCAAGGAAGTTGTCGTTGGCCTCGAGGATGGTGCCGTCCAGATCGAATTCGATCGTCGCCTGAGCGCGATCGATCGCCTGGAGACGCCCGTCCATGTCCGCGGCGGCGAGACGCTGGGCGGTGACGTCGGTCGCGTATTTGATGACGCCGATGACGTTGCCGTTGCGGTCGGTCAAAGGGCTGTATGACGACTGCAGCCACACGTCGCCTCCGTCCTTGCGCCGGCGGCGGTACAGCCCCGTGTCGCCGCGTCCCGCACGCAACCCTTCCCAGAACGCTCGATAGTCCGGGCTGTCGGCATCGGCCGGCGCCACGAACGTGCGGTGATGGGCGCCACGGATTTCGTCCATGCCATAGCCCATGGCCTGCAGGAACAGGGCGTTAGCGTGGCGTACGTGCCCGTCCGGGGTGAACTCCACGATCGCCTGGACCTTGTCCAGCGCGGCGAGCTTGGTCCGCGACTCGCGGTTTCTGTCGATCCAGTAACGAAGCATTCGGTGACCCGGGGAATGTGGTGTTGACCACATCGGCGGGCGAATTGGTTACTTGAGTAAAAGTGACAAAATCGGTTCAGCTCTCGTCCATCAAATCGGCGCGTCAGTCCGGATGTCCCTGTTTAGCCGCCAACGCCTCGCGGACATGGCCAAGCGCTTCATGCGCGACCGCTTCGGCGGTCTGCGTCGCGTCGATGACGACCGTATGCCCGAGGCCCAGGCCGCGGAAGATCGAACGGCAACGGTCGAGGTTGTCCGAGGTCTCGAAATGATTCGGCTTGTCGCCGCGCTTACGGATGCGCTCCAGACCTACCCTGGGTTCCAGGTCCAGCAGCAGCAGCAGGTCGGGGCGGGGGGCGAAGGCATTGGCTTCTAGCAGGGCGCCGGTGTCGAGCCCGGCCGCGCCCTGATAGGCCACATTGGACGGGAAATAGCGGTCGAGGATGACGATCTCGCCACGGGCCAGGGCGGGGCCGATCAGTTCGGCCACGTGCTCTTTCCGGTCGAGAATCAGGAGGCGAAGTTCTTCGTCCGGCGTCAGCCGTCCGGTGGATGCGGAGGCGCGCATCCGCATGCCCCACTGGCCGGTCGTCGGTTCCTTGCTGAGCGCCACAGGGGTGCCGGCCGGAGCCAGCGTGTCACGCAAGGTATGGGCGAGAGTCGTCTTGCCTGCACCATCGATGCCTTCGATGGCAACGAGCAGGCCACCGGGAATAGGGAGAGGTGCCATGGGCGGGGACTTTACCGGATCAGATCCGGACTTTCACCACCGTCAGGCCCGGCGTGCGACTTCCGCGGCGACGCGAGCATCACGTGTCAGCAGGTCGAACATACGCTTACCCGTTGCCGTGGCGCTCCAGTAACCGAATTCGTCCTGCGAGGCGAGGCCGCGACGCAGAAGTCGGACGCACGCCGTTTCGTTGAGGCTGCTCACGGCAAGAAACGCTGTGGAACAGAGTTGCTGGAGCGCGAAACGCGCTTCCGGATCGATGGTCGGTTCGTGTCGCGTTCTTTCGTCGGTATGCACGTCATTCCCCCCGTTGATGCCCCGCTGGCGATTCTGGAGCTTCCCTCGGTTAAGGCCCCGTGAGCGAATACTTACGTACCTCCCCCGCAGGCTGGGCAGGTGACGTCTCCTGTGGAGGAAGCGACGTCACGCAGGGCCACCCCGGTCGCAGGTTCGCAGAGGGCTGGCAGCGGCATGACGACAATTTCGGCCACACGATCGGCGTCCAGCCATCCCCGGCTTTTCTGGAGACGGTGTTCCAGCGCCCAGGCGCACATGGCCGTCATGAGCCCGCCGGCGAGGAGGGTCTCCAGGCGACGTGCGGTGAAGGCTGGCCCGAGGTATCTCGCCATGGCGTCCTTCCCATGAAATCCTTCGCTCACCAAACGTGCAGCGATAGCTTGCATGTTGCGCAAGCGGGCGGACTGGATCGACATCGACGGCTACTTGAGTGGAAGGAGCGGCACATTAAGGTCGGCGAGTCGGGCGCTTTGCACCTATTCGGCAGTCGACATCCGGCGCCAGACAAGCCCGTCACATTAGTGAAGGCGGGGTGCCGGCATCCAAAAAAAACCCGCCACGTGGGCGGGTTTTTTTTGAAACGCGTGGTGCCGAAAGAGGGACTCGAACCCTCACTGTATCACTACAAACGGATTTTGAGTCCGCCGCGTCTACCGGTTCCGCCATTTCGGCACGGGCACGCGATTATGCGGGAATCAATGGATCTGGTCGAGACCCAGTTTGCGTTCGGCGCGCTGGTACCAGTCGTCGCCTTCGGGGTTGAACACGGCGCACTGGGTCATGCGGCCCGAATAGATGTGCAGGCTGACCGCCACCGCGTCGTCGCTGGGATTGCGGATGGTGTGGTACTCGTGCGGCGGGATCAGGCTGCCGGCGGAACCGGGGCCTGCCTGGATCGAGCCGACCGGGCGGAAGTGGTAGCGCTCCGCCTCGTGGCCCAGCAGTTCGTACTGGACGATTTCGAGCGCGCCGTTCCATACGCCTTCGACGCACCACATGCCGCTGTGGTCGTGGATCAGGGTGCCCTGACCGGGACCCCAGGTCATGGCGACGACGCTGTAACCGTGTTCTTCGCTGCGATAGAGCTCGCGGCGGGCGTAGTGGTCGCCGGCGGTCTCGAAGACGCAGGCGGGCAGGATGACTTCCTGCGAACGGATCAGCCGGCACAGCGCGTTGCGCAGGGTGTCGGTGATCGCCGGTGTGCTCGGCTGCGCGACGGAAGCGTCGATCGCATCGATGAGCTTGCGGCTGCCCTGGAAATCGACCGTGATCATGCGTGGTACCTCTGGAGGCGATGGTGGCGTGGGGACGCCGGGTCGCTTCCGATCATAGCAGGGCGGGCGGGGCGGGAGCGTCAGCGGCGTGCCGCCGCACCCGGCTGACGTGGGGCCGTGGTGTCAGAGCGAACCGAGGAAGCCGCCAATGGCCTTGCTGTAGTTGGCGATATCGACGAGGAAGGCATCGTGGCCCTGGGGCGAGTCCAGCGCGACGAACTCGACCGCCGCGCCCGCGGCCTCCAGCCCCTTGGCGATGGTTTCCTGCTGCTCCAGGGGAAACAGGATGTCCGTGCTCACGCCGATCACCATCGCGCGTTCGACCTGGATGCGGGCCAGGCCGCGCATGACATCGCCCTCGCCGTGCTCGGCGATATCGAACCAGTCGCTGGCGCGCGAGAGATACAGATAGCTGTTCGGGTCGAACTGACGGTTGAATCGCCGCGCATGACCTTCGAGATACGACTCGACCTGGAACTCGAAACCGAACGGTTCGTTTTCTTCACGCTGCTCCGCGTCGAGCCGGATGCGCGCGAAGCGGCCGTTCCACTCCATCGCGGAGCGATAGGTGATCACGCCCAGCTTACGCGCGATGCTCATGCCGTGTTCGGGCCATTCGTCGCCTTCGTATTGTCCGCCCTTCCAGTGGGGATCGAGGCGGATGGCCTCGCGCTGGAGCGAGCGGATGGCGATGGCGAACGGTTGCGCCTGCGGTGCGGTGTCGACGCTGACGTGCGTGCGCACCGAGGCGGGGTGCAGCAGCATGTACGCGAGTGCGCTCATGCCGCCCATCGAGCAGCCGACGAGGCAGGCGAGCTGTGAGATACCGAGGCCGGTGATGGCTTCGTGCGCCGCATTTGCCACGTCCTCCAGCGACAGCTCGGGAAAGGTCAGGCGGTACGGCGCGCCGGTGGCGGGATCGACCGACGCGGGGCAGGTCGAGCCCTTATCGCTGCCCAGCGAGTTAACGCAGACGACGAACCAGCGATCGGTATCGAAGGCCTTGCCGGGCCCGATCATGTCCTGCCACCAGCCGGGGGTGGGATCCTCGTCGTTGGATGCCGCGTGCGCACTGGGCGACAAGCCCGTCAGAATGAGGACGGCATTGCCGCGCGACGCATCGAGCGTGCCCCACGTCTCGAAGGCGACACGCGCGCCATGCAGTTCACCGCCCCTCTTCATGCGGAACGGTGAGGACAGCTGGTGGTAGCGGCGGGCGTCACCCATGGGTCATTCCTTCGGTTTGCCACCGACGCGCTTGTCGGCTTCGGCGATCTGTTGTGCCACCGCATGCGCCACGTTCGAATCCGGATCCAGCAGCGGCTGCAGTTTTTTCCAGGTGGCCGACGCGTCCGCGAAGTGCTCCTGCTGAAATTGTGCGATGCCCAGCAACCACAGTGCCTTCTGGTTTTGCGGATTGTCGGCGACGGCGGCCTGCAGCAGGTCGAACGCGCGTCCGACGATCAGGTGATCGCCACGCACGAGCGAGTCCGCCTCGGCCCAGCCAACCATCGCCGGGCCGTTCTTCGGGTCGGCCTTGAGCGCACCGTCGTAGGCTTCGCGGGCATCCGCCGGCTGCTTCAGCATGGCGTATGTCTGGCCGAGCAGCAGCCAGCCCTGCGTATCGTCCGGCTGTTCTTTCAGTCGCGCCTGCAGCGCGGCGATCGCCTGGCCGACGTCCATTTCCTTCGGTGGCTCGACGCCGCCGAGCGTGGCCGGCGTGCCGACCAGCAGGTAGATGCCGGCGCTGCCCAGAGGCACCAGCACGGCCAGTGCGACGACGAGCACGAACACGCCCTTCGAGCGCCCGTGCGTCCGGCCCTGGCGAATGAGCGGCACCAGGATGAGGGCGAGCGCGACGGCGAGCATCGCCCCGGCGGCAAGGTAGAACGGAAGGGTCACCAGTCGTCCTCGGTGTCGTTCGCCGGCATGTTGCCGACGGGGTTCTGGCGCGCACGGCGGCGTACCTGTATGGCGACGACGAGGCCGCCCAGGGCAAGCACGATCAGCGGCCCGAACCAGAGCAGCCAGGTCTTCGGTTCCACCGGTGGCTTGTACAGCACGAAATCCGAGTAGCGGTCGACCAGATATGCCTTGATCTCGGCGTCGCTCCTGCCTGCCTGCATCATTTCGAAAATCTGTCGGCGCAGGTCGTGTGCGATCGGCGCGTTGGAATCCGCCAGGGTTTCGTTCTGGCACATCGGGCAGCGCAGTTCGGCGCTGAGATGCTGGAAGCGAAGTTCTTCGGCGTGGTCGCGGAAGGGCAGCGGCTGGATGGCCTGGGCGATCGAGAGCAGGGGTAGCAGCAGCATGAAGATCATGGCGAGGAGCGGTCGCGCGCGGGGCGCGCTCCTACCTTCCGCGGCACGACGTGGACCTTCGCCAGCACGTTGTAGGAGCGCGCCCCGCGCGCGACCGTACCTGCTCACTAGCCACCTTCCTTCGACAGCGCGGCCAGCGCAGGGCGGAATTCCCTGTCGACCACCTCAGGCGTAATCGGCCCGACATGCTTGTAGCGAATCACACCCTTGCCATCGATCAGGAAGGTTTCCGGCGCGCCATACACGCCAAAATCGATGCCGGCGCGTCCGTCACGGTCGGTGATGACGAGGTCGAACGGGTTGCCGTGTTCGCGGAGCCAGTTCATCGCGTCGGACGGTTCGTCCTTGTAGTTGAGGCCAACGAGGCGCAGCCCCAGCGACTTCACTTCACCCGACAGCACCGGATGCTCGTGCACGCACTCGATGCACCAGCTGCCGAACACGTTGAGGAAATACGGCTTACCCAGCAGCGATGCCTTGCCGACCATACTCATGGGCTGACCCAGTTCGGGCAGCAGGAAGTCCGGCGCTGGCTTGTCGATCAGCGGCGAGACGATCTCGTGCTGATCGTGCTGCGTGTTCCACCAGATACCGAAGCCGAACAGACCGCACAGCGCGAGGAACACGAACAAGGGCATCAGGCGACTCATGCGAGCGATTCCTTCGCGGGCACCGCGGCGGTCGCGGCGGCCTTCTTCGCGCGGAAGCGGCGCTCACCCGCGGCAAGGAAGCCGCCGAGCATCATGAACAGGCCGCCGAGCCAGATCCAGCGGACGAACGGCTTGTAGTAGAGCCGCAGCGCCCAGGCGCCCTCGACATCGGTCGCCTGCATCGGCTCGCCGAGCGCTACGTAGATGTCGCGGAACAAGCCCGCGTCGATGGCGGATTCGGTCTGTACCTGGCCGCGCGAATACGTGCGTTTCTGCGGTTTCACGGTCGCCATCGTCGTGCCATCGCGCTGGATGGTGACCGTGCCTTCATCGGCGCGCCAGTTCGGTCCCTGGGTTTCGTGGACACCATCGAAGCGGAACACATAGCCGCCGATGGCCTGCGTGTCACCGGGCGCCATACGTACGTCGCGCTCGACACTCAGCGATTCGGAGAGCATCACGCCGATGATGAAGATGGCGACGCCCGTGTGAGCGACCAGCATGCCGGCCATCTCGGCCGGATAGCGGCGGCCGCGCGGCATCTCGCGCCAGCGCTTGAGGATGTACGACAGGGTGCCCGCGGCCACCCAGACAGCGCCCGCGATGCCGGCGATCGCACGCAGGTGACCCTGGGCGACGAAGGCGGCGACGATGGCGCAGATCACGGCGGCGATACCGGCACGCAGGGCGAGCGTCGTCAGCTGGCGGCCCTCGGCGCTGCCCCAGCGCAGGTAGGGGCCGAACGGAAGCAGGAGGACCGCGGGCGCCATCAGCGCGATGAACAGAAAACTGAAATAGGGTGGCCCGACCGAGATGCGGCCGAGGTTGAGCGCGTCGCCGATCAGCGGGAACAGCGTGCCCAGCAGCACCATGGCTGCCGCCGTGGTGAACAGCAGGTTGGCGATCATGATGCCGGTCTCGCGCGACAGTGCCGCGAACGGCTTGCCCGTCGCCACCCTGGGCGCACGGATGGCATAGAGCAGCAGCGAGCCGCCGATCACCACGATCAGGAAGCCGAGGATGTACAGGCCGCGACGCGGATCCGAAGCGAACGCATGTACCGAGGTCAGCACGCCCGAGCGCACGAGGAAGGTGCCGAGCAGCGACAGCGAAAACGCGAACAACGATAACAGCACCGTCCACGCGGGGAGCGAGCCTCGTTTCTCGGTCACCGCCTGGGCGTGGATCAGCGCGACGCCGACCAGCCACGGCATGAACGACGCGTTCTCGACCGGGTCCCAGAACCACCAGCCGCCCCAGCCCAGCTCGGCGTATGCCCACCAGCTGCCGGCGACGATGCCCATGGTGAGGAACGCCCACGAGACGTTGGTCCATGGGCGCGCCCAGCGCACCCAGGCCTGCTCGAGCTCGCCACCCAGCAGCGCCGCGATGGAAAACGCGAAAGCCACCGAGAAACCCACGTAGCCCATGTACAGCACGGGCGGGTGGAAGGTCATGCCGGGATCCTGCAGCACCGGGTTGAGGTCGCCGCCGTCGGATGGCATCGGCAGCTCGCGCAGAAACGGATTCGAGGTGAACAGGATGAAGGCCAGGAAGCCGACGCCGATGAGGCCGAGCACGCCGAGTACGCGGGAGACGAAAGGTGTCGGCAGGTGACGGCTCAGCATCGCCAGCGCGAGCGACCAGACGTTGAGGATGAAGACCCACAGCAGCATCGAGCCTTCGTGCGCGCCCCACACCGCGGTGATCCGGTAGTACCAGGGCAGCGCGAGGTTCGAGTTGTCGGCTACATAGGCCACCGAGAAGTCGTAGACCAGAAACGCGTGGATCAGCACGCCCATCGCCAGGAACACGAACACGGCCTGGCCGGCCGCGGCGGGTCGCGCCACGGCCATCAGCGCGGCGTTGCCACGCCACGCGCCGAGGATGGGAAGCACTCCCTGGACCAGCGCCAGCAACAGCGCGAGGACGAGCGCGAACTGGCCAAGCTCCGGAATCATTTCGGCGTACCCGGTGCCGTGGCCTTGTCAGTCATGGCCTGATCGCCCATGCCCTTGTCGTCGATCTTGCGGTTCTCATGCGCCTTGGCCATGGCGTCCTTGAGTTCCTTCGGCATGTAGTTCTCGTCGTGCTTGGCGAGCACTTCGCTGGCGATGAAGCGGGCATCGTCCATGCGACCCGTCGCGATGACCGACTGGTTGTCGCGGAACAGGTCCGGCAGGATCCCGGTGTATTCCACCGGCATGGCGCCCTGATCGTCGACGACGATGAAGCTGACCTTCAGGCTGTCCTTCGCGCGCTGGATCGAACCCGCCTTGACCATGCCGCCCAGCCGGAAGCTGCCGTACTGCGTGGCCTGGCCTTGCTGCACCTGGCTCGGCGTGAAGAGATAATTCATGTTTCGCTGCAATGCGAACACGGTCAGACCGACCGCCACGATGGCGGCGGCGATCACCGAGATCACGATGGCGAGGCGACGCTTACGGGTGGGATTCATTACGGGGAGCGGTTCCGGGACGGCGGCGGTTCTCCTGGCGCGCGAGGCGCGCACGGAGATCGCGCAGGTTGCGTCGACGCCTCGCCAGTGGCGCGAGGGTGTCGATCAGAAGGACGAGGAAGAAAACGGCGAGCGAGGTCCAGACGTAGAAGCCGTACTGGCCCATGGCGAGGGCGGCGGTCATGCGGCGTCGTTCCCCGGCGTGTTCAGGGCGAGATCGCGCACCCAGCCCTTGCCGCTTTCCGCAACGATGAAGTCGGCGCGCACGCGTGCGAACAGGCTGGCGACGTAATACAGCTTGGTCGCCGCCATCATCGTGAGCAGAGGCCACAGCATGCTCGCATCGATATGCGAGGGGCCGAGCAGACGCACCGTCGATCCCTGGTGCAGCGTGTTCCACCAGTTCACCGAGAAATGCACGATCGGCACGTTGACCGCGCCGACCAGCACCAGAAACGATGCGGCACGCGCGCCCTGACGCCGGTCCTCGAAGGAGTGATACAGACCGACGATGCCAAGGTAGATGAAAAGCAGCACCAGCTCGGACGTGAGGCGCGCGTCCCAGGTCCACCACGTGCCCCACATCGGCTTGCCCCAGAGCGAGCCGGTGACCAGCGTGATCAGGGTGAACGCGGCGCCGACAGGGGCGGACTCCATCGCCACGGTTTCGGCGAGCTTGATCCGCCAGACCAGGCCGATGAAGGCGGCGATGGCCATCGCGCCGTAGATGAAAAGGCTCATCCAGGCGCTGGGTACGTGGATGAAGATGATCCGGTACGCGTCGCCCTGCTGGTAGTCGGCGGGCGCGACGAACAGGCCGCCATAGAGCGCCACACCGCCGAGAAGCAGGGCGAGGCCCAGCGCCCATGGACGGACGGCACCCGCGAAGCGGTAGAACACCGGCGGGGAGCTGAGACGGTGCAGCCAGAGGGGAACCCAGTTAGCCATCGGTCCTCGTTGCCGTTTGGTGCGAGAAAGGGTGAGTCCGGATTCCGGTCCGTACGGTGGCGCGCATCATGAGTCCATCGCGATACGCAGCGCCGCGGCGCACGCAAGCGGTGCCAGCACCAGCGCCAGAACCAGTCCGGCGCCGAGCCACGCTACCGGCGCGACCCAGGGCAGGCCGTCCTGTGCGGCGGCTACCGCCCCCGCGGCGAAGATGACGACCGGCACGCAAAGCGGCAGAAGCATGAGCGCGAGCAGCATACCAGAGCGTCGCGACTCGGCCGTCAGCGCGACGAGGATCGCTCCCAGGAGGCACAGCAACGGCGTGGCCAGCGCGAGGGTGGCCACGAGCACGGGCATGGCCGGCGCCGGCAGCTTCAGCATGCTGGCCAGCAGCGGTGCGACGACGATCAGCGGCAGCGACGAGACGATCCAGTGAGCGAGGATCTTGACGCCAACGAGCAAGGCCAGCGGCTGCGGTGCGAGCATCAGGAGCTCCATCGAGCCGTCCTCGATATCGCCGCGGAACAGGTTGTCGAGCGAAAGCAGGATGGCCAGCACGACCGTGACCAGCACGACGCCACCGGCGATGCGGGCGAGGAGGGCGGGCTCGGGTCCGAGGGCGAACGGGAACAGTGTCGCGACGATCACCGCATAGAGCACGGGCATGGCGATGTCACCGCGCCGGCGCCAGGCCAGGGTCAGATCGCGGCGCAGCAGGGCGGCGCAGGCGGCGGGTGTGCTTCCGGGCGTCATGCGTGCAGCCGGATGCGGCGTGGTGCGTCGCCGGCGAAAGACACCGCCCCGTGGCTCGTCACCAGAGCGGCACCGCCGCGCGCCGCGTGGCGCTCCAGCAGGCGGTTGACCAGGGCGATGCCTTCGCGGTCGAGATTGGCGTAGGGCTCGTCGAGCAGCCACACGCGTGCGGGCAGGATCAGCAAGCGGGCGAGAGCCACACGCTTCTTCTGTCCGGCGGAGAGGCGGCGTACGGACTCGTCTTCGTATCCGGCGAGGCCGACCTCGGCGAGGGACACATCGATATCGGCGCCGCCGCGCAAGCCGTAGAGTCCGGCGGCGACACGCAGGTTCTCGCGAGGCGAGAGGTCGAGTTTCAGGCCGGGATGGTGGCCGAGAAAGACCACGGCCCCGGCGACGGTATCGAGCGAGAACGGAGCGCCGTCGAGCAGGACCTCCCCCGAGCCGGGGCGAAGCATGCCGGTAAGCACACGCATCAGCGTGGTTTTACCACTGCCATTGTCGCCCTCGATCAGCGCGATTTCGCCCTCGCGCAGTGCGAAATCCACCGGACCGAAGACCGGCTCATCCTGGCGCAGGAAGCACAGGGAGCGCGCTTCAAGCAGGACAGCGTTGGCGGCGGCGACGGTCATTCCGACGATTGTCCGGGCCATGCGGCGGCTTGTCCATGCGTGACGGTGTCGCGGCTTCCTCAGCCCCGATCGAACGCCTCAGCCGGCAACGGAGGCAAAGTCGCCTGCAGCGCCCGCACAGCCGCCTCGATGTCCACCGACGCCACGCTTTCATGCCCCAGCAGGAGCTGCTCCACCAGCACGTCCTGCGCCTGCCCACGCTCCAGCGCGTAGCGGTAAGGCAGATGCGTGAACGTCACCATCCGGTAGCGCGGCAGATAGTGCGTCGGGCAGCGCTCCGTCAGCAGCGCACCCATCTCGCGCTTGCGCAGGAACACGGGATCCGCGACCTTGTCGCGCATCTCCACGTAGTTCTCCAGCGCCATCCGGGCGATCGCGTCGGCATTCGGCTTGCGCGTCGCTTCAAAGGCGGCGAACACGGCCGCCGGATCGGACGGATTCGCCGCGAACAGGTCCGCCAGTTCGGCCGCGTCTTCGAAACCGCAATTCATGCCCTGACCATGGAACGGCACGATCGCGTGCGCGGCGTCGCCGATCAGCAGGGCGCGGCCACCGATATGCCAGCGATCCAGGTACAGCGTCGCCAGCGTGCCGACCGGATGGGCCGCCCAGTCGTTCGCGAACTCGGGCATCAGCGCCAGCGCATCGGGAAATTCCGTGCGGAAAAAGCCCTCGGCGGCGGCCGCGCCTGCGATCGTACGGAAGCTGGGGTGCTCGCCATCGTTGGGCAGGAACAGCGTTACCGTGAAGCTGCCCTCGCGGTTCGGGAGGGCGATGCACATGTAATGGCCGCGCGGCCAGATATGCAGCGCGTTGCGTTCGATGGCGAACGGCGCGGAGGGATCCTTGCCAGGAGGAATCTCGAGTTCCTTGTAGCCGTGACCCAGCTCTTCGATCCGTTCGCCGAGCGGCGAATGTCGGTGCATCTCGGCGCGCAACGCCGACCCGGCGCCATCGGCACCGATGATGACGGGTGCGTCGATGCTGCGCTCGGTTCCGTCCATGCTGCGCAGCATGAGCCTGCCCGCGTCCAGGTCGGCCCCGGCCAGGCCCTGATCGAAATGGATGGTCGCGCCTGCGGCTTCCGCCGCATCGAGCATGAGGTTATTGAGACCACCTCGCGACACCGACCAGATCACTTCGGAATCGTCCACCCCATAGCGCTGCAGGCCGCTGTGGCCGGCCGGATCGTGCACCATGCGGCCGCGCATCATGACAGCCTGCTCGAGCACCTGCGCGGCGAGACCGGTGGCGCGCAAGGCATGCAGGCCGCGTTCGGCCAGGGCGAGATTGATCGAACGGCCGCCCTGAAAGCCCGCCTTGCGGGGATCGGAGCGCTTCTCGAAGACGGAGACGCGGAAACCGCGTTGGGTCAGCAGGGTGGCGACCATGGCGCCGACCAGTCCGGCGCCGACCACGGCGATGTCGTTACGGGGCATGGCGGCCTGTTTTTGCTGCGCAATATTGCGGGGCAGCGCATCGTGCGCCGCAGCGCCGCCGGGAGCAAGTCCCTGGCGGCGGGATGCGTCAGCTTGCCTTCTTACCTGGCCGCGACGTCTGGCTCTGACGCGAGGCGGGCTCGGGCGGCTTGGCCGTGGCGGCATCGAGGAAACCGCGCTGCATCGACTTCCAGACGTCGAGGTTGCGCTCGGTCATCTCGTTGAGCATCGACCACGGGGTCTGGCCCATCAGGCTGTTGAGTTGGGTACGGAACTGCTGCTGCTGATCGAGGAAGACCTGCAGGCTGCGCTCCAGGTACGGGCCCATGAAGCCCTGCAGGGAGTCGCCGTAGAACCGGATGATGTGCGACAGCAGCTGCGGGGAGAGCATCGGCTGACCGTGCTCTTCGTGCTCGGAGATGATCTGCAGCAGGACGGATCGGGTCAGGTCGTCACCGGACTTGGCGTCGCGGACTTCGAAAGTTTCCCCGTCGAGGACCAGCTGGCGGACTTCTTCCAGCGTGATGTAGCTCGAGATCTCCGTGTCATACAGACGACGGTTCGGATACTTCTTAATGATGCGTAGGGATTGTGCCATGCGGCGAAAGCTACCACGTGGTATTGCGTCGCACCAGTTGTCGCACCGTCTTGTAAACGTTTGCGGTTTCACATATGGGATTGGAACGATTTAAATAACGCCGATTTAATGTTCGGAGGTGCAGCGTCAGTGCGCCGCCGCTCCTCCGGCATTCCCGAACGGCGGCTTCGCCAGCCAGAGAATCGGTATCAGTGCCAGAAAAAGGATCCCGCACAGCCAGAACACGTCGTTGACGGCCAGGGTCAGTGCCTCCCGGTTGACCACCTGATCCAGTACGGTTCGCTGTGCCTGCCCATGCAGGTTCATCATCTGAAGGCGGTCGACATAGGCCATCGCCGCCGGTGACGCCGGATTGACGTATTCGGTCAGCGAGGCATGGTGCGCTTCGCCGCGATGCTGCCAGATCGTCACCGTGAGTGCGGTCGACACGCTCGACGCGAGCGTGCGGCAGAAGTTGGCCAGCCCCGACGCACCGGCGATCTGGTCGGGCCGCAGGCCGGAAAGGAAGATCTGGTTCAGCGGAATGAAGAAGCACGCGATGCCGATGCCCATGACGAAGCGAGGCAGGACCAGCGTGGCGAACGACGCGCCGCTGTTGAAGGTCGAAAACCAGAACGCGGTGAACGCGAACACGAGGAAGGCGAAGGTCACCACCGCGCGCAGTTCCAGCCGCTGGATGTTCTTGCCGATGATGGGCGACATGAGGAACGCGAGGATGCCGACGGGCGCGGTCGCCAGGCCTGCCCATGTCGCGGTATAGCCCAGCGTCGTCTGCAGCCACAGCGGGAACACCACCGTGATGCCGAAGAAGCCCAGCATGCCCAGTGACAACGCGCTGACGCCGACGGCGAAATTGCGCCGGGTGAAGAGCGACAGGTCGACCACCGGATACTTCGCGGTCAGTTCCCAGATGACCAGGAAGGTCAGCGCGACCACCGCGATGAGGCCGAGCGTCAGGATCAGCGGCGACGCGAACCAGTCGTGGTCGTTGCCATTGTCGAGCATGAACTGCAGGCAGCCCACGCCGAGCACCAGCAGGAACAGGCCCACCGAGTCGATCGGAGCGCGCACGATCTTCGTTTCACGGGTGCGCAGGATCGCCCAGGTGATCACGCCCGCCGCGGCGCCCACCGGTACGTTGATGTAGAAAATCCACGGCCAGGAGAAATTGTCCGTGAGGTAGCCGCCGAGGATCGGACCGAAGATCGGTGCGACGACCACGGTCATCGCCCACATCGCCAGCGCGATGCCTTGTTTGTCCTTTGGATAGCTCGCCAGCAGCAGCGACAGCGACAACGCCACCATCGGGCCGGAGCCCGCCCCCTGCAGCAGACGGAACAGCACCAGCATCGGCATGCTGGTGGCCAGGCCGCACAGCATCGAAAACGCGACGAACAGCGCGACGGAGAAGCAGAAGGTCTTCACTTCGCCGAAGCGCTTGGCGATCCAACCGGTCAGCGGCTGCATCACCGCGCTGGCCAGCGCGTACGAACTGATCGCCCACGTGCCCTCGTTCGAACTCACACCCAGGCTGCCGGCGATATGCGGCACGGCCACGTTGACGATCGTCATGTCGAGAATCTCCATGAATGTGGAGAACGCGACGGCGATGGTCAGCAGGACCAGCTGCATGCCCTGCAGCGGTTTCGGGCCCGCCGGTGCGGGCGCGGCGTCCGGAATGGCGACGGCGTCGCTCAAGGCGCACTGGCTCCGAGGTTGTTGCGCACGATCTCGTCAGCGGCGGCATCGGCCTTCGCGGCCACCTCGTCGTAAACGGTGGTCTGCGCGACCGGTGTCGTCGACGGAGCCCTTGCCAGGACGTCGCCATCGTCGTTGGAGATATCGAGCGTCACGGCGGTGGACAGGCCGATACGCAGCGGGTGCTTGTCGAGGTCCTTCGCGTCCAGCGCGATGCGAACCGGGATGCGCTGCACCACCTTGATCCAGTTGCCGGTGGCGTTCTGCGCAGGCAGCAGCGAGAACGCGCTGCCGGTACCGGCGCCGAGACCGATCACGTGCCCGTGGTATTCCACGCCACCACCGTAGATGTCGGCTTCGATCTTCGCCGGCTGGCCGATGCGCACGTGGCGCAGCTGGCTCTCCTTGAAATTCGCCTCGACCCACAGGTCGTGTAGCGGGATCACCGTCATCAGCTGCTGGCCGGGCTGCACGCTGTTGCCCACCTGGACGCTGCGCTGCGCGACGTACCCGTCGATGGGTGCGACGATCGCGTTGCGTTGCGAGGCGACCCAGGCCTGACGGAAGTTGGCGCGTGCCTGTTCGACCGCCGGATTGGATTCGACATCGCTGCCGTCGATCAGCGCGCGCGACGCATCGGCCTGACGCTGTGCGGATTCCAGTGCGGACTGCGCGGTGTCCACCGCGTCACGGGCGTGCTGCACTTCTTCCGGTGCGACGGCTTTTTCGGCGAGCAGGGGCAGACGACGCTTCAGGTCGTCCTGCGCACGCTTCAGATCGTTGCGGCGTGCGCCGAGCGCGGCGTCCGCGCTGGCGGCCGACTGCGTCTGCTGGCGGACCTGACGAACCGCCTGCGCCAGGGCGCTGCTGGCTTTGCGCAAGGCCACATCGGCGTCGGTAGCGTCCAGGCGGACGAGCACCTGACCCGCGTTGACCCGCTGCGTGTCGTCGGCAAACACGCCGGTGACGATGCCGGGCACCTGCGCCGAGATACCCACCTGGTTACCACCCACATAGGCGTCATCGGTGGTCTCGCGGATCGAGAACACGAACAGCCACAGCAGGAACCACGTCGCCGCCGCCAGGAGGAAGACGATCAGGGCGATCAGCAGCGCACGGCCTCGCTTGCGCTTGTCCCTGGGCGCGTTGCCGCTTTCCACCGGGGTGCGCTGGGTATCGGTCGGGTTGGCGCTCATGGGCTCTGGGTTCCGTTCGTGCTGGGCGTGGAAGAGGTGTCGACGGGTTCGGCGCGATAGCCGCCCCCGAGGGATTTGATCAGGGCGACATCGGTGGACAAGGCCTGGCCCTGAAGGTCGGCGTCCATATCCAGCTGCTGCGCCAGCGAGGCTTCGGTGGCAAGCGACTCGCGGTCGTCACGCACGCCGCGTGCCGCCCGTGCCTTCGCACTGGCGAGCAGGGTGTTGGCGGCGTCGATCTGCGCGGCTTGCTCGGTGCGTCGGGCGGCGATCTGCTGCGCACCGAGCGCCTGCGTGGCGACGTCGCGTGCGGCCGAGGCCACGGTGGCGTTGTACTGAGCGACGGCGGCGCCCAGCTGCGCCTGGCTGACGCCGTGGTTCGCCTCGAGCGTCCCGCCTTCGAAGATCGGCAGGTGCAGCGCGGGCGTCAGCGAGAACACGCGGCTGCTCGCGGAGAAGAGCTTGTCCATGTCGATGCTGGACAAGCCCGCCATGCCCGACAGGCTCACATCGGGGAAGAACTGGGCGCGTGCGGCGTCGGTCTGCCGTAACGCGGCTTCGACCTGCCAGCGGCTGGCCGCGATATCCGGTCGGCGCGCCATCAGGTCGGTGCCGACGTTCGCGGGCAGGCCGGGGGCGACAGCGGGAAGCGCACGCGGCGTAAGCGCGGGCAGCTGTCCGGGCGAGACGCCGACCAGCGTGGCCAGCGAGGCGCGACGGATGTCCGCCGATCCCTGCAACGCCACACGCTGCTGGCGGGCACCGGACAGCTCGGCGCGTGCCTGCTGCACGGTATCGGGTACGTCCACGCCCTGTTTCACACGAAGGTCGGCGATACGCAGCGCGCGTTCGCGGACAGCGATGAGCCGGTCCGCGATGGCCACTCGCGACATGTCCGCGAGCCAGCCGAAGTAGGTGTCCGCGACGACCGCCTGGATCGCGAGGGACGACGCCGAGCGCTCCGCCTCCGCCGCCCGCGCGCTGTCGATCGCGGACTCGAGGGTGAAACGTTTCTTGCCCCACCAGTCGAAGTCGTAGCTGACCTGCACGCCGAGGTCGGCCTGGTTGTACCAGGTGAAGCCGAGGAACTGCGCCGGAATCAGGCCATGTTCGCTCATGCGCTGCCGTGCGACCTGCGCACTGCCGTCCACGCGCAGGCCCGCCTGCGCCGCCGCGACGCGAATGTTCTGCTGCGCGCTGTCGACGCGCGTTTTCGCCTGGGCGAGGTCTGGCGCACCGCGCAGGGCCATGTCCATCAGCATGTCGAGCTGTGGATCGCCATAGGCGCGCCACCATTCGGCGGCGGGCCAACCCGGGCGCTGGTCGGTGACGAGGCCGGCCAGTGGCACGTCGTCGCGCAGGGCAGGGCGGTCGATCTTCGCGGGCACGTGGCAGGCCGCGAGCGACACGGCCAGCATGCCCGCCAGCAGCGTGGGGCGGAATGGTAAGGGTTTCATGGGGTTTCCGCGGTATCCAGATGCAGGGCCAGCTTTTTCAACAGCCCTTCGAAGGTCTTTCGTTCCGTAGCGCTGAAGCAGGCGAACTTCGACACCACCTCGGGGAACATCGGCGGGAGCAGCGTGCGCACGAACTGCCTGCCCTCGGTCGTGATCGTCAGCACGATCTGACGGCGGTCCTGCGTCGCATGCGAGCGGGTGATCAGACCGCGTTTGGCGAGCAGATTGCTGATACGGGTCATGTTGGTCGGCTTCTGCTCAGCCAGCGCGCAGAGCTCGCTGGGCGTCGAACTGCCGTTCCGGGACGAATACAGCATCATCAGCGTGCGGAAATCGCTGTCGTTGAGGTCGAACGGCCTGAGCCTGGTCTCCACGTTGCGCTGCAGCGCTTCGCCCGTCAGCAAAAGCAGTCGGATGAGAAGGACCTCGCATTTCGGCAAGCCGTCGATGTTCTCGGCGACCCGGTCGACGCCCTCGTAGAGCGCCTCGACGCATGGTTTCAGGGTGGACATTACGCTGGCTAATAGTTCGCTGGTGAACTATTAGCCTAGCAAGCACTGACTTCAGGCAACAAGTGCCGTCGTGCCCTGGACCGCCGTTGTGAGTAAACGCGCCCTATCAGCCACATCGAGCGCAGCTGCCGAATGCGGATGACGAAAATAAATCGACATCATCGTCGAGCGGCTGTTCGTCGACTCCTGCGAGGCGCATAGTCACCGTGCATGAGGACCATGCTGCGATGGGAAAAGGAGAGCCATATGACGACGGACAAGCCATCGGACGCGACCGACACCGCCGAAGCCCCGCAAGATCGCTGGACCATTGCTATGCCTTCCGGGCCGGGAGAGAACGCCAGCCCGAGGCGAGGGCGCGACCGGGCCCCGGAGCCCGTGTCGGCCGCGTCGTCGTTCCCTGCCGGCGGCGACGGTTCCTCGAGGGTATCCAGACTCAGGCCGAACGGGCGCGATCCCATCCATGTCGATCCCGGTGCGCGGATTGCTGACCGCGGTGTGGTCGCCACCGACCCCTATGGCGGCCTGATAGGCGGAGAGCTAATCGCCTGGCAGATCGAGCCCGGCGACCCTCATGCCGAAGCGCAGGCACATTTCCTCATCGACGGTCGCCCGTCAAAATACGCCAGCGCCTACACTGATTCCGGTGGTCGGGCATTGCCGCCGGTGCCGCTTATCGCATCGGGGTTGCCGGGTGACAACTTCAAAGTCCGGGCATTCACGGTGAACGCGCCCATCGATCGCAAGGTCGAACACGAATTCTTCGTCCGTGTCTCGTCGAACGTGCCAAGGACGCTCGACGGAGAGTTTTATGGCACGCGTAAGCTGGCTGCGGGTATGTCGCACGATCTCGACGGAATCTTCGAGCTAAAGGATCAGGACGGGAAACATTACGATTTCGGATCGCTCGTCTTCGAAATTCTCGACCCATACGATGCTCCGGCGTTTCTGGGGTTCACGCCTGGATCACTCGTCGGTGTTCCGCTGAATGGGACAAAGCTGCAACTCGAGGGAGGGCTCCGGGTGAACGTGTGGCCGGCCACCGTCGAATCGTCCTTCATCATCCGGGTTAGTCGGTATGGGCTGCTTCCGAAGGATTTTCAGTTCTGGTCCGTTCCGCGCTGACGAGCGTCGTCGACTCGTGCGCGCCCGAGCGAGAAGAGACGATCGGCATTGCCTGTCGTGACCTCGGCAACCTCCTCGCGGCTGATGCCGCGCAGGACCGCCACGGTGTCCACGACATCGGTCATGAACGCCGGCTCGTTGCGTCGGCCGCGACGATGCATACAGGGCTGATCGGGTGCATCTGTTTCGAGCAAAAGCCACTCCGGCGGCATGGTCGCGACGACGCGCCGGATCCGGTGAGCCCGGTCGTAGGTGACCGGGCCACCGATGCCGATATGAAAGCCGAGGTCGAACAGCTGTCGGGCTTGCTCCTCGCTTCCCGAGAAGCTGTGCACTACGCCACGCAATCCGCCGATCCGGCGAAGCGTATGGATGACCTCCTCGAACGCCCGGCGTGCATGCACGATCACCGGAAGGTCGTGCTCCTTGGCGATGCCCAGCTGGCGGGCGAACACGTCGCGCTGCCGCACCGGATCCAGTCCTTCGACGTACCAGTCCAGCCCGATCTCGCCAACGGCCACGGCGCCGTGGCCGTCGAGCCAGTCGGGCAGTTCGGCGAGGTGCTCGTCGCGATGCCGGTCGATGAACAAGGGATGGAGGCCGTAGGCGGGGAAAATACCGTCTCTCTCACCGGCGAGTCGCTCGATCGTTTCCCAGTTGCCGCGATCGATCGCCGGCACGATCCAGCGGCGAACGCCCGCGGCGGCTGCGCGCTCGTACATCGCCCGCCGGTCGCTGTCGAACGACGCGTCGTCCAGGTGTGCGTGGGTGTCGACCAGATCGACCATGTAAGCGTGATGCCTGAATGAAGGTAGCGACAGTCTAAGGCCTCATTCAGTTTAACGAATGTCAAATGTCCTCCGAGGCGACTTCCGGGAGATGGGGCTCATGCGCCATCGAGGTCGCGGACCTTCGTTAGGAGAGTAGGGTTATGAGCAGTCTGAAGATTTCCGTCCTGAACATCGCGTTGGGCGCGGCGCTGGTGTGCGGCCTGTCCGCGTGCAACCGCGACGCGAATGCCGACGTGTCCTACCGTGGCGACGGCGCCGCGGCTTCTGCTCCCGCGCCCGCACCGGCCGGCCCGAAGTACGGCCGCGTGGTCAGCGTCGATCCGGTCCGCGAGGCGGCCTCGTCGCCGCAGCGCGAGTGCCACGACGAGGTGGTGACCCGCCACGTGCCGGTCAGGGACCAGCATCAGATCGCCGGTACGGCCATCGGCGCGGTCGCCGGCGGTCTGCTCGGCAACCAGATCGGCGGTGGCAAGGGGCGCACGCTGGCGACGGTGGCCGGCGCGGTCGGTGGCGGCTATGCGGGCCACGAGATCCAGGAGCGTCGCCAGGAGACGAACACCACCACGAGCACGGTGCGCAAGTGCAGCACCGTGGCCGGCACGTCGGGTGACAAGATCGTCGCTTATGACGTTCGTTACGAATACAACGGCGTGACGCGTTCGGTGCGTATGGATCACGATCCGGGCGATCGCGTCGAGGTACAGGAAGGCGTGTCGGTCGTTTCCGACGCACGCTGATTCTCCAACGCGTTCCCAGAGGCTTCATCCATGTATAGCATTGTCCGCAAGTCAGGCATCGTCGCCGCTGCCGTCGCCACGCTGTCGTTGACCGCGTGCTATGAGCAGCCACGTCGTGTGTATCGCGAGGATCGCGTCGTGTATCAGGGCGCACCGCGAGGGTGCGAGCAGTGCGGCGTCGTGGACGACGTCGAGCAGGTCTATACCCAGCGCGACTCGTCGCCGCTCGGTGCCGTCATCGGTGCGGTCGCCGGTGGTCTGCTGGGCAACACCATCGGCAAGGGTGACGGTCGTTCGGCTGCCACCGTCGGTGGTGCGGTGGTCGGCGGCGTGGTCGGTAACCAGGTCGGCAAGCGCAATGGCGCCGATCAGGTCGCTTTCCGCGTGAGCATCCGTCTGGACGACGGTCGCCGGGCCACCGTGACCCAGGTGGAAGATCCGCAGCTACGTCGCGGCGATTACGTCGAGGTGCGCGGGGATCGCGTCTATCGTCGTTGATCGTTTAGACGTATGGACGGCTAAATAAAAACCCGCTTCGGCGGGTTTTTTATGAGCGGTGAGAAAATCGGGCGCAAAAAAAGACCCTCATCCGAGGGCCCCTTTTCCCGGGAAAGCACAAGCTGCCCGCTCTGCCTTCCTTTTCCCCTCACGTTGTAGGGCCGTTGTCAGTTCACGGCGTAGAACGCGTGGTCGCCGATCTTGCGAACGATGCGGCTTGCGGACCAGTTCGGCGAGACGGCAGCCGTGGCGAAGTGGTCGGCCTGCGGAACATAAACGAGTCGTTCACTCTTTGGCAGGCTCCAGTTATTCAGGGAGTCGCCTGCCACCTTCCATGCCTTGGACCAGGAGACGAGATCCGTGATCTCGAAATCCTTCGGCGTGGTGGTGATCGCAAACTGATGTGGCGCCGAAACGACGTCGCACACCTTGTCGCCGCCCATGCCGCGGTCGCGGCGTCGAAGGGCGACTTCCGCCACGGCGTACTGGCCGATAGTGGGTTCGCTACGTGCTTCGAGGTATACCGTCGTCGCCAGGCACGTCTGGTCAGCGAGGTGGCTCGGGAGGACGGACGCCATCCAGAGCAGCGCGGAAAGTTTCATGTGTATCTGCCTCCAACGAGCTTTTCCGTCACTTGCGGCTTTCTTTCGGAAAGAGCCATGGGGGACGTATGAGCGGTAGACGGGCGGGCAGGCCGTTACTACCTGGACCAACCGACGACATCCGATGTTGTGTTTGGAGAAACACGGATGAGGCGGGCGTCACACACTGTGACTGTACTGGGCGACTGTCCGGAGTCGCCCGGTATGGGGGTGCACCGAAAGGGAGCGGCTCGCAAAGGCGGCGGCTCCGTCGGCTGACTACGCGCTACTCATGGGCTGCGCGTTGCTCAATCTCCGGCTTTCGCCGGGTCGCGCCAGAACCGTCATCATCGACGGATCGTCGCGGGTGTAACCGTGGAGAAACACCACGGCCACTTAAATTGGATCGGCGGAGCCTAGTGGCGCTGCACGAATTCTGCAAGTGCGTGAGCTGTCCGGTTCAGCTTTAACTCACACATTGCGTGAGACACATTCTTGCGAATCTGCGAAAGATCACGCTTCGAATGTCGATAAGATGTGTAGGCGCTTGTCGTCTATTTCAAGAGTTTCTGCCGATGCGATGCCGTCGTCGAGTACGACAAGCGATATAGGTAAAGGTTGCGATGCCGCATGCATCAGCACGATACCTATGTCGCGGCCGTTAACGCGTAGCGTCTCGCCTTCGCGCATCGTGGCATCGCTTCGCGCGACGCGCAGATGCTTCTTGTGACCCCCCAGAAAATGCAGTCGCGCAGCGATTTCCTGACCAGGGAAGCAGCCCTTGTCGAATGCGACAGCACCCAGTCGCTCCATCGACAGCGCGGGCGGAAGCAATGCGTCGATCGCCTCGTCGGGAAGCCACGCGTATCCTTTCCGTATGTGACGTTCGTACCAGGTGTTTCCACCTTGCGTCGTATTTATACGTGTCGATGTATCGCCTTCACCGAAATACAGGGCGTCATCTTCTTCGCGTACATCGCCGTCGCCGATCGCGTCACCGTCGGATACATGCAGCACGTCGGATACCGCGATCTTCACCTTCGAACGAAAGACGAAACGTTTCAGATCGGAAGCCAGCGTCTCGGCATCGCCACCACGCGGAACGACGACGAAGCGGTCGTCTTCGGGGTGCGCGATCTGAAGCAGGGCGCGAACCCGACCCCTGGGATCGAGCCAGCCGCTCCATTGCCAGCGACCCACCCCGAGGGAGAGCACGGCGCTGCCGAACTGGGCATTGGCGAAAGCGGCCGCGTCGGGGCCGGTGAGGGTGATCGTGCGAGTGGTACGGCTCGGCATGGGGAGGCGCAAGTCGGGGCGGAGGCGTAGGATATACGGTCAGCCCAAGGCCAAACCAAGGTTTGGCCCGATCGTCAAGGTTGTGCTGATTTGCCACAGGTATTACCCTTTTGGGGCTTTATAACCATGTCCGACAATCCCTCCAAGTCCGAAGGCCCGAACGATTCCGCCCCGGCGAAGCCGCTCGTACCGCCACTCGTCCCCACGAATGGCGAGCCAGAGGTCGAGAAAGCGCCGCTGGACCCCACGCGTTATGGCGACTGGGAAAAGAACGGACGCTGTATCGACTTCTGAGTCCAGGAAGGCAAGGGTAGGTGCGTCGGGCATCAGCGATTCCAATCCAGGATAGCCGCCATGGCACAAACGGGACGACCGCTCTCACCCCATCTCCAGATCTACAAGTGGCAAGTGCAGATGGTTTCTTCCATCCTGCACCGCGCCACCGGCATCATCAATGCCGTGGGTAGCCTCATCATCGTCTGGGGGCTCGCGTCGCTCGCCGCCGGTCCTGACACCTTCGGAACCTTCACCGGCATCGTCGGCAGTCCGTTCGGTACGGTCGTCATGGTCGGCTGGACGCTCAATTTCTTCTATCACCTGTGCAACGGCATCCGCCATCTGGCGCAGGACGCCGGGCAGGGATACTCGATCCAGTCCTTCGTACGCTCCAGCTGGCTGGCGATCGTGCTGGCCATCGTGCTCACCGCGCTGGTGTGGGGCTACATCCTGATGGGAGCGCACGCATGAGCAAGGACCTGCGCAATCCGCTTGCCCGCGCCCGTGGCCTCGGCTCGGCGAAAGAGGGCGTCAGCCACTGGATGCTCCAGCGCCTCACCGCGGTCGGGTTGATTTTCCTTACCCTCTGGTTCGTCATCACGGTGCTGAGCCTCATTCACGCCGACTACGCCACCGCCCGCGCATCCATCGCCAGGCCGTGGAACGCGGTGATGCTCATCGCTCTCATCGTCACGATGTTCAGGCATGCCGTCCTCGGCCTGCAGGTCGTGATTGAAGATTACGTCCACACGCGCTGGCTCGAAGTCGCGTCGCTGGTGGCCATCAAGTTCATCGCCGTACTCGCCGCGCTCTCGGGCGTGCTGGCCGTGCTGCGCATCGCGCTCGGAAACTGATCGATGGAAGCCTATAAGGTTCAGCAACACAAATACGACGTGATCGTGGTCGGCGCCGGTGGCGCAGGCCTTCGCGCCACCTTCGGTCTGGCCGAGAAGGGCCTCAAGGCCGCGTGCATCACCAAGGTCTTCCCGACCCGTTCGCACACCGTGGCGGCGCAGGGCGGTATTTCCGCCGCGCTCGGCAACATGGGTGAAGACGACTGGCGTTACCACTTCTACGACACGATCAAGGGCTCCGACTGGCTCGGCGATCAGGACGCCATCGAGTACATGTGTCGTGAGGCCATTCCGGCCATCATCGAGCTCGAACACTACGGCGTGCCGTTCTCGCGTACCGAGGAAGGCAAGATCTACCAGCGTCCGTTCGGCGGCATGACCACGCACTACGGTCAGGGTACCGCGCAGCGCACCTGCGCCGCGGCCGACCGTACCGGTCACGCCATCCTGCATACGCTTTACCAGCAGGCCCTGGCGCACGACGCCACGTTCTTCATCGAATACTTCGCTATCGATCTGGTCTTCGAGGATGGCAAGTGCGTGGGCGTGCTTGCCCTCGACATGAACGAAGGCACCCTGCACCTGTTCCGTGGCCATGCCGTGGTCATGGCCACGGGCGGCTACGGTCGCGCGTACTTCAGCGCCACCTCCGCGCATACCTGCACGGGCGATGGCGGCGGCATGGTGCTGCGCGCCGGCCTGCCGCTGCAGGATATGGAGTTCGTGCAGTTCCACCCGACGGGCATTTACGGCGCCGGCTGCCTGATCACCGAGGGTGTCCGCGGCGAAGGTGGTTACCTCACCAACTCCGAGGGCGAGCGCTTCATGGAGCGCTACGCGCCCAACGCGAAGGACCTCGCTTCGCGCGACGTCGTCAGCCGCGCCATGACCATCGAGATCCGCGAAGGCCGCGGCGTGGGCCCGAACAAGGACCACATCCATCTCAACCTGATGCACCTCGGTCCCGAGGTCATCAACGAGCGCCTGCCGGGCATCGCCGAGTCCGCGCGCATTTTCGCCGGCGTCGACGTCACCAAGGAGCCGATCCCGGTCCTGCCGACCGTTCACTACAACATGGGCGGCATTCCGACCAACTATCACGGCGAAGTCGTGACCAAGCGCGACGACGATCCGGATTCGATCGTCCCGGGTCTGTTCGCGATCGGCGAAGCGGCCTGCGTGTCGGTGCATGGCGCCAACCGTCTGGGTTCCAACTCGTTGCTCGATCTGGTGGTGTTCGGTCGCGCCGTGGCGCATCGCTGCGCCGAGCTCATCAAGACGGGCACGCCGCACAAGGACCTCCCCGCCAACGCGCTGGACAAGATCCTGGGTCGCTTCGACGCGCTGCGTAACGCCGACGGCACGCTGCCGACCGCGGCGATCCGCGCCGAGATGCAGAAGACCATGCAGTCCGACGCCGCCGTGTTCCGCACGGGCGAGACGCTGAAGGAAGGCAAGGCCAAGATCTCCGAGGTCTTCACCTCGTTCGAGAAGGTCAAGGTCAGCGACCGCTCGCTGGTCTGGAACTCCGACCTGATCGAAACGCTGGAGCTCTCCAACCTGCTCGCGCAGGCGGTGGCTACCATGCATTCGGCCGAACAGCGTCCGGAAAGCCGCGGCGCGCATGCCCGCGAGGATTTCCCGGATCGTGACGACCATGACTGGCAGAAGCACACGCTGGTGTGGATCGACGAGGCCGGCAAGTCCAGCTTCGACTTCCGCCCGGTGCACATGTACACCCTGACGGACGACGTCGAAGTCGTGCCGCCGAAAAAGCGCGTTTACTGATACCGGACCGGAGAGGCAATCGTGGCAGAGTTCACGCTACCCAAGAATTCCAAGATTACGGCCGGCAAGCATTTCCCGGCGAAGGGCGCGAAGAACACGCGTACCTTCAAGATTTATCGCTGGACGCCGGACGACGGCCAGAACCCGCGCACCGACACGTACGAGGTCGATCTCGATACGTGCGGTCCGATGGTTCTCGACGCCCTGCTCAAGATCAAGAACGAGATCGACTCGACCTTGTCGCTGCGTCGTTCGTGCCGTGAAGGCATCTGCGGTTCGTGCGCCATGAACATCGACGGCACCAACACGCTGGCGTGTACGCGCGCCATCGAGGAGTGTGGCGGCGGTACGGTCAACATCTATCCGCTGCCGCACATGCCGGTGGTGAAGGACTTGGTGCCGGACCTCACCCACTTCTACGCCCAGTTCGCGTCGATCAAGCCGTGGATGCGTACGCAGAGCCCGGCGCCGGCCGATAAGGAGCGTCTGCAGTCGCCGGAAGACCGCAAGAAGCTCGACGGTCTCTACGAGTGCATTCTCTGCGCCTGCTGCTCGACCTCGTGCCCGAGCTACTGGTGGAACGGTGACCGTTACCTCGGTCCCGCCATTCTGCTGCAGGCTTACCGCTGGATCGTCGACAGCCGTGACGAAGACACCGGTAACCGCCTCGACGACCTCGAAGATCCGTTCAAGCTCTACCGTTGCCACACGATCATGAACTGTGCGCGCACCTGCCCGAAGGGTCTCAACCCGGCCAAGGCGATCGCGGAGATCAAGAAGCTGATCGTGCAGAGGCGGTCCGCTTAAAAGGCCTCTGTAGGAGCGCGCCCCGCGCGCGATGGTTTTGCGGTATCCCTTGAGGGAATCGTTAAACCCATCGCGCGCGGGGCGCGCTCCTACAGGATGCCGTTCCCGCTATGGAAGACGCCCGCCTCAAACGCCTCCGCTGGCGTACCCGACGTGGTACCCGGGAACTCGATCGCCTGTTCGGGTGGTGGCTGGAAGAGCGTTTCGCCGACGCCGATGAAGCCGGAAAGACGGCATTCGATGCGCTTCTGGACGTGCAGGATCCCGATCTCTGGGATTGGGTGATGGGCCATGCCCGCGCCCCCCGCGACGACTGGCAGGCGATCATCGATGACATCCGCGCAAGGCATCAGCTTTGATATAAAGCCCTCAGCCACGCTGACCGCATGGCTTGTCCTGGTGGTCTGTCTGGCCACGCTCGCACCGTTATTCACCTCGCTGCCGTTGTTCGCCCGCTGGTCGTCGATGGCGGTTGTCGGCGTAATCGGCATGCGTCGGGTCCGCCGGTATCGGCACCCGCGGCTGCGTCGGTTGCATTGGGCCGTCGATGGCGTGTGGAGCGTGACGGATCGCCGCGGGTTGGCCATGCCTGCGGAACTGTTGCACGTTCGACGGGTCGGATTGGCGGTGTTTCTCCGGTTTCGCTGGCGCGGCGGGGCAGGGCATGTGTTACTGATGCCTGACAGCACGCCGACGGAACACCTCCGTCTTTTGCGCGGCCGTTTGAAACGGGCGTGAGGGCCTGTAAGCGTATCCCGGCGAAAGCTGAAGGATATCTGCCCGGTCTATTGTTCCAGCTTGCCCCGACGGGCCGCATCGGGCACTCTGCCGCGCGGTGCCTGCCTTTCGCGGTGGCCCCCTCCTTCAAGGCTGCGATCGACAGGTATGTTCAGACCCCTCGAACTCTTCATCGGACTGCGCTACACGCGCGCCAAGCGTCGCAACCAGTTCATTTCGTTCATCTCCACGGTGTCGATCGTCTGCATCGCCATCAGCGTGACCGCGCTCATCACGGTCATGTCGGTGATGAACGGCTTCGATAACGAATTGCGTAACCGCATCCTGGGCGCCGTTTCGCATATCACCGTGTCCGGTATCGACGACACGGTGCAGAACTGGCAGACGGCCGTGAAGACCGCCGAAGGCACCAAGCACGTGAAGGGCGCCGCGCCCTATGTCGAGATCCAGGCATTTCTGCAGGCCCGCCGGCCCAGCGGCGCCCTGATCCGCGGCATCGTGCCGTCGCTGGAACCGAAGGTCTCCGACATCGATACGCATATGGTCGAAGGCAAGATGACCGACCTGACCGATCGCAGCTGGAAGATCGCGCTGGGGCGCGAGCTGGCCATGACGCTCGGTGTGCAGGTGGGCGACAAGGTGACGGTCGTGGTGCCTCAGTTCACGGCGACGCCCATGGGTGCCGTGCCCAAGTTGCGCAGTTTCACGGTCAGCGGCATCTTCGAGCTGGGCATGCAGGAATACGATGCCAACCTCGCCCTGATTTCCATGGAAGACGCCCAGCGTCTCAACGGCCTCAATGGTCCGACCGGTATCCGCCTCAAGCTGGACGATCTGCGCGCCGCCTGGCCGGTGGCGCAGGACCTGGTCAACAAGCTCGGCCAGACGTACCGCGTCGAAACCTGGATGGATACCCACGCCAACTTCTTCCGCGCGATCGACATGGAGAAGACGGTGATGTTCGTGATCCTTTCGCTGATCATCCTGGTCGCGGTGATCAACCTCATTTCCATGCTGATGATGCTGGTGACGGACAAGCAGGCGGACATCGCCATCCTGCGCACGCTCGGCTCCACGCCGCGCAGCATCATGGGCATGTTCATGGTGCAGGGCCTGCTCGTCGGCATCGTCGGCATCGGCGCGGGCGTCGCGCTCGGCGCGCTGCTTTCGTACAACCTGCCGGCCATCGTGAAGTGGATCGAGCACGTCACGGGGCAGAATTTTCTCTCGCCCGACGTGTACTACATCAGCGAGCTGCCCAGTCAGCTGCTCTGGTCCGACGTGGGCTGGGTGGTGCTGGTGACCTTCGCTTTCTCGCTGCTGGCCACGCTTTATCCGGCGTGGCGCGCCTCGCGCACGCAGCCCGCCCAGGCGCTCCGTTATGAATAAGCCCAACGACGATATCGTCCTGCGCGCCACGGGCGTCGCCAAGGTGTATGAAGAGGGCGACCTGCGTACGGGCGTCCTGTCCAACGTCAATTTCGCCCTGCGTCGCGGCGAGACGATGTCCATCGTCGGCGCATCGGGCTCGGGCAAGTCGACGCTGCTTCACATCATCGGTGGGCTCGATACGCTCACGGCCGGCAAGGTCGAGGTGAACGGTCGCGTGCTGTCCGAACTGTCGGACGCCGAGCGCGGTCGTGAGCGCAATCGCTCGCTTGGCTTCATCTATCAGTTCCATCACCTGCTGCCGGAGTTCACGGCCCTGGAAAACGTGTGCATGCCGCTGCTGATTCGTGGCGTGTCGATTGCGCAGGCGCAGAAGGAAGCGACCGCGTTGCTCGAGCGCGTTGGGCTGTCATCGCGGCTACGGCATCGTCCGGCCGAGATGTCCGGCGGTGAGCGTCAGCGTTGCGCCGTGGCGCGTGCGCTGGTGACGCGTCCGGCGTGCGTGCTGGGCGATGAGCCGACCGGCAACTTGGACGAAGCCAATGCGGCTCACGTTTATGAGTTGATGCTGGAACTCAATCGGGAGATCGGTACCAGCTTCGTGCTGGTGACGCATGACACGCGGCTGGCGGGGCGGATGGATCGGACCCTTGAGCTGCACAACGGGGAATTGCAGGAGCGCTGAGGTCCGTCGCCGTCCAGTCGGGCGTATTCGCCAAGAGGGCCGGATCCCACCGGGTCTGGGTGCCGGATCGCTCGTCAGATCGTTCTGGCCGTCATGCGCTGAGCGGCGGCTCGGCCGGCTTCATCGGCCATGGCGACCACGGCATAGTTGTGGCCGCCTCGTGACCAGTAGTCGGCCAGCAGGCCGCTGTCTTCACGGGTGCCTCGCGGCAACAGGTGCCGGGCGACCCCCGGGGGCCTGACGTAGAAACTCACCGTGTGGCCGCTGCCGTCGTCATAGAGGACCATGGCCGCCGGGCCCTGGTCGGTCGCGAACAGGCGGCCGCCGATCGGACGAAAGCCGGCATCGGCGAGGTCGGGCAGGCGGACGCTGGAGCCGACGCGGCCGGCCAGCCAGGAGCGGAGATCGCCCTCGTTGGCCGTCGTGATGTCCATGCCCACGCCGTGATCCAGCGCCAGCAGGCGATAGGCCTGCATCGCATCGGCCATGGGTTTCATGGCGCCCGGACCCATGCCGCGCGCGGCCCAGCCGGCCATGCCGCCCACGGCGAGACAGAACAGCAGGCTGGCCGCCATGGCCAGACGAACGATGCGACGGCGCCCGGCGCGCGCTCTGACCAGGGCGGGATCGAATGCCGGGGCAGGGGCGAGATCGCCCGCCAGCAGGGTCCGCAGCTGCTGGGCGTCCTGCCGCCAACCCTGTACTTCGTCAGCGCGCTCGGGATGACGCGCGAGATAACGTTCCACCTCGCTACGGTGCGGCGAGTCCAGGTGACCGTCGACGTAGGCGTGGATGTCGTGTTCGCTGGGGGGCGTGTGGGTCATTTCAGCAGTCGCAGGGCAGGTGTTTCGGGGACGCCCTCGCCCAGCCGACGCAGCGCGCGGCGGGCCCGGGACAGTCGGGACATGACGGTGCCGATCGGCACTTCGAGGATGTCGGCTACCTCCTGGTAGCTCATGCCTTCGACGGTGATCCAGATCAGCAGGCTCCGCTGCTCGACCGGCAGCGAGGCGAACGCGGCCAGGGTCGAGTGCGCCACGGCGACCCGCTCGGCCGACGGCCAGGTCGGCTCTTCCCGGCCCAGCATGCTCAGCAGGCGGGCGTAACGGCCGGACCGTCGCTTCCCGTCGAGGAACAGCCGGTACAAGATCGAAAACAGCCATGCCCGCAGACTCTCGTCGTCGCGTCGCGCATGCCATTTCGACAGCGCGCGCTCGATCGTGGACTGGACCAGATCGTCCGCAGCGTGTTCGTCGCGGGCAAGCCACAGCGCTAAGCGCCGCAGTCGCGGCAGCATCGAGCGTAGGGCTTCGTCGATCTTGGGGTCGGACATTCCGGACCTCGGTCGGTGGTGTCGGACGTTAGACGCCCGGTTCGAAGAAATATTCCCCTGCCCGGGAATAAAAGTCGTGGACGTACGTCCCACCCTGAGCACAACCACCCTGGAAAACGGAGAAAGACGCATGCAAGACACCGAGAATCGGCGCCCTCCGGCGCACGTCGGTTGGCGCTGGGCCCTGATCGGACTGGCGGTCGCCGGCTCCGCCGTCGCTTTTGGTTACGTCGGCGGCTGGCTGGCACCGGAGCGCCTGTCGCCGAAGAAGATCGTCGATTCCCTCGAGGCCAACGGCGGCGCGCACCCCGGATACCGTCGCAACCATGCCAAGGGCATATGCGTCGGCGGCTATTTCGAGGGCAACGGCGCGCTGCAGAGTTTTTCCAGTTCGGCCGTCTTCGCGAAGGAAAGGACGCCGGTCGTCGGGCGGCTGGCCATTCCCGGCGGAAATCCCTACGCGGCGGACAGCTCGGTGCCCATCCGCAGTTTCGCGCTGCGCTTCGATCTTGCCGATGGCGAGCAGTGGCGCACCGGCATGAACGCGATGCCGGTCTTCCCGGTCTCGACCCCACAGGCGTTCTACGACCTTCAGGTCGCCACCCATCCCGATCCGAAGACCGGCAAGCCGGATCCGGCGAAGGCCGGTGCGTTTTTCGGCGCGCATCCGGAGACGGGTGCCTTTCTCGGCTGGGCGAAGACGGCAAAGCCGCCGGCCAGCTACGCCACGGAGACCTACCAGAGCATCAACGCGTTCTACCTGCGCGACTCTGCGGGTGAGCGCCGTGCCGTGCGCTGGAAGATGGTGCCGGAGACGCCGGAGACCGGCGACGGCTCGCCAGCGGCGGGCGACACCGACTATCTTGCCGCCGATCTTTCGAAGCGGCTTGCGGCAGGTCCCCTCCGCTGGCATCTGATCATGACGTTCGCCGGCGACGGCGATCCCATCGACGACGCCGCGAAAGCCTGGCCGGATGACCGCAAATCGGTGGATGCGGGCACGCTGGTGATCGACAGCTGGCAGGATCAGGCGACCGGTCCATGCCGCGACGTGAATTACGATCCCACGATCCTGCCGAAGGGCATCGAAACATCGAACGATCCGCTGCTGGCGGCACGTTCCGCGGCTTATGCCGATTCATACCTGCGTCGCACGAGCGAGGAGGGCCATCTTCCCGGTGCCGCCCGTCCCAAGGAGGCCAAGTGATGAGCCGCGAACAGACGTTCCACCCCTTCGCACGCGCCTTGCACTGGCTGATGTCGATCATGGTGCTGTCGATGCTTTTCATCGGCGCGGGCATGGTCAGCACCGTGGCCGAAAAGCACGACTGGCTGCTGGCGATCCACCGTCCGTTGGGCGTCGTGATCTTCGTGCTGGCACTGATCCGGCTCGCCTTCCGCCTGACGCATCCCGCCCCGCCGCTGCCGGTGGATCTGCCTCTGTGGCAGAAGCTGGCCGCACATGGCTCGCACCTGCTGCTCTACGCCCTCATGATCGCAATGCCGCTGATCGGCTGGGGCATGCTTTCGGCGGGAAACTATCCGGTGACGATGTTCGCTGGCGTGCACCTGCCGAAGATCCTGCCGACCGATCCCGCCCTGTTCGCGTGGTTGCGCGAGTCGCACCGGTATCTGGCCTGGTTGTTCTTCCTGACCTTCCTTGCGCACATGGGTGCGGCGCTCATGCACGGCCTGATTCGACGCGATGGCGTGCTGCAGAGCATGACCGGAGGCAAGGCCCCCCGCTGACGCGGGCGCGCCCGGCCTGGGTAGGAGCGAGCCCTGCTCGCGGTGGGGGCTCGCCGCGACGTGGATCGCGAGCGGGGCTCGCTCCTACATCGTTTACGGCAGAATGGGGTATGCGTCTCTCAGTCATTGCCATCGTTGTTCTAGCCACACTCACCGGCTGCCGCTCGCTCGGTTACTACGCGCATGTCGCGCACGGTCAGGCGTCCCTGCTCGCCGCGCGACGGCCGATCGCGAACGTGCTGCGCGATCCGAAAACACCGGAGGACACACGCCACCGCCTGGAACTGGCCAGCGAGGCCCGGCGGTTCGCCTCGGCGAGCCTCGGCTTGCCCGACAATCGCAGCTACACCTATTTCGTCCAGCTCGATCGTCCGTGGGTGGCCTGGAACGTCTTTGCCACACCGGAACTGTCCATTGCGCCTGTCACGCATTGTTTCCCGGTTGCAGGCTGCGTCGCGTACCGGGGGTACTTCCGCAGGGATCTCGCGGACCGGGAGGCGGCCCGGCTGAAGACGGCGGGGGACGACGTGGCGCTGGGTGAGGTCCCCGCGTATTCCACACTGGGCTGGTTCGCCGATCCGATCATCAGCAGCATGCTTTACTGGGATGACGATACCCTCGCGGGTACGATCTTCCATGAGCTGGCTCATCAGAAGTTCTACGTGAAGGACGATTCGTCGTTCAACGAATCGTATGCGAGCTTCGTCGAAGAGGAAGGCGTGCGTGAGTGGCGCACCGCGCGGGGGCTACCGCCGCCGGACGAGAAGGATGGCGAGCTCGACGGCTCTTTTACGACCCGTGTTCTTGCGCTGCGCGACCGGCTCGGCTCGATCTATGCGACGCAGGACAGCGACGAGGCGAAGCGTGTCGCCAAGGCGGAAGCTTTCGAGGTGTTTCGCGGCGACTATGTCCAGTGGCGGGCGACGGTCGCGGGCGGCGATCGCCGGTATGACCGATGGATGGCGAAGCCGCTCAATAATGCCGCGCTGTTGCCGTTTGGGCTTTATGACACGTGGAAACCATCGTTCGCCGCGCTGTTTGAACGATGCGGGCGAAGGTGGCCGGTCTTCCTCGCCAGGGTGAAGGAGCTCGGGAAGAAGGCGCCGGCTGAGCGGACACGTGAACTCGAGACGTTGAAGTCGTCATCGCGCTGACGCCAGCAGGGTTCGCTCCCGACGACGGAGCTGACCCTGCTCGCGATGGACCGGCGGCGACTTACCTGGCAAACGCCGGATAATCCGTATAACCCTCCGCACCGCCCCCATAGAGAGTCTTCGGGTTCGGCTTCGCCAGCGGGTACCCTTCACGCAAGCGGTCGACCAGGTCCGGGTTGGCGATAAACGGACGTCCGAACGCCACCAGGTCGGCGTGCCCGCTGCGCACCGCATCGACGGCCATGGCACGGTCGTAACCGTTGTTGACCATCCATGTCCCGCCGTGCCGGACCCGGAAGGCGTCGTAGTCGAACGGAAGGACGTCGCGAGGGCCGCCCGTGGCGCCTTCGATCACATGGGTGTAAGCCAGATGCCGCGTCTTCAGGTCGTCGATCACCGCATTGAACAGCTTCGTCGGCTCGGAATCGGCGATGTCGTTTGCCGGCGTCGTCGGCGAGATGCGGATCCCCGTACGGCCGCTGCCTGCCACGCCGATGACGGCATCCAGGACGGCGCGGAGGAAACGTAGACGATTGGGGATACTGCCGCCCCAGGCATCGTCGCGACGATTGGTCTTGTCGCGCAGGAACTGATCGATCAGGTAACCATTGGCGGCGTGCACTTCGACGCCGTCGAACCCGGCGTCGAGAGCGAGTTCGGTCGCGCGGCGGTAGTCATTGACGATCAGCGGAATCTCACCGGCCGTGAGCGCTCGCGGCGCGGAGACCTGTTCCATCCCGTGGGCCGTGAAGGTCTTGCCGTCGGCGCGAATCGCCGAAGGTGCGACCGGCGCTTTACCGCCGGGTTGAAGGCTGGTGTGTGAAATGCGGCCGACATGCCACAGCTGAAGGACGATTTTTCCTTCGCGGGCGTGCACGGCGTCGGTAACGCGCTTCCAGCCGCGGACCTGCGCGCTGTTGTAGATACCCGGCGTATCGAGGTAGCCCTGACCCTGCGGTGAAATCTGCGTCGCCTCGGATACGATGAGCCCGGCGGTGCTGCGCTGTGCGTAATATTCGACCGCGAGTGCACGCGGCACGCGATCCGGACCCGATCGGTCGCGGGTCAACGGCGCCATGACGATGCGGTTGGCGAGTTCGATGTCGCCAGCACGGAAGGGCTGGAAAAGCACGTTCTGGTCGGTCATGTATGCTCCTTCGAGGTATATCAACCCCTCAGCGTTCGCGAGAGGAAACACAGCGTTCGGGATTGGCCGTCCAGACGGCTACACCGCGTTGTATCGTGATTCATTGCCCTTGCCTGGCACGTCTCATGTCCTTGTTCACATCGTGGTTCCGCGTCCGCTTCTGGAAGCGGGTAGCGGCGGGTTTCGTCCTCGGCGCGCTGGCCGGCTGGCTCATCGGGCCCGACGCGGCGACGTGGTTCGGCCCGCTCGGCACGCTCTATGTCACGTTGATCAAGATGATCGCCGTGCCTCTGGTGTTCTTCGCCGTACTACACAGCGTGTCGAGCCTGCACGGCGTGAAGGATGTCGCTGCATTGGGTGGACGCACGTTCGCGTGGTTCGCCGCGACGGCGAGTCTGGCGGTGTTCGTGGGATTACTCGTTGCGCATGTCCTGCAGCCGGGACTCGGTGTCGAAGGTCTGACGACGCCGACCGGCTGGCATCCGAAGGACGTGCCCGAGCCAGTGAAGGTGCTGCTCGACATCGTGCCTGCGAACCCGTTCAAGGCCCTGAGCGAAGGGAAAATTCTGCAGGTCATCTTCTTCGCCGGCCTGCTTGGCCTTGCGCTCGTGAAGATCGGCGACAAGTCGGCCCGGTTGCGGGCCCTGGCGGGCGAGGCGAACGACGCGATGATCCAGGTCACGCGCTTCGTTCTCGAGGTGACGCCGATCGGCACCTTCGGTCTTATCGCCGCGCTGGTGGGAAGTTATGGGTTCGAGAAGCTGCTGCCCCTGGCGACCTTCGTCGGCGCGCTGTATCTCGCCTGCGTGCTGCAGATCGTCTTCGTCTACGGTGGCCTGTTGCTGACGCACGGCCTCAATCCGGTGAAATTTTTCCGTGCCGCATTTCCGGCGATGCAGGTGGCCTTCACCTCGTCGTCGAGCTTCGCCGCCATGCCCATCGCGCTGCGTAGCGTGGTGCGCAACATGGGCGTGAAGGAGGAATACGCCGCGTTTGCGGTGCCGCTGGGCGCGAGCATCAAGATGGATGGGTGCGGAGCGATCTACCCGGCGATCTCGGCGGTCTTCATCGCGCAGTATTTCCATCTCGACCTGCAGCCCGCGCAGTACGTGGTGATCCTGCTGGCCTCGGTGCTGGGTTCATTTGGCACGGCGGGGGTGCCAGGTACGGCGACGGTCATGGTGACGCTGGTGCTGAGTTCGGCCGGCTTGCCACTGGAGGGTATCGGCTACCTGGTCGCCATCGATCGCATTCTGGACATGATGCGTACGATGACCAACGTGACCGGGCAGATGGTGGTGCCGGTGCTCGTGGCCCGGGAGCGCGGGGTTCTCGATCTCGAGGTTTATCACCGGGCGTCGAGCGAGTTGATCGTGGAGGGGAAGCCGGTGGCGTGACGCCGTCGCTCAGGGCGCGGCCTTTCTCCCCGCCATATGCTTCAGATACGCCACCAGATCGTTCAGGTCGGCATCCGAGAGTGCATTGCGGTCGAACCCCGGCATTTTCGCCTGCGGCCAGTGACGCAGGTCCTGCGGGTTGCGGACGAGTACGCGGAACATGTCGTCGCGCAGGTATTCGGTCGGGCTGTGCGGGATATTCAGATCCGGCCCGAGTTTCGCGTCGCCCTGGCCGTTGAGCGTGTGGCAGGTGATGCAGTCGCGCTGGAACACCGCGAACCCTCGCATCACCGGATCGCTGCTGGCAAGGCCGGGCGCCGGGCGCATCTTCGGGAACCGGGACGCCGGGTCCGCCAGCACGCGGATGGTCGCCACCTGATAGGGCCACTGCTCGGAGCCGACGTGGCCCGCCTCCGGATGCAGCCAGACCAGGTAGAACGGGCCAGCGCCTGGCTTGTCGGGGCCCAGCTTCGGCCAGGGCGCGTCGGCAGGCTCGATCGCCAGCCAGGCCTCGGCGCGGGCCTGCAGCGCCAGCGCCGCGGGAATCTCGGCCGCGAAGCCGTCCAGGGCGACGAACTGAAGATGCGCCGCGGGATCCACCCCGCCCAGCAGGGCCTTCAGCGGTATGGCCCGATAATGCATGGTCGCGTGGTACGACACGTCGCCAGGCACGTCGATGGCGCGCACGTCGGGCCGGCCCAGAAGCTGCTCCGTGGTGATCCGCTGAGGCCCCTTGCCCGTATCCAGGGTCAGCGTGGCCGCCTGAGTGAGCGAGGCGGTGAGGAGCAGGGCAAGACCGATGAAAGCGCGCACGGGGAATCCTTGGCGGTTGTACCCTCGGATTATCCCCTCATCGTCCCCACCTCGGGGGATCGACCCGATCACGGATTCACCATGGCCGACACCACCGTTCCCCGCTTCTTCGAACAGTTCCCGATGCAGAAGGTGGTCGATACCGCCCTCGACGCCGAGCTGGCGACCGACGACAACCGCATCGCGATCCTGTTCCTGTGGGGGCGCGATTGTCCCAACTGCGACATCGCCAAGCGACAGATGCTGCTTACGCCCGAAAGCTTCAGCTGGCCGCAGGTGCGCTGGCTGCACGATAACGTGTATGACGATCCGACGATGGCCACGCGTTTCGGGCTGCATGGCATCCCGGCGTTCTTCCTCTTCCATCGCGGCCGCAAGCTGGGACGGATTACGTCGTGGCCCGGTACGGAAGCCTTCGTGGACGCGGTCGACAAGCAGATCGGGCTGACCGGGGCGAGCGCATGATCATCACCTCGCTGCTGGACACCGACCTCTACAAGTTCACGATGATGCAGGTGGTGCTGCATCAGTACCCGGCGGCTCAGGTGGAATATCGCTTTCGCTGCCGCACGCCGGGCGTCGATCTGGTCCCGCTGATCGGTCGTATCCGCGAGGAGCTCGATGGCCTGTGCGCGCTGCGATTCACCGACGCGGAACTGGATTATCTGCGTGGTCTGCGCTTCATCGAGAGCGACTTCGTCGACTTCCTGGGTCTCTTCCACCTCAACGCCAAGTATGTGTCGATCGCGCCCTCGGCGGAGGCCCATGGCGAGATCGACATCGTGATCGAGGGCCCGTGGTTGCACACGATCATGTTCGAGGTGCCGCTGCTGGCGATCGTGAACGAGCTGTACTACCGCGCGACACAGCCGGACATCGATCTGACGGAGGGCAGGGCGCGCCTGGAGGCGAAGATCGCGCTGCTGCGCGACACCCCGGGCTTCGAGCGCGTACGCATCGCCGACTACGGCACCCGTCGTCGGTTCTCGCAGGCATGGCATGACGAGATGCTGGCGACGCTCGCCAGGGGGCTGGGTCCGCAACTGGCGGGTACGAGCAATGTGTGGCTGGCGATGCGGCAGGGTCTGGTACCCATCGGCAGCATGGCACACGAATACCTGCAGGCGTTTCAGTCGCTGGGACCGCGTCTGCGCGACTCGCAGACCGCCGCGCTCGAGGCGTGGGCCCGCGAATACCGTGGCGATCTCGGCATCGCGCTATCCGACGTCTACGGACTGGAGGCGTTCCTGCGTGACTTCGACATGTATTTCTGCAAGCTGTTCGACGGTGCGCGCCACGACTCCGGGGACCCCTTCGTATGGGGCGACCGCGTACTGGCTCATTACGTGGCGAACCGTGTGGACCCGCGGACCAAGACGCTCGTCTTCAGCGACAGCCTGGACATTCCGCGTGTGATGGACCTCTACCGTCATTTCGACGGTCGCTGTCTGCTGTCGTTCGGCGTCGGCACCAACCTCACGAACGACGTGGGGCCGGCGCCGATCAACATCGTCATCAAGATGACCCGATGCAACGGTCAGCCCGTGGCGAAGATTTCAGACTCGCCGGGCAAGAACATGAGCGACGACCTGGAGTACGTCGCTTACCTGCGCAAGGTGTTCGACATGCCGGTTCAGAACGCCGGCAGCACGGCGCCGCCGTAGTTCTTCTCGATGAAGGCCTTCACCTCGGGCGAGGTGAGGGCCGCGGCGAGCTTCTGCACGCGCGGATCGTCCTTGTTGTCGGCGCGGCTGACCAGGAAGTTCACGTACGGCGAGTTCTTGTCCTCGATCAGCAGCGCGTCCTTGACCGGGTTGAGCTTGGCGGCCAGCGCGTAGTTGGTGTTGATCAGGGCGAGGTCGACCTGGTCGAGCACGCGCGGCAGCATGGCCGCCTCCAGCTCGCGGAATTTCAGGTGCTTCGGGTTCTCGACCACGTCTTTCAGCGTGGCGAGGCGATCGTCGGGATTCTTCAGCTTGACCAGGCCGTGCCCGGCCAGAAGCAGCAGCGCGCGGCTGTTGTTGCTCGGGTCGTTGGGGATGACGACATCGGCGCCGTCCGGCAGCTGGTCGATCGAGGTGAACTTCTTCGAGTACGCGCCGAAAGGTTCGATATGCACGCCCACCACCTTGACCAGATTGGTACCGCGCTCTTTATTGAAAGCGTCGAGATACGGCTCGGTCTGGAAGAAGTTGGCGTCGATCTGCTTCTGCGCGACCTGCATGTTCGGCTGGACGTAATCGGTGAACACCTTGATCTCGATGTTCACACCCTGCCGGGCCAGCAGAGGCTTGATCTCCTTGAGGATCTCCGCATGCGGCACGGGTGTGGCCGCGATGGTGAGCGTCGCCGAAGGATCCGCCTTGCCGCCGTCCGCGCTGCCTGAACAGCCCGCGACGAAAACGGCGAGGGCGGCGGTAAGGGGCAGCAGGTACTTCTTCATGATGGACGTCCGTGGCAGATGGTGCGGTGCGCCAGCATAGACGTCCATACCGCCGTATGCAAAGAACGACTCACCGGCGGGTATAGCGAAGCACCAGGCGGTCGCCCAGCGACTGCAGAATCTGCACCAGCACCACGAGCAGGGCCACCGTGACCAGCATGTAGTCGGGTTTGTAGCCGTTATAGCCGTACTGATAGGCCAGGGCGCCCAGGCCACCCGCGCCCACGATACCGCCCATCGCGGTATAGCCGACCAGGGCCACGGCGGTGACCGTCGTCGCGGCGATCAGCCCCGGGCGTGCCTCGGGCAGAAGTACGCGCGTGACGATCTGGATCGTCGTGGCGCCCATGGCCTGGCTGGCTTCGATAACGCCGCGCTCCACTTCGCGCAGCGCGGTTTCCACGAGACGGGCGAAGAACGGTGCGGCGCCGATCACCAGCGGCACGATGGCGCCGCGGATGCCGATGCTGACGCCCGTGATCGCCTGAGTCAGCGGGATCAGCAGGATCATCAGAATGATGAAGGGGATCGAGCGCAGGACATTCACCACCAGCGACAGCGCCGAGTACAGTTTTGGCCGGGCGTGGAGCTGGCCGCGGGCGCTAAGGAACAGCCAGATACCCAGTGGCAGCCCCAGCACCAGCGTGAACAGCAGGGAGCCGCCCAGCATCAGCAGGGTGTCGACGCAGGCCTGGCCGATTTCCGGCCAGTCGATGTTGGGAAACAGGGTCTGCATGGGGCTCATCGGGCCACCTCCTCGATGTCGACGCCCGCGGCGCGGATCTGCGCCAGCGCGTCCTCCAGACGTTCGCCGTTCATGGCCAGGGTGAGCTGGCCGTAAGGTGTGTCCTTGATCCGGTCGACGCGGCCGGAGAGCAGGTTGTATTCGATGCCGGTATCGCGCACCACGCGAGAGAGCAGGGGCGAGTAGGTCGCGTCGCCACGGAACGAAAGGCGGAACAGGCGCCCGTCGACACCCGGAAATTCCGGGCCACGGCCTTCACGATGGTCGGCTTCCGCGACGAAGCGTCGTGTGGTGGGATGCTGCGGATGCAGGAAGACATCGGCGACGTCGCCGACTTCTACGACGCGTCCCGCATCGAGCACCGCGACGCGGTCGCACACGCGACGGATCACATCCATCTCGTGTGTGATCAGTACGACGGTCAGGTTGAGGCGACGGTTGATATCGGCCAGCAGTTCCAGCACGGATGCCGTGGTCTGCGGGTCGAGCGCGCTGGTCGCTTCGTCGCAAAGCAGGATCGATGGCTTGCTGGCCAGCGCGCGCGCGATGCCGACGCGCTGCTTCTGGCCACCGGAAAGCTGCGCGGGGAATTTCCGCGCATGTGCGGTCAGACCCACCAGCGAAAGCAGTTCGTCGACGCGTGCGGCGATCTCGGCGTCGCTCATGCCACCGTGCAGGCGCAGCGGGAACGCGACGTTGTCCGCCACCGTCCGCGACGACAGCAGGTTGAAGTGCTGGAAGATCATGCCGATGCCCGCGCGAAGGCGACGCAGGTCGGCACCCTCGGCGTGCGTGACGTCGCGGTCCTCGATGAAGACCTGGCCGCCGGTGGGCCGTTCGAGCAGGTTGATCAGGCGCAGCATGGTGGATTTGCCTGCGCCGGAATGACCGATGATGCCGAACACCTCACCGCGCTCGATGGTGAGATCGACGGGCTCGAGCGCGGGGACGAGCGCTCCCTCGACACGATAGGACTTGGAAGCGGCGGCAAAACGGATCACGGGGCGTCAGGCTCCAGCCGGAAAGACGTCCATGGTAGCCCAAGCCAGCCCATGGCCGGAGCGGCGGGCGTAGACTTGGCGGGTCCATTCCCTTTCAAGGAAAGCCCGCATGACCAGCATCTATGATTTTTCGGCCCGCGATATCGACGGCAACGAGCGGTCGCTGGCGGAGTTCAAAGGCAAGGCCTTGCTGGTCGTCAACGTGGCTTCGAAGTGCGGCTTCACGCCGCAGTACAAGGGCCTGGAGTCCCTGCAGAAGGAATACGCCGCGCGCGGCTTCGAGGTCCTGGGTTTTCCGTGCGATCAGTTCGGTCATCAGGAGCCCGGCGACGAAGCTGAGATCCGCAACTTCTGCTCGCTGACCTATGACGTCAGCTTTCCGATGTTCGCCAAGGTCGAAGTCAACGGTGAGCATGCGCATCCGCTGTATCGGTGGCTGAAGGCGGAGAAAAAGGGCTTGCTGGGTACCGAAGGCATCAAGTGGAACTTCACCAAGTTTCTGGTGGATCGCGAGGGGCAGGTGGTCGAGCGCTACGCGCCGACCGATACGCCGGAGAAGATCGGGAAGGATCTGCCCAACGTGCTGGGCTGAGGCGGCCGGCCGACGGGCATCGCTAGCGGCATTCGCTTTCACCGGTCCGCGGCGCACGGTGCGAGTCAGTTCCCAAGCCGGTCAAAGATGACCCTCGGCCTCCGCCAGCATCACCGCAACCGCATCGACCTCGGACGAGACCGGAGGCACCGTCTCCGCGCTATGCGGCGGTGCCCGGTAGTTGTTGAGCATGATGGCGAACGCCAGCCGTTCGCCGCTGCGGGTCGTCACGTAGCCGGCCAGCGTGTTGACAAAGCTCATGCTGCCGGTCTTCGCCCGTACGTTGGCTTCAGCCGCCGTCCCGCGCATGCGGTTGACCAGCGTGCCGTCGACCCCGGCGACGGGCAGCAGATCGCGCCATGCGGCGGCCTGAGGAGATCTGTCCATGAAGGTCAGGAGTCGCACCAGCGAAGCGGGCGTGGTCAGGTCGTGTCGGGAGAGACCGGTGCCTTCGTTGAGCGTGGTGGAGGACGGGCCTATGGCTTTGGTGGATAGCCAGTGGGTGAGTGCTTCGGCGGCGAGGTCTTCTTTGGGGACTGTGGCAAGGTTGTTTCGCCAGCAGGGCTGGCTCCTACCTGAGCCGGGGCCATCGGGCGAGTTGGCGGGGGAAGTCTGAGCGCTACAGGCTTCCGCGGTTTCCAGCCCGGTGAGCAGGAAGACGCTCTGCAGGTAGAGATTCTGCGAACGTTTCAGGCCTGCGCGGAGGATGTCGCCGAGGGTCGGCGACGGGACGCTCGCGATGGTTTCGCCCGTGGGTGCGGCGACAGGCCAGTGGACGCTTCGTGCCTCGCCATCGACACGGATGCCTTGCCTGATCAGCGCGGCTTGCAGGCGCCGCGCCGCGCTGAGCGCCGTGTCGGGCAGGGACAGGCGGATGCGCTTCGTGGCGCCGCCCTCGGCGACGCCGCCGAGCACGTGAACCGTCGACGAGCCCGGCGCCCGGTAAAGCTCCAGGCCGTCCCGTGTCTGGGCGGCGACGGTGACGGCCGCGTCGGCGGGTGCGACGTCCACACCGCTTTGCGAGAGGGCGACCGTCATCGTGTTTTCGTCGACGTCCAGCCCACCCGCCGCCGCGCCGTACGCCGCCTGAAGGTCGGATGCTTCCCAGCCCGATCCGATCGCGGGCCCCGAGAAAGCGGTGTCGTCGCCGATCACCGCACCATCGACGCGGCGGATCCCGCGTTCGCCGATCCGGGCCGCCAGTCGCTCGGCCCACTCGTCGCCGGACAGGGTCGGGTCGCCCCGACCGCGCAGGACGAGTGAGCCATGCAGGCGCCCGCGTGCGATCGAGCCTGCGGCGAGGACATCGGTATGCGTGCGGTAGTCCGGGCCAAGGCGATCCAGAGCGAACGCCGCCGTGTAGAGCTTGGCCGTCGACGCGGGCAGCAGCAGGCGCCCTTCGTCGTGCGCGTAGACGGTATGCCCGTCCTCCAGCGAGACCACCGCGATGCCCCACGATGCCGCGGCGAAGCGTGGCTGGGCGATATGGGCGTCGATCCGCTCGGTGAGGCTTTCCGCCGCGATGCAGGGGGCGGCGGCCAGCAGGATGGTCGCGATGCCGTAACGGATCAGCGCAACCAAGACGGAGATGCCTTCTCGAGGAAGGCGGACAGTCCGTCCTGCCCCTCGGCGGAAACGCGCAGTTTCGCAATGAGTGCCGCGTTGACCGCGTCGGTCTTCTCCATAGCTTCCGGCGACTGACCGCCCATGCGCAGGGCGAGGCTCTTCGCCTCACGCTGCGCGGCGGGGCCACCCTTGCTCAGCAAGCCGACAAGCCGGTCCACCGCGCCGTCGAGGTCGTTGCCCGGGACGACTTCATGCACCAGCCCGTGCGCCAGCGCGGCGGCGCTGTCGAAGATCTCGCCGGTCAGGAACAGACGACGCGACTGGCGCAGGCCGATCGCCGCGACGACATACGGCGAGATCACCGCGGGGACGAGTCCGAGCTTCACCTCGGACAGCGCGAAGCGTGCGCCTTCGGCCGCCACGGCGATGTCGCAGCAGGCGATCAGACCCACGCCGCCGCCGAACGCCGCGCCGTTGATCCGCGCGATGGTCGGCTTCGAAAGAAATTGCAGTCGGCGCATGAGCGTCGCCAGCCGCAGCGAGTCGGCGAGATTGTCCGCCTCGCTGGCCGTCGCCATGCCGCGCATCCAGTGGAGGTCGGCACCCGCGGAGAAGCTGGCGCCGGCGCCGGTCAGCACGACGGCACGCACGCTGTCGTCGCGGTCGAGTTCGTCGATCGCGACGGTCAGGTCCGCTATCAGACCGTCGTCGAAGGCGTTATGCACCTCGGGCCGGATCATGACGAGCCGGGCGGTGCTGCCTTCGCGGGTGAGTTCGACAGCTGACATGGGCGTTCTCCGGGGACTGAGGCGCAAGATCATAAACGCCTGACTCCCGATCCTGCGCATTGTGCAGCCTTTGCGCTAAAGGCATACAATGCGAACAGTTCTTATTTGAGTAATCCCAGTGCGCCTCTCCGACGCGCCGAAAGGTGCCAAAGCCGTGGTCCAGTCCGTCACCGATGCCCATCCCGCCGACCCCATCGCCCAGCGCCTGCGCGACCTGGGCTTCGTGTCCGGTGAGCCGGTGCGCCTCGTGGCGCGGGGCCCTCTCGGCGGAGACCCGCTGTTGATCCAGATCGGTTCGACCCGTTTCGCCTTGCGCCGTACCGAGGCCGAGCGCGTGATGATCGCCGTGGACGGTGCCGCATGAGCGCTTCCACAATGCGCATCGCCCTCGTGGGCAACCCCAACTGCGGTAAGACGGCGCTGTTCAACCAGCTCACCGGCGGCCGGCAGAAGGTCGCCAACTACGCCGGCGTGACCGTCGAGCGCAAAGAGGGGCGCTTCCTCGCACCGTCCGGTCGCACGCTGCATATCCTCGATCTGCCCGGCACGTACAGCTTCGATGCGACCAGCCCCGACGAGGCGATCACGCGCGACGTCTGCTATGGCCGTTATCCCGGTGAAGCGCCGCCGGATCTGATCGTCTGCGTGGCCGATGCCACCAACCTGCGCCTGCACCTGCGTTTCGTGCTCGAAGTGCGCCGTCTGGGTCGCCCCGTGGTGCTCGCACTCAACATGATGGACGCGGCGCGCCGTCGCGGCATGGTCATCGACGTGGACGCGCTGTCACGTCGGCTCGGCGTGCCCGTGGTCGAAACGGTCGCGATCAGGCGTGGTGGCGCACAGGCCCTGATCCAGCGCATCGATACCTCGGTGCCGGCGATCGAGCCGGCCGACATCGACAACGCCGGGATCGAGCAACTGCATGCCGAAGTGCGGTCCATTCTCGCCGACACGGTCACGTTGCCGCGGGATACCGCCGCCGTCGACGACGCGATCGATCGCTGGGTGCTGCACCCGGTATTCGGACTGCTGATTCTCGCCGGCCTGATGTTCATGATCTTCCAGGCGGTGTTCTCCTGGGCGCAGCCGGTCATGGATGGCATCCAGGCGGGCATCGCCGCGCTGGGCACGGCGGTCACGGGTTTCCTCCCCGGGGACAGCGCATTGCACAGCCTGCTCAACGACGGTCTGTTCGCGGGTCTGGGCGCGGTGCTCGTGTTCCTGCCGCAGATCCTGATCCTGTTTCTCTTCATCCTCGTGCTGGAAGAATCGGGTTATCTGCCGCGCGCGGCCTTCCTTCTCGACCGCATGATGTTCCGCGTCGGCCTGACGGGCAGGGCGTTCATTCCGCTGCTGTCGAGCTTCGCCTGCGCGATTCCCGGCATCATGGCCACGCGCAGTATTCAGGATCCGCGCGATCGCCTGACCACGATCCTGGTCGCGCCGCTGATGACCTGCTCGGCCCGTCTGCCGGTGTATACGCTGCTGATCGCCGCGTTCATCCCCGACCGGACGGTGTGGGGCATCTTCAATCTGCAGGGCGTGGTGCTTTTCACGCTGTACTTCGCGGGTATCTTCAGCGCCTTGCTGGTCGCCTTCGTGATCAAGCGGCTGCGCAAGGATCGCAGCGAGCACGCGCTGATCATGGAATTGCCGTCCTACCGCCTGCCCAACGTGCGAGACATCGGCCTGGGTCTGTGGGAGCGCGCGCTGATCTTCCTCAAGCGCGTCGGCGGCATCATCCTCGCGCTCACCGTGTTGCTGTGGTTCCTCTCCAGTTTCCCCGGACCGCCGGAAGGAGCCACGGGGCCCGCCATCGATTACAGCCTGGCCGGCCGCCTCGGCAGGCTGCTGGAATACGTGTTCGCGCCGATCGGCTTCAACTGGCAGATCTGCATCGCGCTGGTGCCCGGCCTTGCCGCGCGCGAAGTGGCGGTGGCGGCACTCGGCACGGTGTATGCCATGTCGGGAAGCGACGATGCGGTCGCCTCGCAGCTCGGGCCCGTGATCGCGCACTCGTGGTCGCTGGCCACGGCGTTGTCGTTGCTCGCGTGGTACGTGTTCGCGCCGCAGTGCATGTCGACGCTGGCGGTCATCCGCCGCGAAACCAATTCCTGGCGCAACGTGGCGGTGGCCGCGGGCTATCTGTTCGGCCTGGCATATCTCGCTTCGCTCGCCACTTACCAGATCGCGAGGGCGCTTTCATGAGCACGTTCGAACTGTTTCAGGGCTTGGTTATCGGCGTGGCTGTCGCGGTCGCGGCGTATGTGGCGTTCCGGAAGCTGCTGCCGAAGACGTCGACGCGGGTGCTGGCGCGGGTGTCGGCATGGCTCAATCGCGACGGCAGGCCGGCGATGGTCCGGTCGCTGGGAAAGCGTGTGCAACCTGCCGCGGCGACCGGAAGTTGCGGGGACGGGTGCGGGTCGTGTGGGAGCTGTGGGCCTGTGGCGCCGAAGAGTGCGGCGCAGCCGCTGGAGTTCCGGCCGCGCGGCTGATCGCCTTGCCATGAGCGTCGACGATGGCTGGTCAATCTTCGTGCGGCGCTTCCGTGGCGGCCTTCGCCACGCGCTTGCGGCGCAGTGTCCACCAGCTCACTGAAAGATTGACGGTAAACCATGCGCCGATCAGAGCCAGCGGCCATGCGATCACCGCGGGCCAGAGGATGGCGACGAGGGTCAGCACCGCTGCCGCGATGAAGCCTGCCAGCAACGGCCCGGTTTCGGTATCGCCCAGCACGCGATGCTGCGAGATGGCCGCGCCCACGGTGTTGGCGATGCGCAGGGCCCCCGCGGCGGCGCGGCTCGAACTTCCACCACCGTGACGCGGCCTGGGCGGGTGCGGGGCACGGCTGCGGACGCGCTCGTTTCCGGAGCGGCGGCGCCTGGGATGCAGCAGGATCTCGGTCGCGTTCTCCAGGTCCTTCTCGTACTGCGCCTCCAGTTGCGTCGCGAAGCCGACGTCCTCGATAGCCACGTCGATCTCGCGGTTGCTCAGCCAGCTGGCGATGTTGAGATTGGATGAGCCCACGCGTGCCCAGCGGCCATCGGCCACGGCCGTCTTGGCGTGCAGCATCGTGCCGTTCCATTCGAAGACGCGGATGCCCGCCTTCAGCAGGGGGCGGTAGCCCGACCGCGACATCCCGGCGACCATGGGAATGTCGCTGGTGCCGGGCACGAGCAGCCTGACGTCGACACCGTCGCGAGCGGCGGCGGAGAGGGCCTGCACATAGGGCGCCACGCCGACGAAATAGGCGTCGGTGAGCCACAGCGTCTTCGTCGCCATCGCCGCGACCATCTGATCGAGGCGATACATGCCGGCCGTGCTGGGCTGTGTCGCGATGACGCGCAAGGACACCTCGCCGGCGTGGGTGGCGCCGGCGACAGGCGACAGCCGGGGGTCGTCGGGTAGCGGTTCGCCGGCTTCACGCCAGCTGTCCGCGAAGGCCTGTTCGATCTCGGCGACGGCGGGACCGCGCAGGGCGACGCCGGTGTCGCGCCACGGCGGCACGTCGTTGGCGGGGTCGCCCAGCCATTTTTCGCTGAGACAGACGCCGGACAGGAAGCCGACTTCGCCGTCGACCACCAGAACCTTGCGATGGTCGCGGCTGATCCAGCCGAACGAGCTGCCCAGCTGTGGCGGGTTATAGATCCGTACCTGTCCGCCGGCTTCACGCAGGGCCGCCCAGAACGACGAGCGTGACTGGCCGAGACAGCCGCCCCAGTCGCCGATCACCGCGACGAAGACGCCGGCCTTCGCGCGTTCGACCAGCGCGTCGCGGAACGCCTGGCCGATCCGGTCGTCGCGGATGATGTAGTTCTCGAGGAAGACATGGCGCTTGGCGTTGGCGATGGCCTTGAGCCAGGCGTCGAAGTGAGCCTGGGCATCGATCAGCAGCTCGACGGCGTTCCCCCGATGAGGGGCGCGCCGGCGCTGCGGCTGAGGGCCTGTTCGGCGAAGAGGCGGCTCGAGAAGCCGTGGGTGCGGTGACGTGCGTTCATGGGGGGCGAGTTTATCGGGCCGGAGGATGAGCAGGGGGTGAGGCGGGTCGAATCGCCGACCGGGCAGGACGCCCACCGCCGGATTGCCGCAGCCAGTCGGATTCCAGTCACACCATTGCGCTAAAATGTTCCGCTATGACCGAAGACCTTCTCAGCCGCCCGCGTCCCGCGGAAGCCGGCGCCCGCCGTCCCAGCACCGGTGTTTCCGTCGACCGTATCCGGGTCGGGGGTGGCGCGCCCATCGTCGTCCAGTCGATGACCAACACGGACACCGAGGATGCCGTGTCCACGACCAGGCAGGTCGCCGAACTGGCCCGGGCCGGCTCCGAAATGGTCCGGATCACCGTGAACACGCCGGCCGCGGCCGCGGCCGTGCCGCGGATTCGCGAACGGCTGGACATGATGGGCGTGTCGGTCCCGCTGATCGGCGACTTCCATTACAACGGTCACCAGCTGCTCGAAGGCGAGCCGGCCTGTGCCGAGGCCCTGGCCAAGTACCGTATCAATCCGGGCAACGTCGGCTTCGGCAAGAAGAAGGACGCCCAGTTCGCTTCGATCATCCAGATGGCGATCCGCTACGACAAACCGGTCCGCATCGGCGCCAACTGGGGTTCGCTCGACCAGAGCATGGTCGCGGCGCTGATGGACGAGAACGCCGGCCGCGCCGATCCCTGGGACGCCGGCCATGTCGCCCGCGAGGCGCTGATCCGCTCCGCGCTGGATTCCGCCGCCCGCGCCGAGGACCTCGGCCTGTCCCGCGACCGCATCATCCTGTCGTGCAAGGTCTCCGGCGTGCAGGAGCTGATCGCCGTATATCGCGATCTCGCCCGCCGCGGCGATTATGCCCTGCACCTGGGCCTGACCGAGGCCGGCATGGGCTCGAAGGGGATCACCGCATCCAGCGCCGCGCTGGGCGTGCTCCTGCAGGAAGGCATCGGCGACACCATCCGTATCTCGCTGACGCCCGAACCGGGCCAGTCGCGTACCGCCGAAGTCATCGTCGCGCAGGAACTCCTGCAGACGATGGGCCTGCGCGCGTTCACGCCGCTGGTCACCGCGTGTCCGGGTTGCGGCCGGACCACGAGCGAATTTTTCCAGGAACTGGCGAAAACCGTGCAGGCACATGTGCGCGAGCAGATGCCCGTGTGGCGCGTGAAGTACGACGGCGTCGAAAACCTCACCCTCGCCGTGATGGGTTGCATCGTCAACGGTCCCGGCGAATCCAAGCACGCCAATATCGGTATTTCGCTGCCAGGTAACGGCGAAGCTCCGTCCGCGCCGGTGTTCATCGACGGTGAAAAGGCCATGACCCTGCGCGGCGAACACATCGCCGACGAGTTCGTGGCCATCCTCGACAACTACGTCGAAACGCACTACGCCAGCCGCGGCGACTGACCCGTCACGCGTTGAATGCGGGGCCGCCGTCATGATATCGGGCGGTTCCCTGCAGGAGATGACGCATGACCTCTACCGTTCCGGTCCTCGACCTCAACGACGGCAACAAGGCACCGCAGCTGGGCTTCGGTGTCTTCCAGATTCCCGACGGCGAGACCGCCGACGCCGTATCCGCCGCGCTGGCGGCCGGTTATCGCTCGATCGATACCGCAGCCATCTATAAGAACGAAGCCGGCGTACGCCAGGGCATCGAACGCTCCGGCGTCGCCCGCGGCGATATCTTTCTGACCACCAAGCTCTGGAACTCGGAGCAGGGCTTTGATGCCACGCTCAAGGCCTTCGATGCGAGCATCGCGAAGCTCGGCACCGACTACGTCGACATGTATCTGATCCACTGGCCGACGCCGAAGCACGATCGCTACGTCGATACCTGGAAGGCGTTCATCCGTCTGCGCGAAGAAGGCCGCATCCACTCGATCGGCGTGTCCAATTTCCAGCCCGCGCATCTGGAGCGCATCGTGAAGGAAACCGGTGTGGCGCCGGTGGTTAACCAGATCGAACTGCATCCGGATTTCGCCCAGCGCGATGTCGTCGCGGCGAACGCGAAGCACAACGTTATCACCGAGGCGTGGAGCCCGCTGGGTCAGGGCGGCGACTTGCTGAAGAACGAGACTCTCGTCTCGATCGGCAAGACGCATGGCAAGTCACCGGCCCAGGTCGTGCTGCGGTGGCACGTGCAGCTCGGCCATATGGTGATTCCGAAGTCGGCGACGCCGGAGCGCATCAAGTCGAACATCGACGTGTTCGACTTCGAACTGTCGGCCGATGAAATGAAGGCCATCGCCGCGCTCGATGCAGGTAAGCGCATGGGCCCGGATCCCGACGAACTGAACTGAGCTTCAGTCCATCGTGACGTCGATCTCCAGCGGATAGGGGGTCGGCGTCTTCGGCGGTTTTGGCAGGGTCCAGGTGGCGAACTGCCCGGCAAAGCAGGTCGCCACCGTCGACTTCGGCCGTACGTCGACATCGCTGCTGCGCCCGTCCGCGGCCACGCGGGCCACCAGGGTGAAGGGGCGGCGGTCGGCCGCCGGCATATTGCTGGCGATGCAGCCCTTCAGCGCGTCCGTCGCGGGATTGCCGATGCTGTCCCACAGTCTGCCCTGCCAGAGTTTCCCATCGGCGTTGTTTTCGAGCATCTTCGCGGTGTGGACACGCGCGTCGAAGGCGTTGTCGGTGGCCAGGGCGAGGGCAAGGGCAAGCAGCATTCCAGGTCTCCGAAGCAGGATCGTGGAAGCCTAACAGGGACGCGCGGGCTTCACACCGGAGGGGTTAGCGTGGATCTGTCACGCGCCGCTGTTGGCGCATCGAGGAAACGCCATGCGTCCGCGTCCCATGTTCCTGCTATCCCTGGTCTTCGCCGCCACGGCCGCCATGGCACAGACGGCGACGAATCCGCCCTCGTCGCAGACAGGGAATCCGGCTAGCGCGCCCGCTCCCAAGCCGGTGACGGCACCCGCGTCGTCATCGGCGCCTCTGGTCGGCTCACCCGGCATGCTGCATCAGGCGAATCCCGCGGCTGCCGCTGTGCCTGCACGTTCGGAAGCGGGTGCGACGGAGCGCGGCCTGAACACCACCGGAGCTGCCGGCGCTGCCGTCAGCACGGATGGCGCGGCGACCGGCGTGACGCAGCGCGTTCAGCGTGCCAACGCCCATGGCGTCGATGCGCAGGGACATACGCTGGATGCGCACGGCAAGCCGGTCGGTCAGGCAGCCGTCCCGATGCCAGCTCCCGCGACCACGGTTCGTTGATCCGGCGAGGTCGCATGGACTTGCGCCGGTGCGTTACCATCCGGTGAATGCCGACCCATGCGAGGTATGCGAGTGAGGATGAAGCAGGCGATCGTCGTGGCCGTCCTCGCCCTGGGGGTCGCCGGTTGTGCGGGCATGGCGTCGAAGGTCGCCCGGCTCGACGTGGGAATGCCCCGCGACGAGGTGCTGGATCGACTCGGCCCGGCCGATTCCGATCGCACGATCATCGGCTACGAGGTGATGAGCTGGCTCGATCGCCGTCCGGGCCGCTTCTCCTTCTCCCATAAGGACTACACCGTTGTGCTGAAGGACGGAAAGGTCACCCAGTTCGGTCCGGGGCTCGTTCGTCGTGACAGCAAGACGTCACTGCAGATCGAGACAGGCGACCGCTGAGAGTGTCGGACCGCTACGGGCTATATCCATTGGCGGCGTTTGTAGATCCATAAGGCCACGTACTCGTGCAGAGCGCGGGCGGTCAGGGTGAGCGCTCCGCGTGTCGGGATCCATGGTGGTGCCGAGGCCAGCGTCGCATGACGATCGTCGGCGGGTACAGGCGTCACCTCGATACCCTCATGCCGGAAGCACCCGGCCGCCCGCCGCATATGAACCGCCGAGGTCACCAGTAACACATGGCGCAGCCCTTCGGCTTTGAGTATGGCGGCGGAGTTGTGCGCGTTCTCGTGCGTGTTCCGGCTGGTCGCTTCGATGCGAAGATCGCCATCCGGCATGCCCGAGTGTCCGAAGCCCTGCGCGAGGTCCATCGCCTGATCGCTGCCCGACACCAGCACCAGCGGTGCCCATCCGGCTCGCCATAACGACAGCCCCATGCCTGCCCGGGTCGTCGTGTGTGACCAGTCGCCGACCGGAAGCTTGCCGCCGCCAAGCACGACGATCGCATCGGCGTGCCGCGGCGTCTCCGCTGCTCCGGCCACCAGTCCATCGCGCAGACGCAACGCCAGCGCCGGCGTCGCGGCCAGCCAGATCCATATCAGCGCGATCGCTGCGAGTGCGCACGCCGCACGCGGACGCCGACACAGCACGAACGCCGTCGAACACAGAGCCAGCAGCAACGCTTGCACGGCGGGATGGAGGAGGCGTGCGGCGATATCCATGCGGAAGCGATCATGGCTTAAAACGCCGCGGATCACCCGTCGGTCGAATGGCATAGGCGGGCTGTTGAATGGACGCGGCCCCCGGTTGAAATGACGATACGGACCGAGCGAAGTCACAGGGGTAGGTGTCCGTATGAAGCGTTGGAATCGCGTCGCCGCCGTCGCAGCCACTCTCTGGCTGACGGCCTGCGCCACCGGGGGAAGCAACCTTCCACCACCGAAGATGGACGCGGCCAGCCCGGTCGTCGCGTCCTATCTGATCGGCGTGGACGACCAGTTGCAGATCACCGTCTGGCATAACCCGGACCTGAGCGTCAGCGTGCCGGTCCGTCCCGACGGCAAGATCACCGTGCCGCTGGTCGGCGACATCGCCGCCGGTGGGCGTACGACCGATCAGGTCGGTGCGGAAATTCAGCAGAAGCTGGTGCAGTACATCCGCGATCCTCAGGTCGCCGTGATCCTTACCGCGTTGCGCAGCCATGAGTACCTGTCCCGTGTGCGGGTGACGGGCGCCGTGCGCAGCCCGATCTCCATGCCGTACCGGCAGGGCATGACCGTGCTGGATGCGGTACTCGCCGCCGGCGGAACCACCGAATTCGCGGCGCCCGATCGCACCGAGCTCTATCGGCACAACGAGGCCGGTGCCACCCAGGCATACGCCGTGCGGCTGGAAAAGATCCTGCAGCAGGGCGATCTGGCCAACAACTACCCGGTACAGCCCGGCGACGTGATCACCGTGCCGCAACGCGCCTTTTAAGGGGTACATCGATGAGCGGGGAACTCGTTCCTTTCGCGGGCATGCTGCCCGCACTGATCGGCGAGGCGCGCAGACGGCGCGTCGCGATGGGCGTCACCTTCGCGGTGATCGCGCTGGCCGCGCTGGGTATCGGAGCGGTATGGCCGAAAAAGTACGAAGCATCCACGACCATCCTCGCGCAGGACGCGAGCATCATCACGCCGCTGATGGAAGGCGCGGCCTCGGCGACGGCGAACAAGAACCGCGCAGGCATGGCACGCGACGTGATTTTCAGCCGCCGCGTGCTCGATGAGGTGTTGCGGACCGGCGGGTGGCTGGCCTCTTCACCGTCCCCGATCGAGCGCGACAAACTCATCGAGAGCATCAAGGCACGCACGAAGATCGTCAACAACCGTGAGAATCTGATCACCATCAGCTATTTCGACTCCGACCCGCGGCGTGCCTTCGAGGTGACCCGTGCCTTCGGCCAGCTGTTCATCAGCGAGAGCCTTCTCTCCAAGCAGCGGGAAAGCCGCGACGCCTACGAGTTCATCAACAGCCAGGTCGAGGCCTATCGCGGCAAGCTCACCGACGCCGAGGACAAGCTCAAGGCGTATCGCGACGCCAATGCCGATGCGCGTCCCGGCAGCGACATCGACGCCAATTCCCGCATCAGCGCCCTGCGTACGCAGATCGAGAACAACCGCATGGACGCGATGCAGAAGCAGTCCCAGGCCGCGGCGCTGAATGCGCAACTCAGCGGTGAGTCCGAGGTCAACGCCGTGCAGACCGTCGGCGGCATCTACCAGGCCCAGCTGGCCGAGATGCAGTCGCAGCTCGACAAGCTCCTGCTCACCTATACGGACTCCTACCCGGACGTCGTCCGCCTGCGTCACCAGATCGAGGATGTGCGAACGCAGATGCAGAGCGCCGATGCAAGCCGTGCGGTGGGTGGCGGCACGGTCGACCGGATGGTCACCATGAATCCGGTCAACCAGCAGATGCGCGTGCAGCTGGCGACGATCCGCAGCGATGCCGCCGCCGCCTCGGCGCGGGTAAGCGCGAGCGAGTCGATGCTTCAGTCCGAGCTGGAGCGCAGCAAGCGCATCGCCAACTCGGAAAACGTGACCGCCGAGCTGACGCGCGATTACACGGTCAACCGCGACGTCTACCAGGACCTGCTCAAGCGGCGCGAGAACGCGCGCGTCTCCATGAATCTCGACGCCGAGCAGCGCGGACTGACCTTTCAGGTGCAGGACCCGGCCGTGTTGCCACTGGTGCCGTCGGGCCTGCGTTTCATGCACTTCGGTCTGGCTGGTGTCGCCTTGTCGCTGGCGGTTCCGTTCGGTCTGCTGTTCGCGGTGGCGCGTTTCGATCCCCGCGTGCGTTCGGTCGGCCAGCTCGAACGGGCCACGGGCTTTCCCGTGCTGGCCACCATTCCGTTCTATCCCACGCCGCGCGACCGCCGCCGTGAGCACCTGCAGAACATGCTGCTGGCGCTCATCGTCACCGGCGTCGGTGCCGTCTACCTGCTGCTGTTCTGGTTGAGGATGAAGGGCTGACTCATGAATAAACTGGCCGCCGAACCCATCGAACCCGGGCATGCCGAGCACCCGCACGTCGACCCGCGTACCACGCCGGGTCACTCCATCGCGCGCATGCGCGAGGCGGACGGGGCGCTGGCGCCGATCGACTGCGAGCGCAAACGCCTCATCCATCGCGAGGAATCCGTCCGACAACAGTCCGATGCCTTCCGGGGGATCCGCACGCGGTTGCTGGAGATGGCGGGCGAAAACAACTTCATCACCCTGGTCGTCGCGGTGAGCCCGCGGTCGGGAGCGAGCTTCGTGACGCGCAACCTGGCCACCGCGTTCGCTTTCGACGAGTCGAAGACGAGCCTGCTGGTCGACTGCAATCTGCGCTATCCGAACCAGCACAAGGCCTTCGGTATCGAGCCACACACGGGCGGTCTTATCGATTTCCTCGAGCATCCGTCACGCGGCATCGCCTCGATCATGTATCCGACCGGCGTACCGCGGATGCGCCTGATTCCTGCCGGCAGGTCGCGCGAGAACAGTGGCGAGTACTTCTCGTCGTTCCGCATGCGCGCCGTGCTGGACTCGTTGCGTTGTCGCTACAGCGACCGCTACCTGTTCCTCGACGGTCCGTCCGTCAAGGGCTCGCCGGATGCGCGCATCCTGGCCGATCTCGCCGACTTCGTCGTGGTGGTCGCGGGCTATGGACGCGATACGCCCGCGGCGATCAATCAGGCGGTGGCGAATTTCGATCCGGCCAAGCTGGCGGGCGTCGTCTTCAATCAGTCGCCGTGACGCGGACCGAAGGGCAGGGGGAGGGATCATGCCGGCATCGACCAGGCTCGCGCAGGCCATCGTGATCGGGCTCGCGGTCGCACCGACGGCGGTGCTTGCCGGAACCTTCGATTACACCCTGTATGGGGGGATCGAGCACAGCAACAACATCGCCTTGTCGTCGGACCGGCCCCTGAGCGAGAACGTGCTGACGCCAGGGGGGACATTCCAGTTCACGCAGCTGGGTTCGACGTTCCAGGCCAACGTGGCGGGAACCTTCGAATACCGCAAGTACCTCGAAAACCACTTCGATTCGCAGACGCAGACACAGCTCGGCGCGCAAGCCAACTGGACGATCGCCCCGGAACGGCTGGACTTTTCGGTCGAGGACTATGCGGGCGTGCAGCCGGTGGATCAGTTGTCGGCCGACTCGCCCGACAACCAGCAGCAGACCAACGTGATCGTGCTCGGCCCTACGCTGCGCATGCGCTTCGGCGATGCGGCGCGCGGTCAGTTCGAATTGCGGTATATCAACAGCTACGCATCGAAGGTCGATGAGTTCGATTCGTCCCGCGGCATGGCTGCCTTTCGTGTCTACCGCGACCTGAGCCCGACCGATCAGCTCTCCGGCAACGTGGAGTTCCAGCGGGTCGGTTTCACCCATCAGCCGAGCACGGCCGATTACGATCGCAAGGAGGCCTTCGTGCGCTACACGAGCACGTTGGCGCATTTCGATGCGGACGTGCTGGTGGGCGGTACGCGACTGTCGTTCTACCAGGGGCGCAGCACGTCGGCTCCCGTCGTACGACTGCAGGTCGGCTGGCAGCCGACCCTGCGCAACGCACTGACCGTGGCGGGTGCCTACCAGTATGCCGACGCCGCGCAGGATCTGATCACGACACCAGGGGCCTACGGCGCGGGCCTGACCGCCGATCGCGCCGAGGCGATCGATCCGTTCGCCAACACGGGCGGACTGGGAAGGGGGGCGACCGGCACGGGCATCGGCGTGGGCAGCGCGGTGATCGGCTCGGAGGTGTACAAGGAGCGCCGTCTCGAAGCGACCTGGAACTGGCGCGGTGAGCGGCTGACCATGACCATATCGCCGGCCTTCAACAAGCTGAGTTATCTGGACGATCCCACCTTCGACCAGACCGGACGCGGGCTGAGCGTCGGTGTCGGCTACCGCCTCAACCCCACGCTGACCCTCTCGGGATTCGCCAGCTACGACCGCGTGACCTACGACACGCTCAGCCGTAAGGACAACACGGTCCGGCTGGGCCTGGACCTGGGCAAACAGATCAATCGGCACTGGAGCTGGCACGCGTCCGTCGCACGCGAGCGGCGTACGAGCGATGCCGTGGGCCAGAGCTATCGCGAGGCGGAATTCTTCATCGGCGTGGTCTACCGGAGATGAGCATGCGTGGCGACCTCGACCTGCCGTTCTTTTTCGGTGCCGACGACGGCCTGTTCGGCATGTATCACGCGGGTACGCCGACGGCGCGTCGCGCGTTGCTGATGTGCGCCTCGCTGGGGCAGGACCTGATCCGCTGCCATCGCCTGTATCGTCAGCTCGCGCAAGCGCTGGCGATGCAGGGAGTCCCCGTGTTGCGCTTCGACTACCACGGTACCGGCGACGCCGCTGGCAGCAGTGGCGAGGTGGACTGGTCGCGCTGCGTCGAGGACACCGTGACGGCCGCCGCGGAGTTGCGCGGACGCGCCAGTATCGACCGCGTCGTCGCCTTCGGTGCACGGCTGGGTGGCAGCATCGCCATGGCCGCGGCGGGTCGGGCCGGTTTCACGGAAGTCATCGCATGGGATCCCGTGCTCGATGGCGGCGATTACGTGGCGGCGCTGGACGCCATGCAGGCCGCCCTGCGCGAGGACGGCGAGCGCTTTACGCGACCGCGCAGCCACGCCGATGTGGCCGAGCAATGGCTGGGCTTCGATATCGGCGACAGCTTGCGGCGTCAGCTCTGCGCGTTACGCGTCGGCACGCCGGCCGTGCCTACGCTCGTGCTGGATGCGCAGTCGCTCGGTCAGTCCACCCCGTGGAACGACTTGCGGCGACTCGAGACCGCGATCCTGTCGCAGCCGCTCATCCAGGCCGTCACCGGTCGTCTGAAGGAGGTCGCGTGATGCGTGAGGAAGCTCATCGATTCGGTCGTGCACGGCACCTGGTCGGTATCGCGGGTGTGCCGGAAGGCGCGCGCGGAGAGACCGGCGTCATCGTATTGAACGCCGGACTGGTGCATCGCATCGGTCCCTTCCGGCTGCACGTGGAACTGACCCGCCAGCTCAACGCGGCTGGCTACCCGACGCTTCGATTCGACATGTCGACGCTCGGCGACAGCGGTGCCACGGGCGGCGGCATGACCCGTACCCAGCAGGTCTGCGCGGATCTCGACGACGCGATGGTTCTGATGAAAAACCGGGCGGGGTGCGAGCGTTTCGTGCTGGTCGGCCTGTGTTCGGGCGCGCAGAACGCACATGTGGTGGCATCGACCGATCCGCGTGTCTCGGGAGCGGTATTCCTCGACGGATACGCGTATCGCACGCTCGGCTACAAGCTTCGTCACTACCTGCCGCGTGTGGCGGATCCCGGCCGCTGGGCGCGCTGGCTGCGCGGGCGTCCGGGTGGCGGCGGCGCCGACAAGGCGGCACCCGAGCCCGTGTTCGCGGTGGCACCCGCGCCCCGCGATCAGGTGATCGCCGATTTCACCGGCATGGTGGGGCGGGGCATGAAGCTCTATCTCGTCTACTCGGGTGGCATCAGCAACTATTTCAATCACGCGCGTCAGTTCCGCGAGTGCTTTGGCAAGGTGATGAGCCATCCGGCGGTCACCACGCGGTACCTGGCCGAGACCGACCACACGTACATCCTCACCGGCGACCGCGCCCGTCTGCTCGACGGCATCGGCGGCTGGCTTGCCCGCAACTTCCCACCGGCCACGGCCGGGAGGTCTCCATGAATACGGTCCTGGTCACCGGCGGTGCCGGTTATATCGGCAGCCACACGGTGCAGCAGCTGGTCGCGCGGGGCGACCGGGTCGTCGTGATCGACAACCTCTCCACCGGATTCCGCGAGGCCGTGCGCGGCGCGTCCCTGGTCGAAGGCAATGTGGGCGACGGCGACCTCGTCTCGCGGGTTCTGGAAGCGCATCGCGTCGATGCGGTCCTGCACTTCGCGGCACATACGGTGGTGCCGGAGTCGGTCAGCGATCCGCTGAAGTACTACGGCAACAACACCTGCAATACCCGCAACCTGCTGGCGGCGTGTGCGGCGGCCGGCGTGGACAAGTTCATCTTTTCGTCGACGGCGGCGGTCTACGGTGCCACGGAGGCCGGCGTCGCCGATGAAACGACGCCGACGTGTCCCGCCAATCCTTACGGCACGTCGAAGCTGATGTCCGAAACGATGTTGCGCGACTGGTGCGCAACCGGAGCGATGCGGCATGTCATCCTGCGCTACTTCAATGTCGCCGGTTGCGACCCGCTCGGACGCATCGGCCACAGCACTCCGCTGGCCACGTTGCTGATCAAGGTGGCGTGCGAACACGCCGTGGGTAAGCGTCAGTGCGTGTCCATCTACGGCACCGACTACGACACGCCGGACGGCACGGGCGTGCGTGACTACATCCACGTCGACGATCTGGCCGCCGCGCATCTGAGCGCGCTGGATCATCTGCGCGACGGTGGCGATTCACTCACCCTGAACTGCGGCTACGGGCACGGTTACAGCGTGCGCGAGGTCGTGGATGCCGTGGCGCGCGCGGGCGGCCATGCGCTCAACGTGCTGGAACTGCCGCGCCGGCCCGGAGACATCGGCAAGCTCATCGCGTGCAGCGACCGGCTGCGCGACGTGCTCGGCTGGCGACCGCGCCACGACGATCTCGATTTCATCGTCCGTACCGCGCTGGACTGGGAGTACCGCCTCGCGGGGCTGCACGCGCCTGTCGCGTCGGTCGCATGAACGCACGTGCCTTCCAGCGTCGGCGCGGCTGGCACGGGGTCGTGCGCGAGACACGGCGAGCGACGCCGGGCGCACCTCAAGCGATGTCCCGCCACGTGCTCATCGTCATCGGCCTTCTGCTTGCCGCCGTCGCGGCGGGCCTGTCACCCGCCAGCGGCGCGTCACCCGCTCCGGCAGGAGCGACCCTGGTCGCGAAACAGCCTGGCCCCGGTACCCAGCAAATCACGGTAACCCGCCGCACTTCCGACACGGCCTCCGTCCAGGTCACCGTAGGCATCCCTTTCCCACCCGGCACCCTCCGCGACCCCAGGCTCCTGCGCATCGTCGACGTCGAAGGCAACGAAGTCCCCGCGTCCGTCATCCCGACCCTCCAGTGGCACACCGGCGCGGGCGGCATCCGGGCCGTCCGCGTCCAGTTCCGCGCCGCCGCCGGGATTTATTGCTTCGAACTCGGTACACCTCGCGCGATGGATGCTCCCGGCTGGCCCTACGCGCAAGGCCTGATCGACGACAGGCCCAAAGCGATCGCCGTGCTCACGCCCGAATGGCTCACCGCCTCCCTGATCGCCGGCCCCCAGTCGGTGGCCGACCGCGACGAAGCCTACGCGCGCTACGTGGATGCGCAGTTCCGCTGGGCGAAAGAACTTCCGGTCAAGGACAGCACCGCCTGGCTCTTCGACCGGCCTTCCACGTTGTTCAAGGCGTACGTGCGCACCGGCCGCGCCGATTATCTCGAGTCGGCCGAGGCGAGCTTTCGCTGGTACATGGCGGGTATCAAGCGTGACGGCGTTCCAGTCAGCCCCTCATGCGCCGGGGGATGGCTGCCTGACGGCAAACCGTGCGACGTGAAGTACGTCTATATCGAACCCATCCTGCTCGCGGTCGCCCTGAGCGGAGACGACTCGATGCACGACGCCGCCCTCGTCGGCAAGATGGCCGACCTCTGGCACAGCGGCGGCTGGAACGGACCGCCGGGTCCATACCGGCACCCGACTGACTACTTCACCGAGCGACTTGCCGGCCTGGGTCTCATCGAGACCGTTGCCGCGTACGAGCTCACAGGCGATGCACGTTATCGCGATCGCGTACTCGCTCGCGTCGGCTGGCTCGACGAGCAGCAACGACATAACCCCGACGGGCTCGGCGACGACGGCTCCTGGCGCAACAGCTGGAACGTGCATGAAAACGATCCCGACGGTGCCGATGACGTGCGCGGTGCCTCGCCGTGGATGAGCGAGAACATCGTGGACGGTCTCTGGCATGCGTGGCTGGTGACGAAGGATCCGCGCATTCCCCCGATGATCACCGCCTTTGGACGCTACCTCGAACGTTACGGCTGGATCGACCCGGCGTTGCTCGTGCATCCGCATGACTGGCGCAACGAATGCTCGGGGCCGGGCGGGCAGATCGCCTGGTACTGGTCGTCATCGAAGGCGACACCGGCAGCCCTGATGAAGATCCAGGAGTCGGAGGGCTGGTACAGCGACGGGCACAATGTCGAACTGGGCCTCCCCGTCGCGGCCGCCTACTACTTCGAGACGGATCCGGCGCAGGCCGCGCTGCTGAAGAAGCGGTTTGCCGCCTTGTCGTCATCGTACGCACCGGCATGCGCGGCCATCTCGGACACGTTGCGCCGGTTCAACTGGAACAACCGCGGTGCGGGCGTGGCGCAGTGGATGATGCGCCAGCCGGCGGGCGCAGGGCTGACCGACTCGCTTGCGCGGACGTCGCCATGACCCGCCGCCTCGACGTCCTGCGCAGCGTGGGCATCGTCACGGTGTCCACGTACATCGAGTACGCGCTCGGGCTGCTGATGAGTGTGTGGATCGCTCGCGCGCTGGGTCCGGGCGACTTCGGCCGCTATGCGTTCACCGTGTGGCTGTGTGGCTGGCTGATCGTCTGCTCCAACCATGCGCTGACCACGTCATCGACCAAGTTCATCGCCGAGGCGGATGGCATGGGCGACCTCGGGCTCGCGTCCAGTCTCGCGGCGCGCTTTTCACGAATCCAGACGTGGAGTTCGGCGAGCGTCATCGGTCTGTTCCTCGTGATCGGCTGGTTGTTCCGGCCCGCCGAGTGGGATGCGTCCCTTCTACCGATCATGGCGCTGGTCGTCGTGGCCGTGGTCGCCAAGGCCAACTACGCGGTGCTGGTGGCCATCGGCAAAGGACAGGAGCGCTTCGAGCCCGAAGCGGTGGCGACGGTGACCGGCGGCATCCTGGGGATGTTGCTCGTGCTTGCGGCCATGCTCATGCATGCCGACCTGGTCTCGTTTGTCGCGCTGTTCGCGGTGGCGTGCCTGATCCTCAACCTGGTTAACCGGCTGGTCTACCGCCGTTATTGCCGGGATTTCGCTTCCGGACCGATTCCTCCCACGCTCAATGCGCGGGTGAACCGCCACCTGAAACTCACGGCCGTGCTGGTGTTGATGGGCTCGTTTCGTGTGGGAACGATCGAGATCTTTCTGCTCAACACGTTCTCGGGATCGGTCGCGGTGGGTTACTTCGCGATTGCGGGCACGCTGACGCGCGGCGCGGTGCAGTTGTTCTCGGTCGGGCTCACGTCGACGCTGCTTCCCTACATGGCCAAGTCGTACGGGGAGAGCGGCAGTGCGCGCGCGGCGCGTTTTCTTGCCGAGGCGACGCGATTCTACTGGGCGGTGGGCATCGCCATCGCCGGGCTCGGCCTGGTCACGACGCCCGAGATCGTGCGCCTCATGTACGGCACGCGCTACCTCGATGCGATTCCCGCGATCGAGGCCACGCTGGTGTTGGGTGGCCTGCTGTTGATCGGCAATGGTATCGCGGCCTTTCAGACCGTGGTGGACCGGCAGGACGACCGTGTACGCATCGCCACTGTCGCGCTCGTCGCCAACGCGGTTCTCGGTCTGGCGCTGATTCCTGTTCTCGGGCTATCCGGCGCAGTCGTGACTTACGCGGGGACACGTGTCGTCGAGATGGTGCTTGCGGTGCACTACCTGCGCAAGGCGACCAGCGGCGCGCTGCCGGTGGCGGCGATGGCTCGTCTGTTCGCCGTGGGCAGCGTGGCGACGCTGGCGGCATGGGCGACCACCGCCGCCATACCGTCACGGGTCGGCTTCCTCGGCGGCTGCGCCGTGTTCGTTGTGCTTTACGTGCCGGGTAGCGTCCTGGTTCGTTACTGGACCGGAGACGACGTGCAGCTGATGGCCGGCATCGGCCGACGCCTCGGCCGGCCGGGTCGCTGGTTGATCCGTGCCCTCGAATTCATCCCGCCGGCAGTGTCCAAGGCCAGCCCATGAGTTACGTCTGTTGCATCGTACGTTCCCTCGAAACCTTGCGCGGCTACCGCGACGAACTGGCCCGCGTCGCTGAACTGCCCGGCGCGGCCAGCGGTATCGTGCAGCATCCGGACTGGATCGCATATGAGGTCGAGAGTCGCCGGGATGGCACCGTGCCGCATGTGATCGTGGTGCGCGATGCCGGGGGGAGGGTGGTCGGCTACGCACCGTTGCTTGCGATCGAACACACGGCGCGGCTGGATCTCGCGGGGCGGCGTGTGCGCCTCTATCGCGGGGCCGCGTTACGATTGCTTGGGTCTGGCGTCGTGGCCGGGGAGGCCGAGCGCGGCGTCGTCAGCGTCGCCGTGTCGCGCCAGCTGGCGGGCGACAGCAGCGTGCGGGTGGTGCGCGTGCAGGAGGCGGACCTGCCTAATCCGTTCGCGGAGTCGCTAACTCGCGGGGGGTTTCGTACGGTGGCTGCGCATCTGCTGGATCAGCTGCACTGGTCGATCGATCCGCAGGTTTCGTCGGAAGCGTGGCTCTCGGCGATGGACAAGAAGAAGCGCACGGATCTGACCCAGCGTGTGGGCCGCGCCTATCGGAAGCTCGGCTGCGACGCGGCCTTGCGCACGTTCGACCGGCCCGAGGACATGCCCGAATACTGCCGCCTGATGAACGAGGTGTACGCGAAGACCTGGCACCATGACGACCTGCCGATGGACTGGGAGGCGCCTGAGCGGGTCGCGTTGTTCGAAAGGCTTACCGCCGCCGGGCAATTGATCGGTCATGTCGTGCTACGCGACGGCAGACCGCTGGCCTACGTCCACGGTTATCGCCTCGGGGGAACCTACCTCGTTGACGACCTCGGCTATGACGAAGAGGTGGCGAAGGTCGGCATCGGGTCGGTGGCCGTGTTTCAGGCCGTGCGGGCGCTGCTCGATCGTTTCCCCGGCGAGCGGATCAGCTTCGGCTACGGAGATAACCAATACAAGCGACTGCTGGCGACGCGCGCGGAGGCTTGCGGCTCGTTGTACGTCGTGCGCGCGACCCGTGCGACGGCGGGCTTCCGGATGTATGCGCCGGTGCGATGGATTTACCGGGGACTGCATCGCGTTCGCTCGGATCTGCGGGCACGCCGCAAGGGCTGAGCCGGGACGGCCCTCGAGACGAGGGCCGGTGACGACTGCGGTGGGCTTCCACCGCAGCCGGACTGTCTAGCGGCGTCGGGCCCTCGCCTCCATCCATTCGTACACTACCGGCAACAGCACCAAGGTCAGGAGCGTCGAGGTGATCAGCCCGCCGGCAACGACGGTGGCCAGCGGTCGCTGCGTCTCAGCGCCGACGCCGCTGGACAGCAACATCGGTAGCAACCCGAGGATCGCCACCGTGGCAGTCATCAGCACGGGGCGCAGACGCAGCGCGCTCCCGCGCAATACTGCCTGGCGGAGGTCACCCCCTTCGTCACGCTGCCGGTCCAGAAAGCTGACCAGCACGATGCCGTTGAGCATGGCCACGCCGAACACCGCGATGAAGCCGACCGCGGAAGGTACGGAGAGATATTGCCCGGTGATGAACAAGCCGATGACGCCGCCGATGACTGCGAACGGCACGTTGGCAAGAATCAGCGCCGCATGCCGGAATGAGCTGAACGCGGTATAGAGCAACACGAAGATGCAGAAGATCGTCAGCGGCACGATCAGTGCCAGACGCTTCATGGCCCGTTGCTGATTTTCGAACGCGCCGCCCCACTCGGTGTAATAGCCTGTCGGCAGGGTGAGTTCCGAGACCAGCCGTGCCTCCGCCTCACGCACGAACCCGTCGATATCCCGGCCGCGTACATCCAGTCCGATGACGGCGAAGCGTTGCAGCGCCTCGCGGCGGATGAAGGAATACCCCTCGGCCTGGGTGACGCGGGCGACCTGGGACAACTGCACCAGCGCACCGGTCGGCGTGCGTAGCGGAATGCGCCCGATCGTTCCCGGCGAGGCCTTGCTGGCGTCGTCCAGTCGCACCGCGATGTCGAAACGGCGTACACCGTCGATAAGGCTGCTGACGGGTTCGCCACCGATACCGTTGCGAACCACGGTGAGTACATCGTCGGCATTGAGCCCGTAGCGAGCCAGGGCGGTGCGGTCGACCTCGATGCGCAGCTGCGGTTTGCCGAGGTTGGCTTCGAGCGCCAGATCGGCTGCACCGGGTACCGTCGCCAGCACGTCACGCGCCCGGGCGCTGAGCCGGTCGAGTGTGGCCAGATCGTCACCGTAGATCTTCAGCGCGAGGGTGGCGCGGACGCCGGAAATCAGCTCTTCGATGCGCATCTGGATGGGCTGGGTGTAGCTGACGACCGCGGTAGGCAGGGCCTCGGTCAGTTCCTGCTGCATCGCCGCCTCGATGGACTCGAGAGTCTGGCCATCGCGCCATGCCGACGCGGGCTTCAGCGGGGTGTAGACCTCCATGTAGTTCACGTCCGCGGTTTCACCTTTCTCGGCGCGTCCGATCATGGCCAGCGTCGTTTCGACCTCGGGTACGTTGGCCTTGATCCGCTCGGCGACCTGACGCGAAAGGTCGATCGACTCCGCGAGAGAGGCCGAAGGGATCGACGTGATCCGCCACATGATGGCGCCCTCGCGCAGGTTGGGCATGAACTCCTTGCCGAGGAAGGGGATAAGGGCGAATGTGCCCAGAAGCACGACCACGGCGCCGCCGAGGACGATGCGCCGGTGGTCGAGCGACCAGTGCAGCAGATGCTCGTAGTGGCTCTTGAGCCAGCCGACTAGCCTCGTATCCCGCTCCGGTCCCGGCTTCAGAAGCAGAGCGGCGAGGACGGGGACCAGCGTCAGGGCGAGCACCAGCGAGCCCGCCATGGCGAAGCCGATGTTGAACGCCATCGGACGAAACATTTTTCCTTCCAGGCCCTGCAGCCCGAACAGCGGAAGAAAAACCACGATGATGATGAGGATCGCGAAGGCGACCGGTGTCGCCACTTCGCGAGCGGCCTGCAGCACGGCGGCGCCCCGGTCCACCGCGTCGCCCTGCGCGGCATGCTCGCCCATGATGCGGTGAGCGTTCTCCACCATGACCACCGCGCCGTCCACCATCATGCCGATACCGATGGCCAGCCCCGCGAGCGACATGAGGTTGGCGGACAATCCCCACCGTTCCATGCCGATGAACGCGATCAGCATCGCCAGGGGCAGGGTCGCGACGACGATCAGGGCGCTTCGCAGCTCGCCCAGAAAGAGAAACAGCACGACGGCGACCAGCAGGGCGCCTTCCAGCAAGGCGCGCGATGCCGTACCGACCGCCGCGTCCACGAGATCCGTGCGCTCGTAGACCGGTTTGACGACGGTGCCGGGAGGCAGCGCGCGACGCATCGTATCGAGCTTCGCCTTGACGGCGTCGACCACGCTCTTCGCGTTTTCGTCGATGCGCGCCAGTGCCTGGCCCAGGACGACCTCCTTGCCATCGCGCGTGACCGCGCCGGTCCGGGGTGCGCCTGCCTCCACGACGGACGCCACGTCACGGATGTACACCGGTGTGCCATCGTCGCTCTTCAGCACGATGGAGCCGATGTCCTCCGCGTTGCGCAGCAAACCGACGCCTCGCACGAGGTATTGCTCCCGGCCGATGTCGATCGCGTTGCCGCCGACCTGTGCATTGTTCGATTCGACGGCCTGCATCACGTCCCTGAGTGCGAGTCGGTGCGCGACCAGGCGCATCGGATCGACGCGGACCTGAAACTGTCGCTCCTGCCCACCCCACGATGTCACGTCGTCGACACCGGGTGCCGTGCGCAGCACCAGGCGGACGGTCCAGTCCTGCAACGCACGGAGGTCCATGTCGGATGCGCTGCCGTCGTCGGTCTCGACGGTGTACCAGAAGACCTGTCCCAGGCCCGAGGTATTCGGACCCATCTCGGGCTTGCCATAGCCCTCGGGTAAACGTGCGGCGACCTGTTGCAGCCGTTCGTTCACGAGCTGGCGGGCGAAGTAGATGTCGGTGTCGTCATCGAAGTAGACGGCGACGTACGACAGCCCGAACAGACTCACCGAACGGATGGTTTCCACGCGGGGCAATCCGGCGAGGGCCGCTTCCACGGGGGTGGTCAGCAGGCGCTCCACGTCCTCGGCGGCGAGTCCGGAGGCCTCGGTGTAGACGTTGACCTGCACCGGCGTGACATCGGGGAAGGCATCGATGGGGAGCCGCTTCAGCGAGGCGACGCCAAGGGCGGCGATCGTCAGAACGCCCAGGATCACCAGAAGTTTGTAACGGAGGGAGAGTTCGACGAGACGGACGAGCATCAGTCGTTTCCCAGTTGTGAGCGCAGCAGGCGTGCTTTCAGGGCGAAGGCGCCTTTGCTGACGTAAGCGGCTCCCGCGGTCAGGCCACGGCGCACGACGGTCCAGCCGTCGCGTGTTTCGCCGACGTCCACCGCCATGGGCTCGAACGTTCCGGCCTCCTTGCCGCGCACGAACACCGTCGGTTCGTTTTTCAGCAACACCACGGCTTCCGCGGGCACGGCGAGAACGCTGGCGGTCGCCGAAGTGGCGATACGCGTTTCCACGAGTTCCCCCGGGTGGAGCAGGTCGTCCCGGTTGTCGACACGAAGGCGCACGCTGGTGGTGCGTGTGGCCTCGTCGGTCCGATGCGCGCGCTGGATGACGCTGCCGGGCCGTTCCGTTCCGTGCGCGACGATGGTTGCGGCGGCGCCGGGCCGTATCGCATCCGCGGCCGCGGGCGGGAGACGCGCCTCGACCCAGACGCTGTCCTCGGTGACCAGCGTGAACAGCGGTTTCCCCGCTTCGATGCGCTCGCCCACGAGGAAGTCGTCGGTCGTAATACGTCCCGCCTTCGGTGCGATGAGCTCGAACTGGCCGTCCGCGGCCGCCGAGCCCCGCGCGACGATGCGGGCGATCTGTCCGTCGGTCAGTCCGTAGGCACGTAATGCGGCGCGAGCCTGGTCCCGGGCGATCTTCGCTTCGCCGTAGCGACGTCCGGAGACGGCCTGGGGACCCAGTGCCGAAACGCGTGCCCAGTCCTGGCTGGCGACGATGAGGCGGCCCTGGGTTTCCGCCACCTCGATGCTCGACAACACGACCAGCGGAGTACCGGCGGCGACGACGTCGCCGAGCTTCGCCTTTCGCTCGACGACCTGGACGGCGACGCGTGGCGAGACGAGCAGGGTGGAATAGGCGTCGACCCTGACTTCGCCCGGTGCGGTGAGGGTGTCGGTCAACTGGCGGGAGCGAAGCGTGTCGACGACGATGCCGGCATCGGCGATGGCGCGCGCGTCGAGTTTCAGCGGGTTTGCCGCTTCTTCGGCGCGTACGGGCACAAGGGACAGTGCCATTGCGAGCGCGAAAGCGATCTTCAGAAGGGGGCGATTCATGGGGTGGCATCCGTTGCGGGGCCGTCGATCCACTCGGGAAGACGGCCGGCGGCGGCGAGGTAGTCGAACCAGGCCTGCCAGGTCTGCGCTTCCAGCGTGAGCGTGGACAGCGCGGTATCGAGGTTCTGCTTGAGCTGGACGAGGTAGTCGGAGGTGTCGAGTTCACCGGCCTGCCAGAGGCGTTCGAGTAGCGCGGCGCGCTCGCCCAGGGCTCCCATTCGGGCTTTGCGCAGTGTTTCCGCGGTGCTTCGTAATGCGCGATAGGTCATGGCGGTCTGACGTAGCGTCGCTTCCGCTTTCCATGCGGTCGCCTGTCGATCGGCGAGCGCGGCATCCGCTTCCGCCTGCGCCGCCATCACCTCGGCGCGGCCGGTGTTGCGCACCGGCAGCGGCATCGAGACGCTGATGCCGATGACCGGATCGCTCCGGCTACCGCTGCGGACCCGCCCGCCCGTGAGACTGATCGTGGGATCCGATAGCCGCGCGCGGCGGGCCACGGTGACGGCGGCATCGAGGCGTTGCTGCTCGGCACGGGCCCGCCGCAGTTCGAGGCGGTCGTCGAGGGCTTGTGCATCGATGCGATCGGGGCTGGCGGGCAGCGCCTCAGGTAGCGCAGGCCATCCGGTCGCCTGCCCGTCGTCTCGTTCGCCGCCGATAGCCGTCAGGGAGGCCAGCGCCGCCGCGAGTTGCCCCTCGATAGCGGCTTGTTCGATGCGCGCCTCGGCCAGTGCCTGCGCGGCCAGATCCCGCTCCGGTGCGCTGATGTCACCGACACGCAGACGGTCCGCGGCGAGATGGTCGAAGCGTGTCATCGCCACGATGCGTTCCTCGCCAAGGCTGCGCTGCCGCCGTGCGAGTTCGGCCGAGGCCCACGCCTTGAGCCATTCGGCGGCGATATCGCGACGGCGCAGCGCGTAGGCGGCCTCGCTGACGCGTAAGGCGGCTTCGCTTTCGTCGACCCGGGCGTGTCGCTTATCGCTCAGATCGAGCGACAGGCTGGCCGATGCCGTGCGGCGATCTACGTCGGCGTTCTCGCCCTCGAGGGACAGCGTGGGGTTGTAGACGGGCTGCGCCGCGGCGCGGACACGGGCTTCGGCGGCGCGTCGCTGGGCGTCCGCCGCCTGGATGGCCGGGTTGTCGGCCCACAACGCGTGGATGCGGTCGCGCACGGCGGGCGATGCGCGGTCGAGTGGCAGAGCGCTCGCGTGGCCTGCGGCGCACAGGCACACGCACGCGGCGCCGGAAAGCGCGATGCGTAGAGAAAACATGGATGGATCTCCGGAAGAACGGACGCGAATCGACGCGACCGCTCAGGCGGTCGGCATCGCACGGTGGCGTTCGTCAGGCGATCGGGGGGCGGAGCGGGGAGCGCTCGTAGGTCGGCGTCACACCGGTACGGAGCGTCGCGGTGACGTGTACGTGCGGCACGCCGGCAAGCAGGGCGGGCATCGTCGAGGGTACGGCCACGTTATGGGCGCAGCTGCAGTGGCAGCCGCCGCCTTCGTTCAGAACGCAGGTATCGCCCGCTGCGGTGTCGCTGGTGGCGACGGCGATCGTGGCACCCGCCGTGTCGACGGACGCGGCCGTCGGTCCGTCGAGCAGGCAGAACGTCGCCATGGTCAGCTTGAACAGCAGCACGGCCAGCGCGAGCACCCACACGCCGCGATGGCGGCGAAGTCGGGTGAACAGGCGTGGCGTGGCGAGATGCATGGATTGCGATGCTACTGGACGGCGCGGCTGTTAGACAATTTCAGCCGTGGGGGCGGCCTGTCGGGGGTGGCGTTGCCGGCACGATGGTCGCGCGCAGGCGCGCTCCTACACGGTGGTGGCGGCGGTCTCGTGGGCGACCGGCTGCTTGCCCGGCTTCGGCAGCTCGAAGTCGCGATAGCGGCCGGGGTCGCCGGCGAGGCCGGCTTCGGCGGCTTTGGCGATGTTGTACATCTCGCGGGCGGTGACGTAGTGGAGGACGTAGTTCACACCATCGTTGTAGACCGCCTCGAGGTGGTCGTGCATGGCATCGGCGGGAGCGCCGAGCAGCGTGTCCATGTCGCGTTCCTGGGTGCCGTGGGTGTGCACCTTGACGAAGACCCACTCGGGGCGGCCTTCGACGTGGATGCCCGTGTCGACCCATTGATCGACACGCGATGGCGTCGGTGGGCAGCCCTGGCGCACATCGGAGTTCTCGATACGTGGGATGACGCCGAAGCGCCGGTCTTTCCAGTTGAGGCCCAGCGGCCCCTGGATAATCAGCAGGTCGCCACTCGGTTTGCCGCCCACGCGCATCGGCACGCCGGTGTCGTGCGATTTGCAGCGCTGCGGGTCGTCGGTGGCGTAGTAGATCGCATTGGACATCCGCGTCTGCGTGTCGCTGGGGGCGGAGGGCAGGGTGAAGTCCGCGTAGCAACCCAGCTCGCGCAACAGGATCAGCTCGTTGTCGATGCCGCACCAACGGCCATCGGCGCGTGAGTTGTCCAGGCACCAGTTACCGTGGATGAAGGCGAAGCGCAGCTGGCCGGTGACGGGATCGCGCGGCAAGGCATCATGCCTGTCGTGCAGAAGGCGGTTGAAGCGGTCGATGGTGGCGACGAAGTTGGCTTCCGTGTCGTTGTCGTGATGCAGATGGATTTCGATCTCACCGTACCCATCGGCACAAAGCGACTGCAGCTTGTCCAGATGCTCCTCGACGTATTCCTCTTCCGGGTAGAAGAAGCTGTGCTGCGGAACGCGTCCGTCCGCGTCGCGATGGCGCGCCGCCAGCGCGCGATAATCGCTGCACCAGCGGTCCACGCGACGCCGCTGCGTATCCATGTCCACACGGCCCCAGTTCGGCTCGAAATGGTCGACGAAGCAGAACAGCACGTGTTTCGGTCCTTGCACCTTCGGCGGCTTGCGCCGGGTCAGATAGCCCCACAGCCAGTACTGCATGTTGCGTGCGCGGATGGCCACGGTGACCGCCGCCGCGACCAGCAGGAGCAGGACGAGCAGGGCGATGACGATCACATTCAGGCTCCGGCCGGGACGAGGGTGAGCAGCTGTTCGGCGTTGTTGCGCCACTGCCGCTCGCTGGCGATGTAGTCGCGGGCGGCGTCGCCCACGCGCTGGCGTTCGTCGGCATGGCGCGCCAGCGCGAGCACGCGCTCGACGCAGGCGGCGGCGTCACCGTGCGGAAACAGCCAGCCCGTGCGGCCATCGGCAATCACTTCCGCCACCGGCGCGTAGTCGGGCGCGACCACCGCGACACCCATACCCATGAACTCGAACAGTTTCATGGGAGACCCGTAGTGATTGGAATTCGGCAGCACGGCATAGTCCATACAGGCGATCCAGCTGGCGACCTCGTCGTGCGGTACCCGACCCGGCAGCAATACCCGGTCGGCCAGACCGCGATCCGCGATCAGTGCCCGGACCGCGGGCAGCGTCTTGCCATCGCCGACGAAGACCAGCGCCAGTTCCGGCACGGCATCCAGCTGCCCGGCGATGGCTTCGACGAAGCCATCCACACCGTGCCAGTGGGCGAAGGCGCCGATATGGCCGCACACCACCCGGCCGGTCAGGCCGCGCGAGGCGCGCAGTGCGGCGACATCGAAGCGCGAAGGATCGAAACGTGGCAGGTCGACCGCATTGGGCGAGACCACACTGGGGGCGATGGCGCCGTATGCGCCGCGCGCGAAGTCACGAAAGTACGTGGAGATGAAGACCAGTCCCGTCGCACGCCGCAGGCACCAGCCCTCGATGCGCCGGGCCAGCCCTTTCATCGTCAGCGGGCGCACCCGGTCGACCAGCGCCGAGTCGTTGATCTCCAGCAGCAGGGGGATGCCGCGCCGGCGTGCGAGCCAGACGGTGGCGAAAAGGAACAGGGAGTAGCGCTCGTAGATCAGTGCGGGCGGCGCCTTGCGCCAGGCGCGTGCCATACGAAACCACGTCACCACGTTGTAAAGCAGCTCGAACATCTCGAAGACGACGCCAGGCAGTCGCGTCACCAGCGTGGCGATGCGACCGCGCTTACCGGGCGAGGCGTCCTCGACCTCCCGCTCGGGATCGGCGCCCGGAAACGACATGACGGAAACGTCGTGCCCCAGCTCACGCAACGCCTGCACGATGCCGCGGATGTGCACTCCCTCGACGTGTCGACCGCGCGTGCGGTGGTGATAGAGGATGTTCATGGTGCCGACCCTTCCAGCGCCGCGAAGCCGAAGCCCTGCGACAGCCACTCAGGCAGCATCACGTCGAGTGCCTCGGCCGCCTTGTCGCTGTCGTCGTGCATGAGCACGATGTCGCCGGGCGCGGGCGGGTCGTTGCGCAGGCGGGCGATCAGGGTTTCCACCGGGGCGTCCTGATAGTCGAGACTGTCGTAGGACCAGTAGACCAGATTGCGCTTGCGCCGCGCGAAGTGCAGCAGCAACTGCGCGCCCACGTAACCACTGGGCGGGCGCATCCGGTGATGCGGGCGGTCGTCGAACAGCCGCAGCAGTGCGTCGGTGCGATACACCTCGTCCAGCTGTTTCGTGAGGGTCATGTTGCTGAAAGACCAGTGGCTGTACGAGTGATTGCCGATCATGTGGCCCTCGGCGACGATCCGCTGCACGATCTCCGGGTACTGCTCGATCTTCTCGCCGACAAGGAAGAAGCTCGCTTTGACGCCGTGCTTCGCGAGGGTGTCGAGCAGGCGCGGCGTGTGGCCTGGCTCGGGGCCGTCGTCGAAGCTGAGGTAGCGCAGGCAGGCGTCGCGTGTCCGGGTCATCACCAGGGTTTCGGGGAGAAGCCCGAGGAGTTCGAGTTTTCTGGGTTTTCGGATCATGGTGTCGGCGGGTGGCGAGGGTGGGCGCGTGCCGCGAGGTGGGGGCCGCGCGCGTGGCGCGCTCCCACATGGGCGACGTGGGTGAGGATGCGCTCGAGGCGGTCGATGTTTTCGTCCCAGCGGAACGTGGCGGCATGGTCGGCGATGGCGGCTGCGTCGAAGTGGCGTTCCAGGGCTTCGATCAGCGCGGTACCCAGTTCGTGTGGCTGGTGAGGTGGAACGAGGATACCCGCGTGCCCGGGGACCACTTCGGGGATGCCGCCCACGTCTGTGGCGACGATGGGCGTGCCGCAGGCCATCGCTTCCAGTATCACGTTGGGAACGCCTTCGTTGTGACTGGGCAGGCAGAGGACATCCGCCGCACGGAACCAGTCGGCGGTGGCTACGTGGTCTACCGCGCCCTCGAAATGCACGGCGGTGGCGCAACACAGCGACGCCGCGCGATCTTCGAGGTGAGCGCGGCTCGCACCGCTGCCGACGAAGACCAGACGTGCGTCGTGATGACGCCCGACCAGCTGCGGGAAGGCGTCGATCAGATCGTGGCAGCCCTTCGTCGCCTTGAGGTTGCCGACGTAAAGGACGAGCGGTACCTCGGGCGGCAGCCCCAGCCGAAGCCGCGCGGCGGTGCGATCGCCGCGATGAAACACCCGCGTGTCGACCCCGTTGTACAGCGTCTCGACGGTGTTGGCATGCGCGCCCAGCGACACCGCACGCGCGGCGAGCGCGCGACTGACCGCGACGACGCCGGCCGCGTCACGCAGGGCCTGCCGGATCTGCGGACGCCGGAGACGCGCCTCCGCCTGCACGTTGAGGTCGCTGCCGTGCACCTTGACCACGTACGGAATACCGAGCAGGCGCGCGAGCCACGCGCCGGCCACCGCATCCGGGAAGGCCCAGCTGGCGAGCAGCACGTCATAGTGCGCGCTACGGATCTCGCGTCCGCGCTGCCACATGACGCAGGCGAAGAAGCACAACGCGTTGAGGAAGCGGCCGAAGCCCGGCGGGTGATAAAAGGTGAACCAGTCCTCGCGGACGCCCGACACCCGCGTTTCGCCCTGGCGCCCCGCCATGCGCTCGCGAAATTCCACTGCGGTGAGTACATCCACGTCGTGACGCTCGCCGAGGCGCTGGAACTGCTGCCGGTTGAACGTGCCGCGGCGTGGATCCCACGGGGTGGGGAACAGGTTGGTCAGGACGAGGACTTTCATGTCACGGCCTCCCTGTCGCCGAAGTACAGGCGGCCATAGCGTGCCGCCATCGCATCGAGCGAGCCATGCGCCTCGACCCAGTCGCGCGCGGCACGGCCCAGACGCGACGCGCGCTGCGATTCATGGAGCAGACCGAGCATCGCTTCGGCCAGGGCTGGCGGATCGCAGGCGGGCACGATATTCCCCGTCGCCCCATCGCTGACGATCTCCGCGTTGCCGCCGACGTCGGTGGCGACGATGGGCAGGCCGGTGGCGCAGGCCTCCAGCAACGCCATGGAGTAGCCCTCCGTGATCGAAGGCAGCACGAACAGGTCCAGGCCCTGCAGCAGTTCGCGTACGTCGTCGCGGTCGCCGAGAAAATGCACGCAGCCGGCGACGCCTTCATCGTAGGCGCAGGCGCGTAAGGTCTCGCGAAGCTCGCCGTCGCCGATCAGCACGAGCGCGGTATCGGGTCGCTTGTGGCGCACCACGCGGAACGCGCGGATCAGGCTGGCCTGGTCCTTGGTCCAGTTGAGCCGTCCCACGGTGCCGATGATCCGGGTGGCGTCCGGGATCTTCAACTGGTGGGTCAGGCGTTCGTGCATGGCGTCGGACGCCACGTCGAAGCCTTCGACGACGATGCCGTTCGGCACGACGCAGGTTTTCCTGGCCGGCGCGACGCCGCGGCGTACCGCATCGCGGCGGGCGGCTTCGCATACCGCCACGACTGCGTCGGTCGCCTTCAGGGCGCGGCGAAACAACCATTCGCGGCGGCCACCCTTGCGGTTGGCACCGCCCATGCCATGGCGCGTGTTCACCACCTGGCGGATGCCCATGCCCGCGCTGGCCAGCACCGCCTGGTAGTGCGCCACCGCGTTATGCGTGTGCAGCACCTCGGTGTAGTGCCCGGCGATGAACTGCCGTGCGCACGCGAGCGCACGGAGGTCCAGTCCCGTCTTCTTGCCGCAGGCATGTACCGGAATGCCCAGCCGGTCGAGCTCGCCGGCCAGCGAGCCGCGCTCGAACAGGCAGACCACCTGGACCTTGTCACCCTGACGGTGCTGCGCCTTCACCAGGTCGATGACCATGCGCTCGAGGCCGCCGCGGTTGAGGTTCTCGACGAAGTGCGTGATGTTCACGAGACGAGCTCCGAGACGGTGACACGCAACTTGCCGCTGCGGGTGAGCGGAATGTCGTCGACGAAATGGCAGTGCAGTTCGGCGCTGTCGCCGATGACCTTGCCTACTTCACGACGGATATAGGCGAGCGAGGCGTCGTCGAAGCCGTCGCCACGTACGATGGAAAGATCGAGCCGGTCGAGACGGCGCTGTACCAGCTGAAAGCGCTGCAGCCCAGGCACGTCCTTGAGCATGTGCGGAAAGAATTCGCCCGGCAGAACGTGACCGGCCGGGGTGCGGATGGCATCGAGCTTGCGGCCGTCGACCGACGCGAGCATGGGCAGGCCGCGTCCGCATGGGCAGCGGTGCTCGGCGTGGGTCGCCATGTCACCGTTGACGTAGCGAATGAAGGGCATGCCGCGATTGAACAGGTCGGTGATGGCTACTTCGCCGCTGCCGTGGGTGACCGGATGGCCATCGACGAGGGTCTCCACCACAAGGTGGTCCGCATTCACATGCAGCCCGTCGCGGTGCTCGCACTCGGAAGCGATCAGCATGAACTCGCGGCAGCCGTAGGTGTTGAAGGTCGGTGCGCCGAACGCGCGTTCGATGATCTCGCGCTGAAACGGATGCAAAGCCTCGGCCGCGCCGATGATCGAGGCGGGTCGCGTGATCTGTCGGCCGGTCGCAAGCAGCCATTCGGCAAGACGTACCAGCGGGCCGACGTAGCCGACGAGTACTTCCGGCTTATAGGCGTCGATGGCGTCCGCGTAGGAGGCGAGGTTGGTCTCGTTCATGTGGAAGCTGTCGAGCAGCTTGCGCGCGAACACCGCGTTATAGATCCGGTCCTTGATCCGGTGCGCCGTCGAGGGGCTGCCCACCGCTCCACCCCAGAGGAACAGCGTGCGCCGTCCCATGCGCGATCCGGCCCAGCCGTAGCCACGCCACATCACCGCGACGCGGCGGTCGTTGCTCTCGCGGGTGAAGCCGAAGCGCAGCGGTTCGCCGGTCGAGCCGCCCGTCGCCTTGTAGCCGAGGGTGTCTTTCAGCGAACTCGCCTTCAGTTCGTCCGCATGGTGGCGGATGTCCCCCTTGGTCAGTACGGGAAGCGTCGCGAAGTCGGCCATGCTGCGGATGTCGCCCGGCCGCATGCCGATCTCGGTCCAGCGGCGTCGGTAGTAGGGCACCTCGTGCCAGCACCAGTCCAGCAGCGAGCGCAGCCGGTCCATCTGCAAGGCCTCGAGACGCTCCGGTGAGAGCCACTGCTCGCGCTCGTAGTGACGCATATGGCGGGGGGTATCGCGTCGACGCAGGACCCCTTCATACGCGGGCCAGACGACGTGGCGGAGCAGGTTTTCATAGACCGTGCTCATACGGTCCTCAACAGGACGGCCACGAGGACGAAGAAGCCCGCAATGGTGCCCATCGCAGCGGGGACCCAACGCCAGCCGCCGTCGGACAGACGGAAGAAGGGGAGCTCCGGCCAGCGGCGACGCGCACCCACGTAGTGGCCGGCGACCATGGCGGCGATGAGGTACATGACGATCATGTAGCTGCGGCTGAGGAAGAACGCCGAGGCGAACAGGCCGCACAGCGACAGCAGCAAGGTCAGCGCCATCTGCCGCTCGGTTGCCCAGTCGGCTTCGACGGCCGCGTCCTTCCCGGGCACGCGCACATGCCGCACGATGGTCAACATCATCCAGAAGCCATACCCGACGAAGGCAAGCCACAACACGAAGCCGACGAACCCGGTTTCCGCGATGACCAGCACGAACGAGTTATGAGCGGTGAGCTCGTTGTACTCGGTGAAGTTGCCGGCGCCGACGCCGAAGATCGGGTTGTCGCGGAACATCTCGAGTCCCGCGTACCAGGCATCCACGCGACCGGCCGCGGATTCCTCGCCGGCATCCAGCTCGTCCATGCGCGATGACAGCAGCTTCATCACCGTAAGGCCGATGATGCCGAGTACGCCGGCCACCGCGATGCCGCGCTTGTACCAGACGTAGCAGCCAGCCACGACGAGCACGGCAAGCATCGCGCCGCGCGAATTGGTCAGCAGTATCCCGTACAGAAGCAGTGCGGCGGCACCGAGCCAGACAAGGCGCATCGTGCCCGCACCGGGTCGGCCCAGAAACATCGCCATCGGCAGCGTGGCGGCGAAGAGCAGGCCGAGATCGTTGGGGTCGTTGAAGATACCCACGTACTGGATGCGGCCGCCTTCGCCGATCGGGATGTCGGTCCAGCCCATGCCGGTCTTCGCCTGTTCGATGCCGTGCAGCGCGAGCACCGCCGCGCAGATGACGAACACGGTCATCGCCGTCCGCACACGCTTCTGCGTGCTGCATGCGGCACCGAGGACGAAGAACGCGATGACGGCCGGGCCGAACCTGGCGAGCTCGTCGACCGCGCCACCCGTCCATCCGTTGGCGACTTCCGAGACCATCAGGATCAGCAGGAAGGCCGGGAGGATGATGAATTGCGGCGCCTGGAAGGTCTTGTCGCGTGAGATCAGCCACGCGCCGAACGCCAGCATCAGTACCACGGGCAGGATCGGCACGAGATCCAGCCCCGGCACGTAATCTTGCGGCCGGATGATGGTGAGCACCACATAGACCAGGATCAGAGGGAACATGGTTGCGCCTGTGGTCCGGTGGCTTCGTGTGCGGCGGTGGGGTAACTCATGAGCTGCGGCAGCGCGAGCATCGCCGCGAACCAGCCCGGTCCCATGTTCGCTTCCACCGGCAGACGGTGCAGGGCGTAGCGATTCTCGCTGGGCTCCGGGTTGGTGCCGCAGATATAGCTGCACGCGAGCCGGAACCCCGCATTGCGTGTGGCCGCGATCACGGCTTCGTTGTAGGCACGATCGCCGCCGACCGGATAAGACATCAGGATCGACGGGTGGCGCAGCTCGCGGTCGAGCGTCGCTTTCGAGGCCCGGATCTCGCGCTCCATTTCATCTTCCGGCAGCCGGGCCAGCATGCGGTGATGCACGCCATGCGAACCGAACTCGTGGCCGCTGGCCTCCATCTCCCGGGCCTGGTCCCAGGTCATCGGACGGCAGTCGGGCGGTCGCGCGTCGGCGGACGGCATGTTCCATTCCTGCTCGAGCCGTTCGGTCATCGCGGTCTGACCCAGGGCGTCGAGCCATTTCATGCGCAGCAGCACGTTGCCGGCGATGCGTCGACGGGAGGCGCGATCCGGCGGCAGGGCGATGTCGATACCGAGTTCGGGCAACTGCAGGCGTGGCGCGCGGGTCACCAGAATCATGTGGACGAGCCAGTCGTATCCATACGGGCGACCGGTATCGAGATGTCCGGTGGATACGAAGAAGGTCGCAGGCACGCCCACCTCATCGAGGATGGGTGCCGCGATGCGGTAGTTGTCGTCGTAGCCGTCGTCGAAGGTGATCGCCACCGTATCCGGCGGCAAGGCCTCGCCAGCGTCGAGTGCGGCGGCGATGTCGGTCAGCCGCATCGGTCGGAAGAACTTCCTGATCCGGATCATCTGCTCGCGGAACTCCGCAGGCGGCGTGCTGATCAGTTCGAGGTCGAACTCGTAGGTATCCGGATCCGGCAGCGGCATCACCCGGTGATAGGCGAGGATGCGCAGGTCGCGCTGCCACCATGCCCGTACGCGTTGCAACGGATGCAGCAGGCCACTGGAGTAACAGAGTTCGCCGAGTCTGCCCCGGATACCGGGTGCGCCACGAAGGGGCCTATCGATCACCATAAGTGCAGCCTTCGGTTACGGGCGAAGGCAACGAGCGCCTGTGCCGCGAAGAGGTTGAGATAGAAGAACGCCAGCGCGATACGCAGCGGAAACCAGCGTCCCAGCGGTGGACGGAACTTCGCGAGCGCGACCATGGCGGCACAGACGACCAGTCCGCCGAAGGCCACCGCGTACATCGGATGCCGTGTCACCAGCAGGCCGGTGCTGCAGGTGAGCGCAACGAGCAACCATGGCGCCAGCAGCCGCAACATCTTGTGGCTGACGAAGCGGAACCACAGCGGATTGGCCCAGGGCAGCAGCAGCCACGGCGCCAGCTGGATCAGCTGGAAATTGCCGGCGAGCGTACGGATCTTGCGGCGCTTCTCGTCCTCCGCTCCCTGCGATGGCTGGTCCCAGGCCATCGCCCTGGGTTCGAACACCACGCGCTTGCCCTGCGCGGCGACGCGCATCGGCACCAGCACGTCGTCGAGCACGGTACCGGCGGGAAGCGGCCTGAACAGGTGGCGACGCATGGCGTACAGCGCGCCGCTGACACCGACGGTCGAGCCGGACAAGGCCTCCGCATGGCGTATGCCTTTCTCGTAACGCCAGTAAAAATCCACGCCCTGGGCGAAGCCGGTGCGCACGTTCTCCATGTGCAGTTCACCGCCCACCGCGCCGACGGTCGGGTCGGCCAGGTTGGCGACCAGCTCCTTCAGGGCGACCGGCGAGAGTTTCTGGCGGACATCGGTGAACAGCAGCACCTCGCCTCGCGTGAGCCCGACGGCGTCGTTGAGGCAGGCGGCCTTGCCGCGACGATTCGGGAAATCGAGCACGGTCAGCCGTGGATCCGTCGAACGCCGCGCGAGCAGGACGGTCGCGTCGTGGCAACCGTCGCAGGCGATCACGATGTCGATCAGCTCGGCGGGGTAGTCGAGTTGCTGCAGGCTGGCCAGCTTGGCGCGGATGAACCCGGCACCGTCGTGCACGGCGACGACGATGCTCACGGTCGGCAGGATGCCGCGTTTCGCCACCGGGAGCGGGCGCAGGCGCGAGAGCAACCAGACCCACAGCGGATAGCCCACGAAGACGTGGACCAGCAGGATGGCCGATGTCCAGCAGACGATCCAGGCGAGATGCGTCATGGCGTGGTGCGTCCGAGCAGGCGACTGAAAAGGCCGCGCTTTGCCGTGATCGCCGGTGCGGGCTTGGCGATGGCGAGTTCGGCGGCAAGCGTGCCGAGGGTGCCGTTGGCGATGTCCAGCAGATTGAGCTGGATACCGCTCAGCTTCTGCACGCGCTGCGCCATGTCGACCGCTAGCAGGGAGTGGCCGCCGACATCGAAGAAGTTGTCGCTGGTGCGGACGCGGCCCACGCCCAGCAGCTCCCGCCAGACGCTGGCGAGGAGACGTTCGCTCTCGGTACGCGGTTCACTGTCCACCGTGCGTCCACCGGGCGAGCCGTCGTCGGGCACCGGCAGCGACGCGATATCCGGCTCGCCGGTGGGTAACAGCGGCAGCGCGTCCAGCACGGTGATGTGAGCCGGCATCGAGGACGCCGGCAGGGAAGTCGCGAGCGAGGCACGCAGGTCGTCGGTGTCCGGCGAGTAGCCCGGAGCGGTCAGTGCGTATACGTCGATGCGCGTCAGACCGTCGCGGTCGCGACGCGGCACGGCGATGGCGCGCACGATGCCCGGCTGGGCGAGCGTCAGTGCTTCGATGGCCGCCGGTTCGACGTCGAGACCATGGCGGCGAACGCGACGGTCCTCCCGGTCGAGCACCTGCAACTGCCCGTCGGCCAGCCAGCGTCCGCGGTATCCCGTCCGGGCCAGCCGACCGTCGGCTGGCTGGCGACCGGCCTGCGCGCGGTGGCCGAACGGCATGGAAAGCGCGAGGCCGGCGATGGCAACGTGGCCCGTCGCGCCGATGGGGCAGGGTTCGCCGCCGTCGTCCAGGATCCACGCCTCGCTGTTGGCAAGCGGCCGGCCTTCGTGCAGGGCGTCGGCCGCGCGTTCCACCTGGCCGCATGCCGCGACGGGCGCGGACATGGCGTCGCCGAACAGGGTCCACAGGCCGGCGGTGGCGCCCGCGACATGCGTGGCCAGTTCGGCGGTGGGCAGGCCCCCGGCGACCACGGCGCGCATGCCCGGATCGCCGGACCAGCCCTGGCGCACGAGTGCGTGCCAGGTTTCAGGTGTGGCGATGAAGACGTCCATGGCATCCAGGCGTCCGTGAGCGAGATCGTGGGCATCCTGCTCGAACCAGGTGGCACCGTGGGCGAGCGCGAGCAGGGGCTCGACGACGGACATCGCATCGGAAGGCGACGCGTCGCCGGCGATGCGCTTGCCGGGACGCACGCCCAACGTGCCGGCCAGTGCCTGCAGCGTGTTGGCGAGCGCACGATGCGACAACGCCGCACCGCGTGCCTTCCCCTCGACATCCGGAGCGTAAAAGGCGATCGCCGTATCGTCGGGCGAGGGCCGCACGGCAGACGGCGCAACGTCCCACGTCGCGACGTCCGCTTCTCCCTCGTGCAGGTCGAGCCACACGGCACAGGCGCGCGGCCAGTCGAGCATGGCCTCGAGCGCCGCGTCGCCCACCATCACCGTGGCCCGAGCGTCGGCAAGGATGTCGCGCAGGCGGGCCGCCGGGTCGGCGCGATCGAGCAGCAGCGCCGTCGCGCCGGTCAGTCCGATAGCGAGCAGGGCCGCGACGCGGTCCGCACCCGGATTCACGCACAGGCCCACGACCTCGCCCGCATGCGCACCCCGCTCGTGCAGCAGCGCCGCGATCCGTGAAGCACGCTCCAGTAGCGCGTCGTAGCGGAGCGTGCGCGTATGCTGGACGATCGCTACCGCGTCCGGGTTCGTCTTCGCCGCCGCCGCGACCATGCCATACAGGTCGACGGGCAGGACGATGTCGGTATCCGTCGCGTTCCAGTGACGCATGCGCTCGCGCTCGGCCGGGGTCGCGGCCGTGAGTGCGCCGACCGCGATGGCGGGATCGGCCGCGACCGTACGCATCATGTCGAGGTACCGCTCGCGCATCAGCCGCGCCGTGGCGGCCTGCAGCAGGTCGGCGTTGTAGGTCACGCCGCCGACCATGCCGGCGTGGCTCTCGAGGAACCACAGGCCGAGGTCTTCCGTAGCGCCACTCTGGAAGAGCAGGATCTGCTCGTGCTCCAGCCCGCCCCAGTCGACCGCACGCTGGCGGGCGTCCTGGAACGAAAACAGCGCCTGGTACAGCGTGGCGCCCGCTCCTTGTCCGATCTTGAGCTCACGCTGCAGGTATTCCAGGGGGACGTCCGGATGGCCGAAGGCCTCGATCGCCTTGCGCCTGACCAGACGGACGAACTCGAGGAACGACAGCGCGGGATCGACCGACACGTGCAGCGGCAGCAGATTGTTGAAATAGCCCATGACCGATTCGACCTCGGTCTGGTTACGTCCACGGACCGGTGTGCCGACCACGAGTTCACGTTGCCCGGCCGAGCTGGACAGCATCGCGAAGTACAGCGCGAGCAGCGTCATGTTGAGGGTGGCGTCGGCCTGCCGTGCCACGTCGTGCATGGCGTCGGTATCGGCGCGCGACACGCGGATCCATTCGGTGCGTCCCAGTCCGGACATGCCGGGCCGGCGCGGATGGTCGGTCGGCAACGCCCGGACGTCGCCCATCTGTGCAAGACGTTCGCGCCAGAAGCCCAGCTGCGCCTGGAACGCCGCGGACTCCAGCCAGTGCGCGTGCCATTCGGCGAAGTCGCCGTAGCTTACCGGGAGGGCGACCAGTGGCGAGGGCAGACCGGCCACGAAGCTGCGATACAGCGCCGACAATTCGTTGTACAGGATGTCGAACGACCAGCCGTCCCAGATGATGTGGTGCGGCATGAAGAACAGCGCGTGCTCGGTATCGCCCAGGCGGAACAGGCGCGCACTGAACAGCGGTGCGCGGCGGAGGTCGAACGGCGTGTCCGTCAGCTGCTGCAGACGCGCCATCAGCGTCGCCTCGCGCTCCTCGTCCGGCAGGTGCCTCAGATCCTCCGCCGGGAACAACGGGTACGTCAGTTGCGGCTCGATCACCTGGACGATGTCGTTGCCCACGTCGCGGAACGCCGTCCGCATGCTGGACTGCCGCTGGATCAGGGCCTGGAAAGCCATGTCGAAGGCATGTTCGTCCAGACGACCGCGAAGCCGGTGCGCCGATGGCGCGTTATACGTGACCCGGCCGGGATGCATGCGCTCCAGCGCCCACAGGCGGCGCTGCATCAGCGACAGCGGCGCGTGGTGCTGATCGCTGCGGTGGCCGATCGGCTCCGCGGCGGGCGCCGAGCCGCTGGCGACCTGCGATCCGATGGCGGCGGCAAGTTGCTCGATCGTGGGAGCGTCGAACAGCGTCCGGAACGACAGGCTCACGCCGAACTCGCGGTTGAGCTTCGCCGTGAGCTGCGCGGCCAGCAGGGAATGCCCTCCGAGCGCGAAGAAGTCGTCGCGCACGTCGAGGTCGGGCAGGCAGAGCACCGCTTCCATCGCGAGGGCGACCCGTCGCTCGTCGTCGTTGCGCGGCGCGACGCGCGCACCCGGTGTCGCGACGGAGTGCGCGATCGGCGGCGGCAACGCCTTGCGGTCGGTCTTGCCGTTGGGCAGCAGCGGCACGCTGTCCAGCACGAGGATGTGCTGGGGCAGCATGTAGTCGGGCAGGCGCGAGCGCAGGTACGACCGTAGCGATTCCTCCTCCGGGACGATGCCGTCGCGGCCCACTACGTAGGCCACGAGGCGTACGTCGCCGGGACGGTCTTCACGCGCGATGACGACGGCGCGGGCGACCGCGGGCACGTCGGCAAGCACGCTTTCGATCTCGCCGGGCTCGATGCGATAGCCGCGCACCTTCACCTGAAAGTCGAGACGACCCAGATGTTCCAGGACGCCTTTCGCTGTCCACCGGCCACGATCGCCCGTGCGGTACATACGCGAGTCGGGCGCCTCCGACCAGGGATCGGCGATGAATTTCTCGGCGGTGAGTTCGGGGCGGTCGAGATAGCCGAGGGTGACGCCCGCGCCGCCGATGTGGATTTCGCCCGGCACGCCGAGCGGGCAATGATGGCCGCGCTCGTCGAGGATATGCACCGTGGTGTTGGCGATGGGGCGGCCGATGTAGATTCCCTCGCGCGGATCGGAGACACGCCAGTAGGTGGAGTAGACCGTCGTCTCGGTCGGGCCGTAGCCGTTCCAGACCTCGCCACAGCGGTCCAGCAGCGCCTCGGCGAGATCGACGGGCAGCGGTTCGCCGCCGGAAACGGCACGGAAAGCGGGACGCCCGTGCCATCCCGCGTCGACCAGCAGTCGCCACCCGGCGGGCGTGGCCTGCATCATCGTGGCGTCACAGTCCTCGATCAGGCGCCGCAGCTGTCCGCCATCGCGCACGTCGTCGCGACCGGCGATGACGACTTCGGCGCCGCTGGTGAGCGGCAACATCATTTCCATGAAGGCGATATCGAACGACAGGGTGGTCACGGCGACCAGACGGTCGTCCGGCGCGATGCCCGGCACACGCTGCATGCTGGTGAGGAAGTTCGCGGCCGCGCGGTGCGGTACGCGCACACCCTTCGGCCGTCCGGTGGATCCGGAGGTGAAGATCACATAGGCCACGGAATCCGGTGTGCCCGCGCGACGGTCGCGTGCGGGGCGGTCGAACGACGCGTGGACCACCTCGTCGCTGTTCAGTGCGATGACGCGGCGTGCATCGAACTCGAACGCCAGGGGTGTTTCGTCATCGACGACCAACGCGGCAAGCCGCGCGTCCTCGGCCATGAAGGCCAGGCGTTCGGCGGGGAAGGCGGGGTCGAGGGGCACATAGCCCGCACCGGATTTGAGTACGCCCAGCACGGAGGCCAGCATGTCGAGTCCGCGGCCGAGCGACAGCCCGACCAGGGCACCGTGACCGACGTCGCGGGCGCGAAGTGCGTTGGCGATGCGATTGGACCGTGACTCCAGCGCCGCATAGGTCAGCGTACGGTCGGCGTGACGTACGGCGATGCGCTCCGGCGCGCGGTCGCACTGCTGCTCGAAGAATTCGTGCGCGAGACGCAGTTCCGGAAACGGCGTCGGTGCCGGTTGCAGACCGGCGAGCTCGCGATAGACGGCGTCGGAGACGACCGGCAGTGCGATCGCTTCGGTCGTGGGCGCATGCGCCGCGTGACGCAGCAAGGTGGCATAGGCGTCGAGCCAGCCCTGTATCGTGGCTGCGTCGAACAGGTCGGCGTTGTACTGGCACTCCAGACGGAGTCCGCCCTCGACCTGCACGGCATTCACAAAGAGCTCAAAGTTCTCGTACTCGCGGGGAATAGCGTCCACGTCGAAACGAAGATCCGGGAACGGCGCGGTGGTCTCGTCGAGTTGCGCATCGAGGTTGAACAGCACGGACACCAGCGGCAGCCGGGACGGATCGCGTGCCAGCGAGAGCCGGGCGAGCAGGCTGCCCAGCGTATAGCGCTGATGATCGAATGCATCGAGAAGGTTGCCGCGCACGTTGCCGAGGACGTCCGCGAAGCTCGCGGCATCGTGGATCCGGGCGCGCAGGGGGAGCACGTTGACGCAGTGACCCACCAGGGTTTCCAGCCCTTCGCTGGCCTGACCCGCCGATGGTATGCCGATCACGACATCGTCCTGCCCCGCGATGCGGCGGAGCAGGACGGCGAAGCCCGCGATCAGCGTGGCGTAGAAGCTGGCCCGGTGTGTCGCAGCCAGGCGCCTGATCGCCTCCACGTCCATGGCGTCCAGCAGACGGTCTTCGCGCCGTGAGGTGAACGTACGACGGCGGGGGCGGGGCCGGTCCACGGGGAGGTCCAGTACGGGAAGCGTGCCGGCGAAGCGGCCCAGCCAGTACTGTTCGTCCTCGCGAGCCGTTCCGCTGCCGCCGTGCGCCGCCTCGGCCAACGCGAAGTTCGAGAACGCGCCCGCCGGTGCCGGGCCGGGGCCCTTGCCGAGGCGTTGCGCGTAAAGCGCGGCGAGATCGCGGACGATCACGCCGAACGACCAGCCGTCGCACACGATGTGGTGTGCGGCGAGGGTCAGCAGATGGCGGTCGGCGGCAAGGCGGAAGATCTCCGCCCTGACCAGCGGGCCGTGTTCGAGATCGAAGGGTGTCGTAACGATGCGCGAGAATGCCGCCTGTAAACGTGCGTCGCTCTCGAACGGGGGCAGCGGCGAAAGGTCGTGGCTCGCGATGGGCAGCGTCGTGTGGTCGGCCACGAACAGCTCCTCGCCGTCCCGGCTGAGTGTGGCTCTGAGGGCCTCATGACGGTCGACCACCGCCTGTAGTGCCCCCATAAGGGCCGGCACGTCGAGCAAGCCCTTGAAGGTCAGCGAGACCGCTTCGTTGTACGCCAGCGAGGCTTCCGGCTCCAGCCGGGATGCCAGCCACACCTCGCGTTGGGGCTCGGTCGTCGGCAGCACGTGCGACAGCGGCGCGGCGGCGAACGGATCGTAGTCGACCGCTGTGGCGGCGGCCAGCTCATTGGGCGTCATGCGGTGACCCTCAGGTACTTGCCCGGCGCGTCCGGGTTGGGAACGAACCAGGCGGGACGGCCTTCGGGGTCCTTGCCCAGGCGTGCGCCCGCTATGGGCGGACGCTCGGCATCGAAGGACGCGGTCTCGCGGCGGCGGGGCAGGAATTCGGCTTCCTGCATTTCGAGAATCGATTCACGGAGCGCGGTGGCAATGGCGGCGAAGTCCGCCTCACCGTGCGCGGTGGTGAAGAAACAGGGGAAGTTGTCGAGGATGTGGATGCCGCGGCTTCGCATCATCGCGAACAGCAGATCCTGCAACGGGTGGTCTTCGGTGAACGTGGTCTTCCACACCGAGGCGAAGTGCACGACGTGCACCGGTGCCCCGACGCTTGCGCAGAACGCGTTGAGCTCGCCCACCATGGCGGCGACCTTCGCGTTGAGCGTGGCCTGCAGCTGGCCGCCTTCCTTCGTGAGATGCGTGAGCACGGCATGTGCGGCGGCGAGGGCCAGCGGGTGGCGTACGAAGGTGCCCGCGAAATAGGTGACGCCGACGGTCGGCGTCGAGTCGTCGCCGAACTGCCAGTGACCGCCATCCAGCGCATCCATGAAACGACGCTTGCCCGCGATGACGCCGATGGGGAAACCGCCACCGACGACCTTCCCGTACGACGCCATATCGGCATCGATACCTAGCACGGCCTGCGCACCGCGCGGATGGGCACGGAATCCGGTGACCACCTCGTCGAAGATCAGCAGCGAGCCTGCCTCTTCGGTGATCGCGCGCAGCTCCTGCAGGAACTCCACCGGCTGGAAGTCCGGACGACGGCTCTGCACCGGCTCGACCAGCACCGCGGCGATGTCATGAGCACGCTCGCGAATGATCCGCAGCGATTCCGGTGTGCCGTAGTCGAGCACCAGCACGTGTTCGGAGGTGTTGCGCAGGATGCCCGGTGCGGCCGGTACGGACTTCAGCTTCTTCGTGCCGCGGACGATCACTTCATCGAAGATGCCGTGGTACGAACCGGTAAAGATGACCAGGGTGTCGCGGCCAGTCACCGTGCGCGCCACGCGCACGCAGCCCATGACCGCCTCGGAACCGGTGTTGCACAGCGCCGCGCGATCGAAGCCGGTGAGGTCGCAGACCTGCTTCGCCACGATGCCGGCCAGCGGATGCTGCGGGCCGATCTCATAGCCTTCATCGAGTTGCTTGCGCACGGTGTCGAGCACGAAGTCAGGCTGCCAGCCGAACAGGTTCATGCCGAAGCCGTTCAGCGCATCGACGTAGCGATTGCCATCGAGGTCCCAGACGTTGGCGCCTTTGGAGCGCTCGATCACGATCTGATAGATGATTTCCTTCAACAGCGGGCGAAAGCCGTTGACCACGCGCGGATCGGCCAGATGTGGGCGGTGTACTTCCGTATACGCCTTCGAGGCTTTGGTGCGCTCGATGTACCGGCGCATGAAGGCATCCAGCCGCGCACGCTGGCGGGCGCTGAGGTCCGTGCCACCGTGGTGAATCCGTGCAATGGCGCCGAACGCCTTCCTGACGTCGTACGTGGTGTGCGCAAGCGCGGCCTCTTCGCCGTCGTTGGCCGCCACGGTTGCCTCAGTCGGCGCTTGCGCTCTGCCAGGAGCCGGGGGTGGCCCTGCCACAGGGCCTGCGGTTCCCGCCAGCAACGCCAACTGCTCCCGCATGATCTGCATCTGCTGGGCAATGATGTCCTGCACCAGTCCAGCCCCGGTGGAGCTCAGCGCCGCCGCTCCGGTAGGAGCCAGCCCCGCTGGCGATCCGGCAAAGCCGGCCAGATTGCCGCCAGACCCGTCGCCAGCCGCGCTGGCTCCTGCAACAGCCATTGCATCGGGCGCCGCCACTACCTCAGCCGGCAACAACCGGTCGATATGCGCCGCCAGACTTTCAAACGACGAACACCCATCCATCAATTCGCGGAAGGTGATCTTCAACGCGTATGTCTTCTGCAGCTGCAACGCCACCTGGGTCAGCGACAGCGAGTCGAGCCCCAGCTCGACGAAGTTCGACGCACGATCGACGCCCTCGAGTTCAGCCCCCGACACATCCTCGAACAAGGCGAGCAGCTCACTGACAAGGCGCTGGGGCCGGGCGGATACGGGCGAATTGGGCATGGAGAGCTCCAGGGACTGGGGCGAGACGATGTCGTGGTGATCTGACTGGTCTGGCGAGGTGGTGTCCGGGTCGCGCGCGGGGCGCGCTCCTACGGGGGGCGGTGCGTCGGATGGCTGTGCGATGCCTGCCATGCCGGCGGCAACCTGCGAAAGCGACACCCCCGCCGCGATCGCCGTCACCGAGGCCGCCACCCGCGCCTCCACCCAGTGCCGCTTCCGTTCGAACGGATACGTCGGCAAACGCACACGCCGCCGTTGCGCACGGTGGTCGAGCGCCGCGACGGCAACCGTCACGCCTGCGCTCCACAGCGCACCGGCGGCGCCAAGCAGGGCGGCGCGCTCATCGGAAGGGCCATCCCCCAGACTCGGAACGATCGTGCGACCGCGTGCCTGTGCATGCTGGCGACCCAGCACCGCGAGGCTCGGCCGGGGACCGACTTCGAGAAAGGCCGCCGAGGTGTCTTCGAGTGCATGCAGAAGCGCCGGCGAGAACCGCACGCTCTCGCGCAGATGACGCGTCCAGTAGTCGGGTGAGGTCGCCTCGGCGTCGGTCAGCGGGACGCCGGTCAGTGTCGACACGATAGCGATGGTGGGCGAGGAAAGCGGCACGGCCGCGACCTCCGCACGAAACGCATCGAGCACCGGATCCATCATGCCCGAGTGGAACGCGTGCGAGGTGTGCAGGAGGCGGCAAGCGATCCCTTCCACGTCGAGCCCGGCCCGGAACGCCTCGATCTCGCCGGAGGGCCCTGAAACGACGCTCGCGTTAGGCGCATTCTCCGCCGCAAGGGACAACGTGCCCGGAAGCCGCGCACGCAGTTCCGCCGCTCCCAGACGAACCGAAAGCATGCTGCCTGCGGGCAACGCCTGCATCATTCGCCCGCGACGCGCGACGAGGCGCGCGGCCTCGGCCAGCGGCATCACACCTGCCAGTGCGGCCGCGGTGAACTCGCCTACGCTGTGCCCGATCAGGGCGACGGGATGGACGCCCAGGCTCATCCACAGGCGGGCGAGCGCGTATTCAAGCGCAAACGTCGCGGGCTGCGTGAGTGCCGTCGCCTTCAGGGCATCCGCATCGTCGTCGAACATCCGCTCCCGGAGATCGAAGCCCAGTTCGTCGCGCAAGGCGCAGGTGACCTCGTCCAGTGCCGCGCGGAACACTGGCTCCGTCGCATGCAGTTCGCGACCCATGCCGGCGTACTGCGAGCCCTGGCCAGGGAACAGAAATACGACGCCGGGCGACGGATCGCTGCTGGTACGGCAGATCGCGGCGGCTGCCACGTCACGAAGCTGCGCTTCCGCTTCGCCATGCGACACCGCGACGACGTGCGTACGCTGTCCGAAGGATTTGCGGCCGCTGGCCAATGTCCAGGCCGTGTCGGCGAGATTGCTGTCCGGATGCATGGCGATGTGGTCGGCCAGGCGCGCCGCAGCCGCGGCGAGGGCGGCCGGCGTGCGCGCGGACAAGGTCAGCAACTGCGGGCCGGTCGCGGCATCCGACGGTGCACGCGCCGGCGCTTCGCCAAGGATCACGTGGGCATTCGTCCCGCCCACGCCGAACGAACTGACGCCGGCCAGCAGCGGACCGGCGCTCTGCCACGGCCGCAGCGTATCGTTGACGATGAACGGCGACGCCGCGAGATTGAGCCGGGGATTGGGGGCGGTGAAATGCAGCGACGGCGGGAGACGACGCTCGCTCAGCGCCAGGGCCGTCTTGATGACGCCGGCCGCCCCGGCGGCCATGACCAGGTGGCCGACGTTGCTCTTCAGCGACCCGATCGCGCAGAAGCCCGTATCGTTCGTGGTCTGCCGGAAGGCCTCGGTGAGTCCTTCGATCTCGATGGGATCGCCCAGTGGCGTGGCCGTACCATGGGCTTCGATGTACGAAATATCACGCGCGGCCACGCCGGCGTCGTTAAGCGCCATCGTGATGACGGCTGCCTGGCCCGCGGCGTTGGGTGCGGTGAAGCTGGCCTTGACCGCGCCATCGTTGTTCACCGCCGCGCCGCGAATGGTGGCGTAAATGGGGTCGCCGTCGCGCACCGCGTCCGACAGCCGCTTTAGTAGAACGACCGCCGCGCCATCGCTGAACACCGTGCCCTGTGCGTTCACATCGAACGTCCGCGTATGGCCGTCGGGCGAAAGCATCGAGCCCTCCTGCGCAAGGTAACCGCTGTTCGGCGGGCAGGCTATCGACGAACCGCCGGCCAGCGCCATAGCGCAGCGACCGGCGCGCAGTGCGTCGAACGCCTGCACGATCGCCACCAGTGACGTGGAGCAGGCCGTGTTGAGGCTGATGGCCGGCCCGGTGAGATTGAGTTTGTGCGCGACACGCGAGGCGACGTAATCCTTTTCGTTGCCCAGCATCACCTGGAAGGCACCGAGCTTTTCGACCAGGTCGGGGCGGCCGCTGATGTGCTTCTGGAAGTACGTCGCATTGTGCATCCCGCCGAAGATGCCGACGGGTGCCTCCTGCCCATCCGGTACATAGCCGGCGCGTTCCATGCACTCCCAGCACAGTTCCATGAAGAGGCGCTGCTGCGGGTCGGTCAGCTCGGCTTCGCGCGGCGACATGCCGAAGAACGAGGCGTCGAAGTCGCTCACGCCGTCGAGGACGCCGCGCGCCCGCACGTAGCCTGGATCGTCGCGCTCCGAGGCAGGTATCGCGGCATCGAGTTCGTCGGGCGCGAAGAAGCGGATCGTTTCGCGACCTTCGCACAGGTTGTCCCAGAACGACTCCACGTCGGGCGCGCCCGGAAACCGGCCGGCCATAGCGATAATCGCCACCGGCTCGCCTGCCGTCGACGTACCGCTGGCGAGCCGGCTCGACAGTGCGTGCCGCGAGGTTCGCCCCCCGATCACCGCGGCGACGGCGGCGGGCGTGGGTTCCGCGAAGAAACCGACGAGGGTCGGGACAGCGGACAACTCGTTGTGGATGCGCGTCATGACGCGCGTCGCCAGCAGCGAATTGCCGCCGAGGTCGAAGAAATTGTCGTCGCGGCCCACGCGCTCCACGCCGAGCGTCGCGGCAAAAAGATCGCACAGCGCGCGTTCGACATCGCCACGCGGTGCGACAAAGGTGGCGGCCAGTTCAGGACGCGAACGATCCGGGGCGGGCAGGGCATGCCGGTCCAGCTTGCCATTGCCGTTGATCGGCAGCGCATCCATCCGCACCCACGCCGTCGGAATCATGTAGGCCGGCAACAGGACGCTGAGCTCATCGCGCAGGGCACGTGCGGCGATGCCCTCGTCCTGGCTTTGGTAGGAGCGAGCCTGCTCGCGATCGGAGATGCGGTCACCTCCCATCACGTAATAAGCCACCAACCGCCGATCCCCTGGCTCATCCTCGCGAGCCACCACGGCCGCGTTAGCCACCCCAGGCAACGCACGCAATGCGAACTCCACCTCACCACACTCGATCCGGTATCCCCGAATCTTCACCTGCCCATCGGCCCGTCCTATGAAGGCGAGATTCCCATCGGGAAGAAAGCGAACCAGATCGCCCGTGCGATAAAGGGTCCCGTGCTTCGATGAGACAAAGCGCTCGGCCGTCAGCTCGGGGCGGTTGAGGTAACCGCTGGCGACGCCCGAGCCACCGATATACAGCTCACCGATGTCCCCGTCGGCCACCGGTTCACCCTGTTCGTTCCACACATGCAGCGAGGTCTCGCCGATCGCGCGCCCGATGGGAATCGCACCGGCATCCCCCGGAAGGTCACGCGGAATGCGATAGGTCGTAGCGAAGGTGGTGCATTCGGTCGGGCCGTAGCCATTGATCAGCGTGGTCGCCGGGAGAGCCGCGAGCGCCCTGCGCACATGAGGCACCGATAAGGCTTCGCCACCCGTAAGGACGCAGCGCAGCCCGGCAAGATGCGATGCATCGTCATCGACGATCGCGTTGAACAAGGCCGCGGTCAGCCAGGCCACCTCGGCACCGTGTCGTTCGACGGCGCGCGCGATGCCGCAGCCTGTCGGAACCCGGTCTCCATAAACCACACAGGTGCCGCCGTTCAACAGCGGCCCGAAGATCTCCAGCGTCGACGCATCGAAACCCAGCGGCGCCGCATGTAGCATTTTCAGGGCGTCGAAGTCGAGATAATGGGACTTCAGCACCAGCCGAAGAATCGACTCATGCCGGATCTCCACGCCCTTCGGCTTCCCCGTCGACCCCGAGGTAAACATGCAATAAGCCAGCGAGCTCTCCTGCAAGAGCGCGCCCCGCGCGCGACCGATAGCCGAGCCACCCACAAGATCCCCCAAACCGAACACCGCAACCTCATCCAGCCCCGGCACTCCGGGCCGATCCGCGATCACGGCGGCGACGTCCGCGTCCGTCAGCGCGAAGCGAATGCGATCCTCCGGCCACGAACCATCGATCGGCAGGTAGGCCGCACCCGCCTTCAACACGCCAAGGATCGCAACGATCGCTTCCGCCGATCGCTCCATCAGTAACGCGACATAGCTCCCGGATTCAACGCCGGCGGATCTCAGCCCGGCGGCGACCCGATCGCTTTGCTCGTTCAGTTCGGCATAACTCAGGCTCAGTTCGTCGGAAGCGACGGCTAGATGTTGCGGATAGAGCGCGGCAATACGCACGAAGCGCGCATGTACCGTGGTATCGGGAGTATCGGGGAAAATCGCATCATTCATGACCATGCCCTGCGCAGGTGGACGTCCGGCGCAATGGCATAGGCCGAACGGCCAGGGTCGAAGTGGTACGGCCGGCCTTGCCGGCTGGCGTGCCACCTTGCATCCCTTTTCCCCTCGTGCTCCACGCCATCCTGTCGGCCTTCATGCGATCCCCCGTGAACTACCGCAGGGCCAGAGGCACCTGCATTCGCGAGATCATTTATAGGCTTTGGAAAGCGCGGGGCCTATACAACCAGCGTGCTAGCCGGGTGAGGCATTTGGCCGATAAGCCAATGAAGACAACCCTCCGTATGGGCGGGTTGTCCTGGTCTTGTCGATCACCTTTTGAACTTGAAGAAGTCCACGTGGATCGAGTCCTTGCAGACAATTTCTATCCACTTGACCTTCTTCCCGGCAACGACGTCATTTCTCACTTCGGCGTACTGGCCGTTGCCGCTTCCCGCGTTGAGCGTCTTTTTTCCGCCGATGATGCTGCTCGATGCATCCTGAAACGAGATGTACACCGGATCGTCCATCGAACTGACCGCGAAGCGCACTTCCGTCCATTCCTCGAACAAGTTGAAGAGGACGGTTTTTAAGATAAGCTCGTTGTTTGTCGGGTGTCCGATCCAGAGGATGTCGCCCTTGTAGTAGTCGTCGAGGCCAGCGCCAGAGTAGGGCTTGACGCCGATGAACTGCTCTTTCTCGACATGGTGGTTCCTGTCGAACATGACGTGGAACACTTTGTCGAACTTGAGTTGGTCTTTCGTCTCGGACGATACGCTTCGCGTTTGCTCGCCGTCGAAATCGAACGTCGCATCCCACTGATCGCCTCCTGGCGTGACGAACACGCTGAGCGGCGCGGAGACAGGTAAAGTGGTACCGCCGCGCGTGACGGTGTACGTGCTCACCACGGTCCTGCCGCGCTCCGCCGCGATCATGGCGGCGGTGATCTTAAACGGATCCAGGGCCGGCGAGGCCGTCTTTGTCGGCAAGGCGTGGGTACCGAATGACGCTGCGACGCTGTCACCGCTCAGCAAGGGCGCGGTGGGCGGGACCTCCAGGTCTGCGGACGTTCTGTTGCCGTCGAGCCGCGACGCGATGGCCTGCGGAATGATCGGCGCCGGGAAGGCCGGTGGCGCGACCGTGGCACGAACCGTGTAGGCGAGCGAGGTGAATTTTCGTGCCGTCGCCTGCGCGCCGCCATCGAAGGCGACTTCCAGTGTGAGGACGAGCGGTGTCTGGTCGGAGAGGGTGTTCAGCCACAGGCGCGGCAGCGGCTCCGAGAACGCGCTCCCGCCGGTGACCGGTTTGGCCGTGGCAATGACTTGCGAACTGTTTGCCGTCGACGCCGTAAGCCAGTACAGCTGCCCAGTGGCCATCAATGGCCATTTAGGTACGTCGATCGTCGCGTCGCCGACGAACTGGTTGAGATCGAGGACGCTGGTACCTAGCGCTTGCCGGATGACCGGCTTGCCGACGCGCGGGTCGTTCGGCTGGAAGTCGATCACGTTGAAGTTTGCGATCGGCGAGGACTTCGCTGCGCCGCCGGCCTTGGGCGTGACGCTGTATTGCACAGTGATCGCATGGGCCAGGTTCTTCGCCACGACCGCCGGCCCGATGTCGATCTTCATGCCTGACGGGTTGCCGGTTTGCGCGGCGGCGGTCTCCTGCCCACCTGGACCCGCCACAGTCATGATCACATCGTCGCTCGCGCGGATATCGGAGGACGCCGGAATGGAGGCGGTGATTCCGTTGGGCGCCGCGGGCGGATCGATCTGATTAGCGACCGCTTCGACGATGCCGGGAAGGGGAAGGTTCGGCACCGCAGGGGGCAGGATGCCGAATGGATAGGGAAGCGACGTCGCGGAGTAGTTGGGCCCGGTTACCGTATAGGTCGCCGTGGCAGGCGAGCCGGCGTTCGGCGCGATGAACGCCGTTCCCGTCAGCGTGAATTCAGGGGGTTTCGACGGATCGCTCATGGCTTTGGAATCTGTGAACGGCACAGGCGCGGCGATATTGGCGGTGACCCGGTCGCCCCTTGTCTGCGGCGGAATGACCAGGTGGGCGACGCCAAGTTCGGCGGGAATCGTGTAGTTGATCGCCTCATCCACCTTAGGAGCGGGTAGCTCGCTGCCGATGACACGCAGATCCCTGCGTTTCGACTGAACCGGCGTGTCCCCGGGATTGGTCCGCTTGTACGCGACACTGGCCTTGCCGCCGCCGGCCGTGCCGCCTAGCGCTGCGACTTCGGCATTCGGGATGATGAATTCAGGTACCTGGTAGTCGTAGGTGAGCAACTGGGGCGGCGGTGAATAAGGGCGGGGCGTGGTCCCGTCTTCCGCCACGCCCGTCCATGTCACGGTGATGCTCGCGCCCTTCAGGCCGCCGTTGTTGACAGGCTGGACGGTAACGTCACCGGTACCCAGCTTGCCCAGGTCGATAACCGTCTGATCGATGTCGGCTTCCTCCACGCGAGGCGCGGGCAGCGCACCCGGATCGGGCAGGGGCACCTGCACCTGCTTATGCGGCGCCCACTTCGAACTGTTGGTCACGCGGTCTAGGATGCGGTACGTGACGGTCGCCGGACCCTCGCCGACCTGCCTGATCTCGTCCTCGGGTATATCTATTTCGACCGACGGCGCCGTCGCGTCCGCTGACGACACCGTGATCTCATGCCAGAAGCCATGCCACGAAGCCGTGACCCTGTCGCCTGCTTCGATGTTGAGGTACCTGGCCACGACGACGCGCACGTTGCTCAGGTCCGCCCCGAGCGGCCAGGGGAGGACTTCCGGCGGTTTCAGTCCCTCATTGATGGTTTCGGTGCTCGGGTCGGGGTCGAGGCCGCCCGGGACGCTCAGTTTGACTTCGACCGAAAGGGAAGGCGAGTAAACCACCGTGCCCGATGCGCCCACATTTTCGTGCACTACATCGTAGATGCCTGCGCCGATGGCATGGATGGCCGAAGCACGAACGGTGACCGGAATGGCCTTGCCGTTGTCCTCGGCGTTAATGAGTCGGCTCCCGACGACCGGTCCCGTCGTGCCGCCCCAGCGGATACGGGCGATGTCTCCATCGGCGAAGCCATCCCACGGGCCGACGATCACGCCAATGCTTCCCGCGGCGTTAGGGCCCACAAGGTCGTACCCGAGACCGCCGTTGGCGTCGACCTCGTGAATGAGCGGGGGCGGGAGCGCCGCATCTGGCACGATTGTGTCTGTGGCGGCGCCACCGTCGGCGAGCGGCGGTGAATCCGGGCGTTCGTGTTCGGTTTGCATGGAACCTCCTTGATCCACCGTCGCTCGTAACGCATCAGTTTCCCGTGCGTACATCCATCAGCACGTTGTCCTGAACGGCCTCTACCGTGCCGGCCTGGTTTTCGATCGTATAGTCGAAATAACCGTGACCGAAATTGACGGGCAGAAGAACGCCCGGGACGAGCAGGATGTCGACGAAAGCACGCTTCTCCGTGATCGGTTTTGCCGGTGGCTTGGGAAGCGAACTGTCGTCCCTTTCGACGAGATCGTTCTTTGTAATGATGTGCGATCCGCTGGCGCTTGTCGGCTGTCCCGGCGGTTCGAAGTCCGGCGTTCCCACGAATTTCCACGTGATGGTATCGCCTTCGCCGACATTGGTCTGGTCCAGGCGAATGCGTACGAGTGTCCCGTTTCGGGCGTCGTCGATGTTGATGCCATAGGCCCGCCTGCCCGCTGCATTCACGAAGGTGGCGGCATAGAGCGTGCCTCCTCCGGGCAGTTCGCCGGCGGTCTTGATGGTGATGGCCCGCGACGGGGAGAACGCCGGGATATCCTCGCCGCTCTCCAGTTTGCGGGTCGCACCGTAATAAAACTGGTGCGCGCCGGAATGGCTCTGGAGGTCGGCACTCTGAACCGTGATCTTGAGATCGGCAGCCTTGGTGACGTCGTCGCCGGTAACCTTGTATGCGGCACCCACGGCGCCGCCGTCTTCGGCATCGATGTAGAGCTGAATGACATCGTCTTCCTTGAACGCTGCAACCGGCGTAGCGGAAAGGTCGAACCAGGGCACGATGCCGGTAGCGTCCTTCTCGGCATCGTCCGCCGGAAGATCGTTGTCCGCGCCGCTCTCACCCCGGAGGGTAGGCCGTTGCAGATTCTCGTTCGGATTGGCAGGCAGACCTGGATCCGGGTTCGGCAGCGGGTCAGGATTGGGGTCGGGATTGCCGGGCAATGAAAGATCGAAGTCAACCGGTTTGATCTCGGACGGACTCGACAGACCGCTTCGCATGACCTGATAACGGACATCGGCCGTGAAAATCGGTGCGGGCGGGCTGCCGTCGTTGGTGGACGGAAACAGCAGCGTGTAAGGGAAACCCAGCTCGAGTAGCGGATCGTTGTCGATGTCTGAAGCCTTCAGCGGGCTGGTGACGACGCTTTGGTCGCCGACACTGACGATGAAGTAATCGCCTTCCTTAGGCGTTGGCGTGTACCTGGGAATCTGAATCACCATGGCGGGTCGAGCGTCAAGATCGGTGATCAGCTTGTCTTCTTCGGGGTCGAAGCGGGGGATCAGCGGTGCCGGAATGGTCTCAGGAGCGTCCCTGATCAGCATGTTGACCGGGGTTCCCGGAGCCGGCCCGTGTTGATTGCCGACGTCGTCCGTCGCGGCATAGTAAAAATCGACAATACCGGCCCCATCGACCTTCTCGAGTACCGTGCGGTCGTAGGTGACCTTCGTGCCACCGCTTTTACTCGTGGTGACGACGGTTCCGGCGTCAATCTGAATGCCGTCACTACGAAGCTTCATGAAGAGGTTGATGGTGTCGCCTTTCTCCTGGAATTCGTAGCTGGGGATCGTACCTTCGAGCACACCACCGAGCTGACCGAGCAACTTGGCGAGGGTCAGGCCGTTATTGTCGATGTCCTCGTCGAAATCGATCGCCGGCGGCAGATCGCCGCCCGGTGGCTGCTTGTCGAAGATGGGCGAAACGAACTTGTAGTAGTACTTGATACCGAGCAGGGTTTCGATCTGCATGCGAAGGGGAACCGTTTGTACGGTTCCCTCAGCGATCGCAGCCATAAAAGCCACCGGCACATGCAACTCGATCGTCGGGGGGTACGGTGGACTCGAAGGAAGTTCGAACGAATCAAGCTCCGTCTCGCCGTACATCAGACTGTAAAGGTCGTTTGGCTTCGAGTTGGTCCAGGTCTCGCAGGTAACCAGAAGAGGAGACAGCATCTTTGTGCGCGGAATCTTATCGTTCGGTAACGCGTCGGGCACCAGAGTGGGCAGGCCGATGTTTTCGTCCTGGGGCGAAGCGGCGGCGATACCAGCCACGGCATGATTGCCGATGGAAGGCTGGGCGGTAGTGTCGAGCATAAGCTGTGCGCGACGCGGAGGGTTTGCGGTGGGCTTTCCTTGCATGTTGTATCACTCCTGTGAATGGCGCGGCTTCGATGCTACTCGCCCGTATAGTGCTGCTTCGATAGTCCGGACGTCGTAGGCGCGGTGTGCCGGAAATCGGCATGTTCGAGCTTAAATTGGGAGGATCGACGCGCTTCACGTCACATGGACGTGTACAGCGATAAGGATGCGACTCTTGCCGGATCACGCGCCGGAACCGCGCCCGGTCATCGCAACGAGATCGGAAAGGCTGGGAGGGCCGCACCACACCGCATCCACTTTTAGGACCACGCCCAATAGCGAGGTCGGCCGCGAGTGGCTGTAATGCCCTCTCTCGTGGCGTCGACCAGTGTCCGCCGCGTCCGTCGCCAGGTCCTCATGTCCGGCGACTCCTTGTCTTGGTTCCGAAGCAGGAAAACGCCATGCATTGCACTTTGTCCCGAGTTGCGCGCCGCGCGACGCTTTCGGCCGCGATCGTCGCGGCACTTTCGACGTCTTCCTATGTGATCGCGCGCGACGTCGGCGCGGGCCAGACCGTCGTGCTCGATAACGAGAACGCCTCGCCGGAGGTCTTCAATGTGCGGGCGTCCGGTACGTTGCGTGTGCTGAATGGGTCGACCGCCGGCGCCGTGCATACGACGTTCGGTACGCTCGTCATCGACCGCTCGACGATCACGTCCGCGTCGGGCGTCGGCGTGGATGGATACAACGGATCGAACCTGACGATCACCGATTCCACGATTTCCCCGGGAACGACGGGTCGCTTCCAGCGAGGCCTCCTGCTGTCGGAAAGCAACCTGCCCGAAGGCAAGGGCATGGCGGCACGCGTGTCCGTCGCACGCAGCGTCATCAACGGAAATGACTACGCCGCCAGTATCGCGGGTAACGGCGTCATTGACGCTTCGGCCACCCGGTTCATCGGTCAGGGTGCCGGTTCCGCCGGTATCGCGATGTACAACGGCAGCCTGACACTGACTGACGGCAGTCTGGTGCAGGGGCAAGGTCAGGGCTTGCAGGTGACGACAACGCGCGCTGTCTACGCGCCCTACGTCGGCAGCACCCTCATCGTGGACGGCTCCACGGTACGTGGGCTGGGCGGCAGTGCCATCCAGGTGTTCACTCAGGATGAGACACCAGTCGATCCGACGATCATTCTGCGTAACGGCGCATCGCTCGAAGGTGCCAACGGCGTGGCGCTGGGCATGAACGACGGGACGCACGCGACCATCCAGCTGGACAATAGTCGAATCGCCGGTGACTTCCAGCTGGCGGGCAGTGCCTCCGCGGACGTTTCGCTGACCAATGCGGCGACGCTTACCGGTAGCGTGACGGGCGACGCGACGATGACGCTGGCAGCGGGCACCGCATGGGCCTCGACGGGAAACTCGACGATCGCTTCGCTCGCCCTGAACGGCGGCAGCGCATCCTTTACGCCGGTCAGCGGCGCGGCCTATCGAAGCACGACCGTGCGTGGCGACTTCTCGGGGAGCGGCGGCGCCATCGGGCTCAACGTCCTCCTGAATGAGGGCGGGGCTTCGTCCCATCAGCAGACGGACCGGCTGTTGATCCTGGGTAACGTGACCACGACGGGTGTGACCGATATCGTTGTGACGCCGGGCGGCGCCGGTGCCGCTACCGACACCAACGGCAACGGGGTGATCGAAGCTGACGAGGGCATTTCACTGGTGCAGGTGGGCGGCGCTTCGCGGGCCGATGCGTTCAGGCTTCGCGGTGGCTATGTCGCCGTCGGTCCATTCCAGTACACCCTGCACGCGTTCGGCCCAGGGCAGGCCGATCCGGCGCAGAACCAGCTGGGTGGTGCACCATTGAACTGGGACTACCGTCTCGCCAACCAGGTGGTGTGCGAAGGAGGCTGTACACCGGTGGATCCGGGTGGTCCGGGCCCTGGTGATGGTGGCGACCCGGGCAATCCCGAGGATCCCGGTGTTCCGGGTGACGGCGGCGACCCCGGTATCCCCGAAACCCCACGTGAGCGATTCGCCGTGGCTCCGCAGCTGCCTTCCTATCTCTCCGCCCCGGCCGCGCTGCTCACCTATGGCGACATGATGAACGACGGTCTGCACCAGCGGCTAGGTGACATCCGCCAGGGCGCATCGGACAACCCGGTCGGCGGCGAGGTATTCGCGCGCTACCTCGGTGGCCAGCTACGCTACAGCTCCAACCTGTCGTTTCAGCGTTACGGCTACGACTTCGATCAGCAGATCAATGCGCTGCAGCTCGGGGGCAGCCTGATCGCGCTGGATGGCGACAACGGTTTGTTGCGTGCGGGCTGGGCCGCCGACAAGGGGACCACGCGCGTTACGCCCAACGCGATCGATGGCAACAGCAGTGCGAAATACCATGCCCATGGTGTATCCGGCTGGATCACCTGGCAGCACGGCAACGGCTTCTGGGTAGACGGCGTCATCGGCGCCACGCGGTACCGCGGCGATGTAGGTACGGATCTGCGCGGCTCCGATGTCGGCAATCTCCGCGCGCATGGCTGGACCACGTCGATCGAGGCGGGTCTGCCGATCGCGATCGGTGGCGACTGGACGGTGGAGCCGCGGTTCCAGCTGAAGCACCAACAGCTGAACTTCCGGGACTTCAGCGACACCGATGGACTCGAGATCCGGCTGGGCACGGCGAAGCAGACCAGCGCCACGCTTGGCGGTCGTGTTACCCGGACGGCGCAGCCGCGATTCATGCCCTATGCCAGCCTGGACCTGACACATACGAGCAATGGCGATCCGGGCGTGGACGTCTCCAGCGAAGCCTTCCATACCGGCGACCGCTTCGGCTCGGGTCGTGTGGGTAATGCGTATCGTGTTGCCGCGGGTGCGGTCAGCCAGCTCGGTGAACATGTGCAAGTGTATGGCGAAGGCACCTACCAGCACTTCGTCGGCAGCTACGGCATGCGCGGCTGGGCCGGCAACGTCGGTGTCCGCGTGTCGTTCTGACGCGCGGCCACAAAAGACCACGGCATGTCGCGTTGACGACATGCCGTGGAGGTCGTGCAGTTCCCCAGTTCGATACCGCTAAACCGCTGGCGAGTCTTGCAACATTCCTCGCATTCCTCGTGACACTCCGCGCTGTGCATCCGTGCACCGGGGCGACATGCATGTCGCTTGCGTGGACGTGCTCCCTGCACGGTCCCTGTCATCTGGCTCGTCGCGGTTCAGTGGTATCGAGGAATTAGGCTATCGTGTTGTTTCACATATAAAAATAGGTCTTTGGTTGTAGGGGTGAACGTCCGGTTCCGGACACCCCGGAGCGCTTCTTGCCGCCTTTGCGGACAGGCGTGACCCGGGTCGCGAGCAGGGTCGAAAGCTTACATTCGACTTGCCGTTTTTCACTGTCCGGATCCGGACAGTGAAATGCCGTCACTGGATGGCGATCAGCCACAACGCCGCGCCCTGAACCGGTGCCACGGTCCAGTGCACGCGGTAGGTGCCCGCGGTCTCCACCTGTCGCCATGCCACCGCTCCCTGCACACCGCTCTCGTCGGGCAACGTGACGAAGGCATCGATCAGCCGGAAGCCGTCGCCCGGACTCACGGTCATGTGCTTGACGCCACCGTCGCCCCACCAGAACGCCAGCAAGGTGGCGGGTCCGTTCACCGTCACGGTGTCGCTGGCTACCTGCAAGGCGCCATTGGCGTAGGAACGTGCGACGGCAGCCACGCGTGTGCCGTGACGTACTTCGACGAAGGGCAGGGAGAGTTCACCGCGGGGTTCGCCGCGTTTGTCGATCGATACCGAATGCGCCGCGCCGCCTTTGCCGTCGGTGACGACATAGCCCTGCACCGTGAACCGGTCACCGTAGTTCGCGTACGTCTGCGCCCCGCCCAGGGGCTTCCAACGGTTCCCGTAGGTATCGCGAGGCGTGGCAACGTTGCTGGCATACCCCGCGTTGAAAGCGATGAACACGCTGCCACTGACCTGCGTGTCGACCGGCGCCGTGGTCGCGGGGGTAACCCCGAGACCTTCGCCCTGGCCGAGGAAAACGTGCGCGCCTAAGGCGGGCGGAGGCGTGTCGGCGGCGGTGACGGCGCCGCTGCTCAGGACGAGCAGCAGCGTCGCGGGGAAGGCGACGCGATGGGGCAGGCGCATGCGTATTCTCCATAAGTTGTACTTGTCACGCCGTGGGTGCTGCGCCACGCTCTTGGCTGCGGAGCAAGGGGAGCTCGACGGTGGCGGACGAAACCGATTTTCTGGATCTCTACACACGGCTCCGGCTGAAGCCTGGATGCTCGCTGGCCGAGTTCAAGCAAGCCTACCGGCGCCATGTCGCACAGTGGCATCCGGACCGCCGTGCCGACGGGCATGTCGACGCGCTGGCGGCACGTCGCCTGCAACGGCTTACCAGGCAGTATGGCGCGGCGATGGAATTCCACCGGCGACATGGCCGTCTGCCGGGCGGCGCACCGCTGCCAGGCGTAGCCGTCGCGACACCGAAACCCGCTGCCGTAATCGAGGACGGTACGCCGGCCGCCACGGTGATCGCCGATACGGAGTCGTTGCCACGGCGACCACTGGGCGCCTGGTGGTGGCTCGCGATCGGCGCGATTGGCGTCGCGGTGCTCGCCTGGTCGCTGATGCCCGCTGCCAGCGAACCCGACGCAGAAGACAGCACGGAAGCGGCCATCGTTCGAACGACTGGCGTACCGGCGGCGAACTCCGCCTTCGCGGTCAGCGGACCGTTGTCGCTGGGCATGAGCGAAGACGAGGTCATCGCACTCGAGGGCGAACCCACGCAACGCGCGGACGGTCGCTGGGAATACGGACCCTCCTGGGTCCGCTTCGACAACCACACGGTCAGTGACTGGTACAGCTCGCCACTTCGCGGTCTGCACAGCGAGAGCCCGCGCCCGCGTCACTAACGCGCACCACGGCCGAACAGCACCACCTCCACCGTCTCGATCAGGATCACCATGTCGAGGAAGAGGTTGTGGTTCTTCACGTAGAACAGGTCGTATTTCAGCTTCTCGGCAGCGTCTTCTTCGGAAGCCCCGTACGGATAGCTGAGCTGCGCCCAGCCCGCCAGGCCCGGTTTGATACTGTGCCGCAAGCTGTAATAACGAATCTTGGTTTCCAGGTCCGACACGAACTGCGGGCGCTCGGGTCGCGGGCCCACGATGCTCATGTCACCACGGATCACGTTCCACAGCTGCGGCAGCTCGTCGAAACGAAGCTTGCGGCAGATGCGGCCCACGCGCGTCACGCGATCGTCGTTGCTCTTCGCCCAGCGTGCCACGCCGTCCATCTCGGCATCGGTGCGCATGCTGCGGAACTTGTACAGCCAGAACGAGCGCCCGTGTTCGCCGACGCGCTCCTGGCGGTACAGAATGGGCTGTCCGCGACCGGATTCGATGCGGATGGCGGCGACCACCGCCAGCATGACCGGCCAGCAGAGCAGGGCGATCGTCAGCGATGCACCGATGTCGAAGGCGCGTTTCACGAAGAGCGCGAAAGGCGACGCGTTGAAGCCGCCTGAAAACACCAGCCATGACGGATCGAGCATGGTCAGCTGCACGCGACCGGCTTCGCGCTCGACGAAAGTGGTGAGGTCGGTGATCTGCACGCCGAGCTGGCGGCAGGCCAGCAGGTCGTCCATGGGCAGGCTCCCACGCCGGTCGTCCACGCCGACGACGATTTCGTCGAGCTTCACACGGCGCGCATAGCCTGCCAGTGACTCACGCGTGTCGAGCAGCAGTTCGGCGGGCACCAGTATGTTCTCGTTGGGTCCTTGCACATATCCGAGCAGGCAGAAGCCTCGACGGTCCGAGCGGCGGCGCATGCGATTATGGATCTGCGCCGCGCGTTGTCCGGCGCCCAGCACGATCACGCGCCGTTTCAGGGCTTCCAGCTCGACCAGACGCATGAAAAGCGCACGGAAAGCGGCCGTGGCGATAAAGCCGATCGCCAGCGCCATGCCGAGCACGCCGCGTCCCACGTACGCCTGCGGTACCACGTAATAGCCGACCACCAGAACGAGCCCGCCCAGTGCGAAGGCGATGGCATGTCTCGCCAGCTGACCTCGCCAGCTCATGCGCAACGTTGACCGGTATTCGCCGAGTGCCGCCATGCCGAGGAAGATGACCAGCGCGAACATCACCGCGCGTGCGGTAAGCATCTGCATCGATGCTTCGAGGTCGTCCGGCGACGGTGCGAAGCGAATGTACGTGGCGACGTTGAGCGACGCGGCAAGCAGGAGCAGCTCGCATCCACCCATCAGGGTGAGCCAGCGTACGATCGGCTGTCGAAGCAAACGAATCATCGTGTTCCCCTTGCACGCCGCGTGTCGACGTGCCGATGACGGAAGGCTAGGCATGTGCGCCGGGAGTGTCGATTGCACTTCCGGTCGTGACGCGGCTAGGCCGTATGGCCGTGTGTAACGTCATCGTTACAGCGTGTGCAGACGAATGTCCCGGATCGCCGGCGGAGCGGCGAAGGCCGCGATCCAGCGATCGCAGCCCTCGAGGTTGCGCGTGATGCATGGCGGGTAGTGCGCCGCCTCCGGGGGCGGGAGCAGAAGATGCGTCGCGGGCGCCGGTGTCGTGGCGGGATCGGTCAGCAGTCCGACACCGAAGGCTTTCAGCAGCGCTTCTTTCCGCGTCCATAGTTCCATCTGTGCCCAGCGCCTCGCGACATCGTCGAGAACCGACAGCTGTGCGATTTCCGCTCGGGTACAGAACACCGGCATCAGCGTGTCCAGATCCACGCGCGGAGGGTACGTCTCGATGTCGACGCCGATCGTCGCCGCCGGCGAGACCGCCAGCGCCACCACATCGCCGCTATGGCTGAGGCTGGTCGACAATGCGGTTCCGGGCAGGCGGGGCTGCCCATCGGCGGTGCGTGCCAGCGGCACGTCCGATGGCGCCAGGCGCAGGCACTCGCCGAGCACGATACGCCACACGGCATGCGCAAGAACGTAGACGTCGCGGTCGCGGGGGTAGTGGAAGCGAAGTGCCCGTGCCCGTTCGGTCCGGTCGAGCAGGGCGTTGGCATCGCACACGTCGTCGCGGAGAGCGAGGGCGTCGAACACGAGGACACGGGCCTGATCGGCGCGCGGCGCATCGAAGCCCGCGTCGGCAAGGCGGGCGACGACCCGACCGGAGAAGGTGTCCCTTCGGGACGCGTGGGCCAGTGCGGTCATCCGGTTATCCGAGTCCGCCCGTTTCGCAGGCTTGCAGCAAGGTCCGCAACTGACCGGCAAGGCGCAGACTCAGCGCGATCAGCGTAAAGGTCGGAAACGCCCAGCCGCCGGTGGGGAAGACCGAGCTCCCCGCGACATGGAGATTGCCGACGCCGAAGACCTTGCCGTTCGGGTCGACGACACCCTGAGCCGGATCGTTCGCCATGCGTGTGGTACCCATGTGGTGCGCCGTGCCATGTACATCCGGTGGCAGGGCGGGATCGATCGCCCACGCGGCCGGTTCGAACCGGCCGTCGCAGGCATGGGCCAGCCGGTCGCCGGTCAGCACGGTGAGCGTGCGATAGGTGTGTCGGTCCAGATCGGTCAGTCGCCAGTCCACGCTCACCCGTCGCAACCCCAGCGCGTCGCGGCTCGTATCCAGGGTGATCCGGCTGTCGCGGTTGGGCGCCTGCTCGAAGAAGCCGACCAGGGCGACGCGGTCGCTATGGACGGTGGGGCGGTCGTTCGCCTTCTGCGCGGCCGCCCGGACGATGTCGCCGATATGCAGGCCGAGGCGCATCGTGCTCAGCGCCAGGTTCCGCGGTGAGACGGCGACCGCGCCACCGGGCCCGTTCTGCAGCGCGGCGTTGAGCCGGGCCTGGAGCAGCGAGCCTTCGTCGCGTACGGGACCACGTAAGGCGGCGCGAAGATCGCGCAGGGCGCGAATACCGCGCGGTACCTCGCCTTCCACCGCGAAGGGATGCACGCGGCCGTTCAGGGTCTCGTGACGTTTCTGGGCCGCCATCGACAAGCCGATCTCGGGAGACACGGGTGCCCGTGCCTTGCCGATGGTGCGCTCGTAGGGCCGCGTGAGCCGGTCGGGCGTGTCGGACCGGATGCTGCCGAGCGTGCCGCTGGGATGATCCATGAAATATCGTCCGACCAGATCGCGGTCGTTGCCCAGGCCGCGGGTCGCCACGCTGTCCGACAGCAGCAGGATGCGCGCATTCTCGATGCCACCGGCGGCGAGGACGTAACGCCGCGCGCGGATACGGCCACGGCGGCCGTCGAGCGAGCCGATGCGCACTTCGGTCACGTGGCTCGCCGTGTCGTTGGAACGCAGCTCCATCACGTTGGCGTGCAGCAGAACGGTGATGTTGGCCGCCTGGCCGAGCGGCTCGCGGTAGGCTTCCCCGAACAGGATCGGACTCCGCGCGAAGATGTAGTTGGTCATCACGTCCGGATCGAGGTCGAGCGGCTTGCGTGCCACCGGACCCTCGAACGACCCCTGGCCGAAACGGTACGACGCGTCGATGTGACAGAAGGCTCGCGCCTTCTCGTACCAGGGTGTCAGCTCGGCGTAGCGCAGCGGCCACCCACTCCCGGGCACCCAGTCGCGCGGGGCCATGTCGTCGTCGCCGAGCGGTATGCAGCCGCCGCCCCAAAGGGTGCAGCTGCCGCCGAACACGCGCATGCGCGAGGTGCCGGCATCGAAAGGCATGTCGCCGGCCGAGCGGCCGTTGTAGAGGTCCTGGCTGCGATCCTCACCCGTCAGGCCGCCGCCCTCGACGAGGCAGACGGTGATCGACGACCCGATGAAGGACTGCGCGATGGCGATGCCGGCCGGTCCCGCGCCAATGACGCACAGGTCCGCCTGAAGATCGGCAGGTGCCGACGGGTCGAGGTAATCGATGAGCACGGCGCATCTCCCAGAAATGTCGCGTCGCGTTGGAAAATCTTCGTCGCCGCGCTAGGCCCGGTAATACGCGCGGTACCAGTCGACGAAATGTCTGACGCCGGAGCGGACATCCACCCGCGGCGCGTACCCCGTGGCCTGCACCAGCGCCGAGACATTGGCTTCGGTGTCGGGTACGTCGCCGGCCTGCAAGGGCAACATCTCCATGCGTGCCTTTCGGTCGAGACACTCTTCCAGCGTGTGGATGTATTGCAGCAGCTCCACCGGCTTCTCGTTGCCGATGTTGTAGATGCGATAGGGCGCGACGCCGCTGCTGCCCGGGTCGGGGCGATCGCCCGACCACTGTTCGTTCCTGCCGGGCAGCTGATCGAGCGTGCGCAGGATCCCCTCGACGATGTCGTCCACGTAGGTGAAGCTGCGCTTGTGGTGCCCGTGATTGAACACCCGGATCGGCTCGCCCGCCAGGATGGCCTTGGTGAACAGGAACAGCGCCATGTCGGGTCGGCCCCAGGGGCCGTACACCGTGAAAAAGCGCAGGCCGGTGCAGGGCAGGCCATAGAGATGCGCATAGCTGTGCGCCATCTGCTCATTGGCTTTCTTCGACGCGGCATACAGGGTCAGCGGGTGCTCGGTCGGCTGATGCTCGGAAAACGGCATCCGCGTGTCGGCGCCATAGACCGAACTGGTCGACGCGAACACGAGATGTTCCACGTCGTGATGGCGGCAGCCCTCCAGTACATGCAGAAAGCCGGTGACATTGCTGGACATGTACACGTGCGGATTGGTGGCGGCGTAACGTACGCCTGCCTGTGCCGCAAGGTTGACGACGCGTTGCGGGCGGTAGGTGGCGAAGACTTCTTCCACCGCCTCGCGGTCGGCGAGATCGGCGTGGATATGGGTGTAGCCCGGGTCGTCCGCGAAGCGTCGCAGACGTGCCTGCTTCAGCCCCACGTCGTAGTAGTCCGACAGGTTGTCCAGCCCTATCACCTCGTTGCCCCGCGCGAGGAGCCGCAGGGCGAGGTGGGAGCCGATGAAGCCCGCGGTGCCGGTGACGAGGACTCTCATGGATGCCGTCTCGCGGTCACAGGCGCCCGTCCACCGCTTCCCGCGGCAGTACGTATTTGACGTCGTAAACGACGGAGGCCGGCTTGCCGAACGCGCGGATGCCTTCCGCGCCCCATGCGATGAATTCCTTATGGCCCACCGCGACCAGGACGGCGTCGTAGCTGCCCGCCTCAGGTACGTCGACCGGGGTGATTCCGTATTCGTGCC